>NZ_KV810846.1:30561-55620 GCF_001812925.1 Staphylococcus sp. HMSC057A08 | reverse complement strand
AGAAGTACTAGCATTTTTTTCAAAAATGCAGTACTTCTTTAAACTTCTTTGACGTCGACGTCGATGTGTTCTACGCGGTTGTATGCGCCGTGATCAACTGGGCCTACAAAGTCATTCATTTTCCAACCATTTTTAATTGCTGATGCCACAAATGCTTTAGCGCTAATAACAGCTTCTTTAGGTGATTTACCATTTGCCAAGTAAGCTGTTGTAGCTGCTGCAAATGTACAACCTGCACCGTGGTTATAACTTTGTTGGAACATATCAGTTGTTAATTGATAATATGTTTGACCATCATAATATAAGTCATAAGATTTATCTTGATCTAATGCTTTACCACCTTTAATAATAATATGTTGAGCACCTTGATCATAAATGATTTTTGCAGCTTTTTTCATATCTTCAATTGACGTTAATTTACCTAATCCAGATAATTGACCAGCTTCAAATAAATTAGGTGTTACGACCGTTGCTTTAGGTAATAAATATTTAATCATTGCATCTGTATTTCCTGGGTTAAGTACTTCGTCTTCCCCTTTACATACCATAACTGGATCTACTACGAAATATTTTGCACCTGATTGTTCAAATGCTTCGCCAGCACGTTTAATGATTTCTTCAGTTCCAAGCATACCTGTTTTAACAGCATCTGGACCAATTGAAATGACTGTTTCTAATTGTTTTTCGAATACATCCATTGGAAGTGGTGTCACATCGTGAGACCAAGTTTCTTTGTCCATTGTTACAACAGCTGTTAAAGCCACCATACCGTAAGTGTTTAGTTCTTGAAATGTTTTAAGGTCGGCTTGCATACCTGCGCCAGCGCTTGTATCAGAGCCGGCAATTGTTAATACTTTTTTTAATGCCATGTATTATCACTCCTGTCAATTATTTACATCTTTATTTATCATATCATGTAACTCAACTATTGTTCTAGCATGAAGATAGTAAGGCGATTTATATCACGTTCCAAAGGGGTCATATGTTAAAATAGAAGTGAGGTGAAAACGATGGAATGGTCAGACATTTTTCATGACATTACAACAAAACATGATTTTAAAGCAATGCATGATTTTTTAGAAAAAGAATATACGACACAAATCGTCTATCCAGATAGAGAAAACATTTATCAAGCTTTTGATTTAACACCATTTGAAGATATTAAAGTTGTTATTTTGGGTCAAGATCCATATCATGGACCTAACCAAGCACATGGGTTAGCATTTTCAGTTCAACCCAATGCTAAATTCCCACCATCTTTAAGAAATATGTATCAAGAATTAGAAGATGATATCGGCTGTCATAGAACTTCTCCACATCTACAGGACTGGGCACGTGAAGGTGTTCTGTTATTAAATACTGTATTAACTGTACGTAAAGGTGAAGCACATTCCCATAAGGACATTGGATGGGAAATATTTACAGATGAAGTCATTAAAGCTATTTCAGATTATCGCGAAGATGTTGTCTTTATCTTATGGGGAAAACCTGCGCAGCAAAAGATAAAATTAATTGATACAGCAAAGCATCATATCATTAAATCTGTTCATCCAAGTCCATTATCTGCTTATCGAGGTTTCTTTGGGTCTAAACCTTATTCTCGTACAAATGATTATTTAGAATCTAAAGGTAAAACGCCAATACAATGGTGTGAAAGTGGGGAATCTTAATTGAACAAAGAACAATTAATTCAACTTATAGAACAAGAATTAGTGCAAGCAGATGAAGCTCAAGATGAACAACAGTTTGAAAAGCATATGTATGCGATTCATACTTTAACATCTCTTTATTCCGATGTTTCAAAACGACCTTCTAAAAAATCAAAACATGATTTTACTAATATTGTAACTTCTGAATCTTCGTTTTCAAATAAGCCTTCAAATCATTCAGCGATTACTGCTGCAGAAATTGAAGCGATGGGTGGTAAAGTTCCACAAACAATGAAGCATCAAACTAAATCGTCTAATATGATGGTGACGGATGATGAAATTGGAAATGGTGAATCAATATTTGATTTTTAATTAAAATTAAGTTAGGAGAACTAAAATATTATGATGAAAGTATTTATAATTTTAGGTGCATTGTGTACGATGATGTCTGTTGGTACGGGCGCATTTGGTGCACATGGACTTGAAGGAAAACTCTCTGATAAATATATGTCAGTATGGGAAAAAGCAGTGAATTATCAAATGTATCATGGTCTAGGATTAATTATGATTGGCATCATTAGTGGTACAACTTCTATTAATGTGAATTGGGCAGGATGGCTTCTGTTCTTTGGTATTGTTCTATTTAGTGGCTCATTATATATTCTTGCATTGACTCAAATTCGTATTTTAGGAGCTATTACACCAATAGGGGGCGTACTCTTTATTGTGGGATGGTTAATGTTAATTATTGCAACATTTAAATTTGCTGGATAATAATATTTTATATTTTGGTTAGTAAACTCACCTTTTTGGGTATGTTAAGTACCTGAGGTGAGTTTATTTTATGAATAATAAAAATCGAGAGATAGATAGAGGAGATTTAAAACAAAATCTCTCTGAAAAATTTGTTTGGGCGATTGCTTATGGCTCGTGTATCGGATGGGGAGCATTTATACTACCCGGTGATTGGATTAAACAATCAGGTCCGATTGCTTCATCTATTGGTATTGTCATTGGTGCTTTATTGATGATATTAATTGCTGTAAGTTATGGCGCATTAGTCGAACGTTTTCCTGTGTCAGGCGGTGCATTCGCGTTTAGTTATTTAAGTTTCGGAAGATATGTGAGTTTCTTTTCATCATGGTTCTTAACATTCGGTTATGTTTGTGTAGTAGCGTTAAATGCGACAGCATTTAGTTTATTAATTAAGTTTTTACTGCCAAACATTTTGAATAATGGAAGGTTATATACGATTGCTGGATGGGATGTTTACATAACAGAAATAGTTATTGCTACGGTATTATTATTAGTATTTATGTTTATTGCAATTCGTGGTGCAAGTGTTTCTGGTACACTCCAATATTATTTTTGTATAGCAATGGTCATTGTTGTTGTGCTTATGTTTGTAGGTTCATTTTTCGGAAATAACTTTTCGTTAAGTAACTTACAACCTTTAGCAAGTAAAGAACTTGGATGGTTTAATTCCATTATTATGATTGTAGCTATTGCACCATGGGCTTATGTGGGATTTGATAATATTCCACAAACAGCAGAAGAGTTTAATTTCTCGCCAAATAAAACGTTCAAACTGATTGTATACAGTTTATTAGCAGCAGCTTTAACTTATGTCATTATGATTTTATACACAGGGTGGTTGGGTACGAATAATGCGAATTTTAACGGAAATTTATGGTTAACAGGCGCTGAAACACAAACTGCTTTTGGTTATATTGGCTTAGGAGTATTAGCGATTGCTATTATTATGGGGATTTTTACTGGATTAAACGGATTCTTAATGAGTTCAAGTCGATTACTATTCTCAATGGGGCGTGCTGGTATCATGCCTAAAGCGTTTAGTAAATTACATCCAAAATATAAAACACCATATGTAGCTATTATCTTTTTAGTAGCTATTACTTTAATTGCGCCATGGTTAGGACGTACCGCATTAACATGGATTGTTGATATGTCTTCAACAGGTGTATCTATTGCTTATTTTATTACTTGTTTATCTGCTGCTAAGCTATTTAGTTACAATAAACAAAGTAACACGTATGGTCCTATTTATAAGACCTTTGCTATTTTGGGTTCTATTGTTTCATTTATCTTTTTACTTTTATTATTAGTTCCAGGATCACCAGCTTCACTTTCAATGCCTTCATATATTGCATTGGGTAGTTGGTTAGTGATTGGTCTTATTTTCTTTGTAGTTCGATACCCTAAATTAAAAAATATGAATAATGACGAATTAAGTCGTCTGATTTTAAATCAATCAGAACGAGAAGTTAAAGAAATGATACAAGATAAAAAATAATATACGTAAACGCGAGAGATGAGGGTTAATTACCAACAATCTCTCGCGTTTTATTGTTATATACGTTTACGTCGTCGAGCGAAACCAGAAACGATGATTTTTGAAATTTGGTCTGCAAATAATAATCCTAATGCAATCGCACCAGCGATAAGTGTGACTTCGAGCATTGTGTTGATTGCTTTACCAAATTGTAATAAGACTAGATTTTTAGTTGCATCAAAAGCAAGTCCACCAGGAACTAATGGAATAATACCAGTAACCATGAAAATGATTGCAGGTTCACGTTTTTTACGAGCCATGTAATGACTGATTAAACCCAATGTAAAGCTACCGAAAAAACTTGAATAAATCGTATGTATATTCAAACCTTGGTAGAATAAAATATATACCATCCATCCACAAGCTCCAACAAAACCACACGATAAATACAGCTTTCTAGGAGCGTCAAAGATTACACAGAAAAAGAGAGAAGCTGTATAACTAAATATAAAATTAAATAACCAAAACATTTATGCGTACTCCTAAACTAATATTAATATCGAACCTACACCGGCACCTATACCAAATGCGGTTACAAGTGCTTCTAAAGACTTAGTGGTAAACATCATCATATGACCACCAAATAAATCTTGTATAGCATTCGTAATCAGTACTCCAGGTACAATAGGCATGACTGCAGCAATAATAATAGTAGCTAAATCACCACTTGGCGCTAACCAATGACCGAATACTGCAATAATACCAATAACTAAGGATCCGACGAATTCTGGAATAAATTGTGCGTGTAATCGGCGATCTAGAATTTCAACAACCAGATATCCAATACTACCTGCAAGTAGAGCAGTAATAACATCGATAAATTGGCCACCTTGCAAATATAGGAAACTAATTGCAATAATGGCAGCAGCAATCCCTTTAAATGTTAAGCTACTATCTCGTTTTGCAATATATATTTTTTCTAATCGCTCTTTTGCATCTTCTAAAGAGATATCCCCTTTTGTGATTAATCGTGATATTTCATTTGCTTGTGAAATTTTAATGAGATTAGTATCACGGGAATTAATTCTAAATATTCGGGGGTAAGATTCGTTATGTAAAGTAAATTGAATGACTGTATTTGTAACGAAGCTATTGCTTTCAGGATATCCTAGTTTTCGGGCAATACGTGTCATCGTATCTTCTACACGTGTTCCTTCCGCGCCAGATTCAAGTAATATACGTCCAGCCATCATGACGACGTCTTTGATTAAAGTTTCATCTATATGTTCTTGTTTATTTGTATTTTCCATTTCATCACCATTCGTTAAGATGTAATCATTATTATAGTAGAAGTACATGAAAATAACTACCTTACATTATAAAACTTAACAATCATAATATGATTACCATTATACCTCAATAGTAGGTAAATATATTTTAATGAAAATAAAATTTAATGTTAAAAAACAATTAATTTATAACAATAATGTTTCAGAACATTACAATTCGGTTAAATAATAATAGTTAACAAGTCAAAATTGTGCTGGGTAGCGACAGCACTTTTGTGATTTGTTAATGTTCAGAGTAGTAATGAAGTTCTCCCAAACCATACTACTTGAAGTACACTTTGTAAAAAGTGTACTTTATCTCGGAAACTAATTGTTTTATATAAATATATTAATTTATTGAAAAATGGAGCAAAGACTGGCGTTTACTATGCTAATCTTTGCTCCATTTATATATTAAATTGCAAAAAATTGATCGAAATGATCAGTAGTTAAAATATGGCCGATATAGAAACTACCAAAGTCGCCATAGCGAGCAGTCGTTTCATCAAAACGCATTTCATAAACAATTTTCTTGAATTGTAGAACATCATCTGAGAATAATGTGACGCCCCATTCAAAATCATCAAAACCTACTGAACCAGTAATAAATTGTTTAATTTTACCAGCGAATTTGCGTCCAATCATACCATGGTTATACATTAGTTTTTTACGATCTTCCATTGGTAACATATACCAGTTATATGTTTCATTACGACGTTTATCCATTGGATAGAAACAAATATATTCTGTTCTAGGCAATTCTGGATATAATCTTGCTTTAATATGTGGATTTTCATAAGGATCTTCGTCTGATTTACCGGCTAAATAGTTACCTAACTCAATCACAGATACATATGAATAAGTTTGAATGAAGAAATCAGCAATTCTTAATTTATTTAATTCATTTTCAATTTCATTCAATTCTTTCATTTCTGGACGTAAATACCATAATAAAATATCTGCTTTTTGACCTGTAATATTATATAAAGCATAATCTCCAGCTTGTTTTTCTCTGGCAGTGGCTTTATTTTTGATAAATACTTTAAATTCATTAATCATTGCTTCGCGCTCATCTTCTGGCACCAATCTAAACGTTGCCCAATCGACAGCGTAAAATAAATGAAGGCTATACCAACCATCTAATGTTTCAGCTGCTTCACTCATATCTATCGCTCCTTTAACTATATTTTCTATCAATACAGATTAAATTTTATCATAAAGAGAATTGTCACACATACTTAAAAGATTACAAATTAATGAAATAGAAATATTAAAAGAAATAAAGTATAATTAAGGTGAAAATACTATTATTTAAAAAATTTGAGGAGGGCATTATGTCTAGTTTATTAGATGTATTACAAGAAAAACTTTCAGGAAAAAACGTTAGAATTGTATTACCGGAAGGTGAAGATGAACGAGTATTAACAGCAGCTACAAAGTTACAAGCAACTGACTATGTTACACCTTTAGTATTAGGTAATGAAGAAAAAGTAAATACTTTAGCTCAAGATAAAGGATTAGATATCTCTAATATTCAAATTATCGATCCTTCTAAAAGTGATTTGAAACCTGAATTAGTCAAATCTTTCGTAGAACGTCGTAAAGGTAAAGCTACTGAAGAACAAGCTCAAGAATTATTAAACAATGTTAACTATTTTGGAACAATGTTAGTATACGCTGGTCATGCTGATGGATTAGTAAGTGGTGCTGCACATTCAACTGGAGATACTGTCCGTCCTGCCTTACAAATTATTAAAACAAAACCTGGCGTATCTAGAACATCTGGTATCTTCTTTATGATTAAAGAAGATAAACAATATATATTTGGTGATTGTGCTATCAATCCAACATTAGAATCTTCTGATTTAGCAGAAATTGCCGTAGAAAGTGCAAAATCAGCAAAAAGTTTTGGTATGGATCCACGTGTTGCTATGTTAAGTTTCTCAACTAAAGGTTCAGCTAAATCAGATGATGTAGAAAAAGTCGCTAACGCAGTAAAATTAGCACAAGAAAAAGTGGAATCTGAAGGTTTAGATAATGTAGTGGTTGATGGAGAATTTCAATTTGATGCTGCGATTGTACCTGCAGTTGCAGAGAAAAAAGCACCTGGAGCAAAAATTCAAGGTGACGCAAATGTATTTGTATTCCCAAGTTTAGAAGCAGGTAATATTGGCTACAAAATTGCACAACGTTTAGGTGGATTTGAAGCGATTGGTCCAGTTTTACAAGGTCTTAATTCACCTGTAAATGATTTATCTCGTGGTTGTTCTACTGAAGACGTTTATAACTTATCAATTATTACTGCTGCTCAAACATTACAATAATGGATTTAGCGAGTAAGTATTTTAATGACATTCATTGGCGCTATATAGACCATTCTTCAGGTTTAGCGCCAATGCAGTCATTTGCATTTGATGACACGTTTTCAGAAAGTGTAGGAAAAGATATATCTTGTAACGTTGTAAGAACATGGATTCACCAACACACTGTCATTTTAGGTATACATGATTCACGTTTGCCATTTTTAAAAGACGGTATTCAATACTTAACTGACGAGATCGGTTATAATGCAATCGTTAGAAATTCTGGTGGTCTTGGGGTTGTATTAGACCAAGGTGTTTTAAATATTTCGCTTATTTTTAAAGGACAAACTGAGACAACCATTGATGAAGCATTCACAGTTATGTATTTACTTATTTGTAAAATGTTCGAAAATGAAAATGTAGATATAGATACTAAAGAAATAGAGCATTCATATTGTCCTGGAAGATTTGATTTAAGTATTGATGGGAAAAAATTTGCTGGTATTTCACAACGACGGGTACGTGGAGGTATTGCAGTTCAAATTTATTTATGTGTTGAAGGTTCTGGTGAAGAAAGAGCTGAAATGATGCATGAATTTTATAAACGTGCCTTGAAAGGTGAAGTTACGAAATTTAAATATCCGGATATTAAACCAGAATGTATGGCATCTTTGGAAACATTACTTCATCGGGACATTAAAGTTCAAGATGTGATGTTCCAATTACTTTATGCGATTAAAGACTTAGGTGGCCAGCTAAATATGGATCCAATTACAGAGGATGAGTGGCAACGTTATGAAGGATATTTCGATAAAATGATTGAACGTAATGAGAAAATGAATCGTTCCTTAGATTAAAATAAGATAAAAGGGAGTAAGAAAAATTCTAAGTGAATTTTAGCTTACTCCCTTTTTAGCATGCAATCATACAACTAAAGTATATATTTACCTTCAAAAATATAAAAATTGCTACATTCTTATTATTTTTTATAGTAATATAGATGAGGTGGATTCATTTAAGAACGATAATTTAACCATAATTATGTTGATTATAACATTTTTTAGGATATAAATATTTCAAAGTTTTGAACTATTTTTGACAAAGTTTTATACTATTTATTGATGTATTAACACAAATGCAAGATTTGAAGTAAATGAGTATAAACATATGTGTGACATGACATGTACAAATGTATAAATATGTTCAATTTTAAAACAACATTAATGAATGTTGAAATCATTTTAGAAAGAATATTAAAGGTGAGAGATCATGGTACGACGTGGCTATGGAGAATCTAACGGAAAAATTATATTGATTGGTGAGCATGCTGTAACTTTTGGCCAGCCAGCAATCGCCATTCCATTTACTTCAGGAAAAGTAAAAGTGCTTATTGAAAGCTTAGAAAAAGGTAATTATTCAGCAATTCAGAGTGATGTTTATGATGGTCCTTTATACGATGCACCTGATCATTTGAAATCACTTATTACACACTTCGTAGAAAGCAAACATGTTGAAGAACCATTGTTGATTAAAATTCAAGCTAATTTACCACCTTCTCGAGGTTTAGGTTCGAGTGCAGCAGTAGCAGTAGCTTTTATAAGAGCAAGTTATGATTATTTAGAATTGCCGCTATCTGATAAAGAATTACTAGAAAATGCAGACTGGGCTGAACGCATTGCTCATGGTAAACCAAGTGGTATTGATACAAAAACGATTGTAACGAATCAACCCGTTTGGTATCAAAAAGGAGAAGTTGAAATTTTAAAGTCTCTTGATTTAGATGGCTATATGGTTGTTATTGATACAGGAGTTAAAGGCTCTACAAAACAAGCAGTTGAAGATGTACATCGTTTATGTGATAACGATGAGTCATATATGAATGTCATTGAACATATTGGCTCTCTTGTTTATTTAGCTAGTGATGCAATTAACCATCATAGCTTTGATCAACTTGCTAATATATTTAATCAATGTCAAGACGATTTAAGAACATTGACAGTCAGTCACGATAAAATCGAAACTTTACTCGAAATTGGAAGACAACATGGTGCAGTAGCTGGTAAATTAACTGGTGGTGGACGAGGTGGTAGCATGTTAATTCTAACTAAAGAAGAAGTGACTGCTAAAACTATTGTTGCAGCAGCCGAAAAAGCTGGAGCGCAACATACTTGGATTGAAAAGTTAGGAGGATAAATCTTTGAAAAAAAGTGGTAAAGCACGCGCCCATACGAATATTGCTCTAATAAAATATTGGGGAAAAGCAGATGAAAATCTAATTATTCCTATGAATAATAGTTTATCAGTGACATTAGAGCGTTTCTATACAGAAACACGTGTAACGTTTGATGATTCATTAACAGAAGATCAACTTATTTTAAATAAAGAAGCTGTTAATGCTAAAGAAAGTGCTAAAATTCAACGTTATATGGATATGATTCGAAAAGAAGCTGATATTTCAACGTATGCACTCATAGAAAGTGATAATTTTGTGCCTACTGCTGCTGGTTTAGCTTCTTCAGCTAGTGCATATGCAGCTTTAGCTGGTGCTTGCAATGAAGCGCTTGATTTAAACCTATCAGATAAAGATTTATCTCGCCTTGCTCGTCGTGGTTCTGGATCAGCATCAAGAAGTATTTATGGTGGTTTTGCTGAATGGGAAAAAGGTTATGATGATAAAACGTCTTACGCCCATCAAATTGAGTCAGATGGCTTCGAGAATGACTTAGCTATGATTTTTGTAGTTATTAACAATAAATTAAAGAAAGTATCAAGTCGTTCAGGTATGTCTTTAACTCGTGATACCTCACGTTTTTATCAATACTGGTTAGATCATGTAGAGGAAGATTTAAAAGTCACAAAACAAGCGATTGCCCAAAAAGATTTTAAACGAATGGGTGAAGTGATTGAGGCAAACGGTTTGAGAATGCACGCAACAAATTTAGGTGCACAGCCACCATTTACATATCTTGTGCCAGAAAGCTACGAAGCTATGAGAATTGTACATGAATGTAGAGAAGCAGGATTACCTTGTTATTTTACTATGGATGCAGGACCAAATGTAAAAGTTCTAATAGAAAAGAAACATCAACAAGCGATTGTGAATCAATTTTTAGAAGTATTTAATAAAGATCAAATTATAACAAGTGATATTACACACGCAGGAGTCGAAATAATTAAGTAGGGAAGAGATATAATGATTCAGGCAAAAGCGCCAGGAAAACTTTATATAGCGGGCGAATATGCTGTAACCGAACCTGGATATAAATCAGTGTTAATTGCAGTAGATCGTTTTGTCACGGCTGCTATTGAAGCTTCAAATGAAATCACAGGTACGATTCATTCTAAAACATTACACTATAAACCTGTCACATTTAATCGTAATGAAGATAAAATAGAAATATCAGATGTACATGCAGCCAATCAACTCAAATATGTAGTTACTGCTATTGAAGTGTTTGAGCAGTATGCGAAAAGTTGTAATATAAAATTAAAACATTTTCATCTTACTATTGATAGTAATCTTGCAGATGCATCAGGACAAAAGTATGGTTTAGGTTCTAGTGCTGCAGTTTTAGTATCTGTGATTAAGGTTCTAAATGAATTTTATGAAATGGAGTTATCCAATCTTTATATTTATAAGCTTGCGGTTATTTCAAATATGAGATTACAAAGTTTAAGTTCATGCGGAGATATTGCTGTTAGTGTTTATAGTGGATGGCTTGCCTATAGTACGTTTGATCACGAATGGGTAAAACAACAAATGAAAGAAACATCTGTAGATGAAGTATTAGAAAAAAACTGGCCAGGTCTTCATATAGAACCTTTACAAGCGCCTGAAAATATGGAAGTTCTCATAGGATGGACCGGTTCTCCTGCTTCGTCACCTCACTTAGTAAGCGAAGTCAAGCGTTTAAAATCTGACCCTATTTTTTATGGTAAGTTTCTTGATCAATCAAATACGTGTGTGGAAAATTTAATCTATGCTTTTAAAACGAATAATATAAAAGGTGTACAAAAAATGATTCGTCAAAATCGTAGTATTATTCAGCAAATGGATAAAGAGGCTACGGTTGATATTGAAACAAAAAAATTAAAATTATTATGTGATATTGGTGAACGTTTTGGTGGTGCAGCAAAAACTTCTGGAGCTGGTGGAGGAGATTGTGGCATTACAATTATCGATAATAGAGTTGATAAGCACTCTATTTATGAAGTATGGGAAAAAAAGGGAATTAAACCTTTGAAATTTAAAATATATCACGGACAATAAGACTACTATTATGATGAAGCGAGACATTTTATTAAGAAAATATATGTCTTGCTTTTTATTTATAGCAAATCTTTTTTAGTGCTTGAATTTTTAATTAAAAAGAGTAAAATAATTAGAGTTGTAATAAATGAATGGAAGTAAATATAAGAGAAAATAATGTAAAGGTGGGTAGCGAAGTGAAGAATAAATTTTTGATTTGTGACGAATGTCAGGCAGTTAACTTAAAATCATTAAAGAAAAAATTAGAAAAATTAGATCCTGATGCTGAAATTGAAATAGGCTGTCAGTCATACTGTGGTCCAGGTCGTCGTAAGACATTTGCTTTTGTTAATAATCGCCCACTTGCTGCATTGACTGAAGATGAACTTATGGAAAAAGTGACTGCACAATTAAAAAAACCACGTGATCCTGAAGAAGAAGAACGTTTGAGAAAACGTAATGAAGAACGTAAGCGTCGTAAAGAAGAACAAGATAGAAAATTAAAAGAAAAATTAGCAAAGCGTAAAGCAAGTAAATAATATATATCGATGATAAAGAAGCTCGTAAACTCATTAAAAATTGGGTTTACGAGCTTTTTTTAATTAAATATTAAATAAGTCATTAAATGATTCAGCTATTGTTGGATGAGTATAAATATTATCGCGTAATACTTGATAAGGAATATGTTGATCGATAGCAAGTTTAATTAAATTAATAATCTCTTCAGAACCTTTACCATATAAAGTAGCACCTAATATTTCATTATTATCTTTATTGATTACAACTTTGAAAAGACCGCGACCATCGTTATTAATTTTGTGTTTTGGTAAAGTATTAATAAATAAAGTGTTTTCAACGTAATTATAATTTAATTTTTGTGCTTCTAAAGCGGTCATACCAACACGAGAAAGCGGTGGATCGATAAATACTGTATAAGGGATAGTACCACGATTTTCAGTGTGTCGTGAACGGTCACCGAATAATTCAGATTTCAAAATTCTAAAGTCATCTAAAGAAATATAAGTGAATTGTAATCCACCTTTTACATCTCCAGCAGCATAAATATGTGATACAGAGGTTTGTAGATGGTTGTTTACTTTTATTTCTCCGTGAGTGCCTAACTCAATATCTGTATTGTCTAAAGCTAAATCTGTATTTGGTACACGTCCTGTAGCAAGTAAGATTGCATCACCAGTAAAGTTTCCTTGTGAGGTTTCAACTGTTGTCAAATCACCTTCATTTTTTAATGCTTTTGTTTCAACATTAGTAATTAAACGTACGCCTTTATCTTTAAAATCATTAATCATGTGTGTGACTATTTCTTGATCTTCTCTGGCCATAAATTGTTTATTATATTCTAGTACAGTTACGTTTGTACCAAAGCTTTGAAACATTGAGGCAAATTCTAATGCAATATATCCTCCACCAATAATCACTAATTCTTTAGGTTGATAAGAAATATTTAATAGTCCTTTTGAATCATATACATTTTGTGCTGAGTCTATACCTTCAATATTTGGAATATTAGATTTTGCACCTGTATTAATTAAAATTTTATCTGCTGTCAGTGTTTGAACTAACTTACCATTTTCATCAATTAATTCTACTTCTGTATTAGATTTAAATTGTGCTTTAAAGTTTAACAAGGTAATATTTTCATCATTTTCTAAGTTTAAATAGTTTTTTTGATTTAATGCTTTGACTACTTCTTTTTTTCTTGAAAAGGCAGTTGAAAAATCGACATGTTTAATACCATCATTAACAAGCACTTTAGATGGAATACAGCCATGGTTGGTTAATTGTGCATGCTTCCATAAAATATTAATAGAACTCGATATCCTTTATTTTAAGGGAACGACGTTTCTTTTTGTTATCATTCTTACCTAATACATATTCGATAAATATATTCTTTATCGCCATTTGAATAAATTCAGCTTTTTCTTCATCACTTGAAATGTCCCACATCTCAAGTAACAAGTTTTTGTACTGTTTTATATCTTCAGCGTCATACTGCTTAACCTCTTCATTCTCACTTTGCTTTTTATATTCTTCGATTGCTATATCCGTTTCTTCAATCAATTCAGCTAACTCATCTTCATTCATAAGTCCGTTAGCATATAGCTTATGGTATCTTTTCCGTTGCTGCATAATCTTGTTGATATCGATTGTAATTTCCTTCTCTTCTTTATCCTCAACGATGTCATATTGCGTTAAATCTTGATGTTGTAGATACTCATAAAACACTCTTTCTACTTCTTCGGAACGTATATACACAGGGGTTAAATTAGGTGTCTCTTTGCAATTATTACAGTAATAGTGTTTGTTATAATACACTCTATCTTTCAGTGTTACCTTATGAGTATTCATCGTTAATTTGTTATGACAAGTAGGACAAACTAACTTACTTCTGAATATAGATACGTGTTTTACCTTTTTAGTATTAGTACGTTCTTCTAATCTATCCTTAACTTTCTCGTACATTTCTTCGGTAATAATAGGCTCGTGGTTATTTTCTAGGTAAACGCCTCCCCATTCAAAGTGTCCTCTTGTGAACGGACTTCTCAATGCTCGTGTGATTGACCTATCTTCCCACTTTCTGTTGTTCGGTGGTGGAATATCAGAATTATTCAATTTACGTGCTATTGATTTAGCGCTCTTACCTTTTAATGCCTCCTCATAGGCAAATAGGACAACTTCCTTATACTTGTTAGGTACAAACTTATTATCGACACGATCATAATAAAACGGTGGAGTAGTAAGCATAATGCCCTTTTTAAGTGCTGCAAGTTTGCCCATTTGTGTACGTTCTCTAATTGTCTCACGTTCCCATTCAGCCATTGCACCAACTAATGTTACAAATAATCGTCCCATTGCAGTGGACGTATCATACACTTCGGTAGCACTCCTAAAAGCTACATTATTCTGTTCAAATATCTCTAGTAAGTCTAATAAGTCACGTACATTACGAGTGAGCCTATCCAACTTATAAACTAGAACTAAATCAAATCGTTTAATATCATTCATCATTCGTTGTAATTCTGGTCGGTCACGTTTAGCACCAGAGAAACCAGCGTCAACAAATACATCTGATACAGTCCAATCATTTATCTCACAAAATGATTTAAGTTTCCTTTCTTGTTCTTCGATAGAATAGCCATGTTCTTTTTGCTCTAGTGTACTGACACGACAATATATTGCTACGTTCATTAAATCACCTCAAAAAAAGTAAAAAAAATAATAAGGGTAGGCGGACTACCCTAAATTTATTCAACATCATGTGGAACTGCATCTTCCATAGGTAATCCTGTATCTGGGTCTAATTGATCATTAGAATAATACTTGTCAGGAGTAGGAACTCCTCCAACATCACCGTTAGGAATACCTGTATAGCCATTTTCTTTAGATACTTTAGCGTTTGCTTCCATTTCTTTATTTAGTCGCTCATTTTTTTCAATCATTTCAGGTGTCCAATCATCATCAGTTGAAACCGGATGACTAGCGTTGTATTCATCGCTGTGTTTAGTGCTATCGTACTCGCCGTTTTGTTGAACTTGCTGTTGCTCTTGAGTTGTAGTTTCTTGTGTTTGTTGTTGAGATTGAGTTTGTTCATTTGTAGCAGTTTCTTGTGTGTTTTGTTCTTCAGTAGAGTTATTTTCTTGTGTAGATTTGTCATCTTCACTTTCTTGAGATTTCTTTTCTTCTTTAGACTTTTTATCCTCTTTGGATTTATTATCTTTTTTATCGTCAACTTTCTTTTCAGTTTTACTTTCTGATTTAGTATCAGAATCTTTGTTAGATGTGTCATCATTACCACACGCGCCTAAAATTAAAGCACTACTAAAAAATAAAGCTAAAAACTTTTTCATGTATGTTTCTCCTTTACTATATATCTTTATATTCAAACACCCGTAATGGTTCAAATTGGATAACGTATTTACCATACCGAGTGGAATAACCATATTTTCGTTTATAATGTTCAATACTTTGTAGTACAAAACTTTCTGTAACTTCAAAAAAATTAGCAAGTTCATATAAATTATGTATGCCTTGCATAAATGCTTTTACAATACCTTTAAGAGGGACTAACTTTTCGTAGGCTAACCTACGTGCATAACCTTCAAATTTCCTATGATTAAAATTACTTTGATCAACTATGTTGCCATATGTAAGTTCGTTATGAGCAAGTTCCTCTGCAAGTGTTTCAAGTTTGGAAGTGATAGGCAGATTACGATTAATTAAAATCATATCCCCGAGCCATAAACCAGATAACCTTTTAGGTAAGTTATCACATTCAATGATTTCAATATAGTCATGTTCAATTAACATATCCTCATATTTCCCCACATAAAACACCCTTTATTTTCTTTTACTTCTTATGTATTCAGCGTAATCAAGAATTTCTTGCCATTCTTCATCTGTTAAATCACCATCAAGATGTGCTGCTAAATGATTAGATTTTTCTTCAACCACTAATTCCTCACGACCACTTAATTCATCTAAAGATACTCCAAAGAAATCAGACAAAGCACTAGCGTGTTCCATAGAAGGACTTGTTGTTCCTTTTTCCCATCTATCAATTGATGCTTTAGAGAACTTAACGTTGTACTTTGAGTTTAATCTGTCACTTAATTCTTTTAGAGAATAATTATTAGCTTTTCTAAGGTTAGAAAGGTTATCCGAAAATTTTGTCATTGTTTTTTTCTCCTTGATTTGTAATTTACAAACTTATTATATAAGTTTGTTCCCAAAAATGCAACGTATTTTACAAATTTATTTCTCAAAAATGAAATTTATTTGTTGACACTAAAAATATAAGCGTGTATAGTTCTTAGTGTAATCTCATAAATGAGACGAAAGAGGTGAGAAAAATTGAATACTAAGCGCTATCAAAAACTCAGAAACTTTATTGATGAAAGTAAATATTCGCACAAGGAAGTAGCGTATATGATTGGAATGACGCCTGCAAGATTTAGTCAGAAGATCAATAAAAATAAGAGTAATTTCACAATTGATGAAGCTAGTGCTATTTGTGATGTTTTAGATATTAGTATGGATGATTATTTTTTTAACTCCAATGTCTCAAAAACGAGACGGAAAGAAAAAGTGTCTAGCTAATTAAATAACGATTTCAACGCTCACATTGAGCGTATAAGAGCGAGAGTGAGCGACGATATGAGCCACACCGTAATACATGATCAGGTCATTGCCAAGACTGTACGTTGAATGTGGGCGTTGAAAAGAGAAGGAGGATAGATCAATGCCACCACATATTCAAACAATGATGTTAAAACACTTTAAGCATCATTTACCAGAAGCATTAAAAAGATGTAAAGAAAAGGAGGCGGTGAAATGAGCATAGAAGATAGAACACTTTTAATTAGTGGCTTAATGTTTCTAGCTTTATCTACTGCACTGTCTATTACAGGTTTATTCTTTATGAAAGCTTTAGGAATTGGACTATTAGCTGCAGTTGTAACCTATGTATTCTTTGATACTTGTTACTACGAAAAAAAAGACTGATACACACGCCAATGAGTAACAGTCGGACATTTAATTAATATATTCAACTTAATCATATAACAATGGAGGTTTGTTATGCAAGACAATATTATTCTCGCAAGAGGCGAATATGAAATTTTGCTTAAAGATAGTAGTGATTTAGCAATGTTAAGTAATGACTATAAACACTTAAAACGCAGAAACGAAGCGTTAGAAGAACATATCGAAGATTTACGAAAAGATACTAAGCTTTATATCAAATTATATAAAAACGCAGACGCAAGAGCTAATCAATTACAGAAGATGTTAGACGAAAAAGAAATGGAGGATCTAACTAATGGCTAACCTTTATAACTTATCAACAAAGCATCAACAATTACTTAATATGTTGGATGAAGGTTATTCTATCGAAGATTTACAAGATACGTTAGACAGTATTGAGGTAGATATGAATACCAAAGTGGATAATACAGTAGGATTAATCAGAAGTATAGAAGCTGATACAGACGCAATTGATAAAGAGATTAAACGTCTACAAGCATTGAAGAAACAAAAGAATAATTTTATTGGCAGATTAAAACAGCATTTACAAGACGCTTTAGAGGTGCAACAAAGAGATAATTACAGAACATCAACTAACTATATTTACAAACGCAATAATCAACCTAGTGTGAATATCACAAACGAAGCGCTTATCGATAAAGCGTACCGTATACCACAACCAGATAAATACGATAAAAAAACAATGAAAGAAGATATTTTAGCAGGTGCTGATGTTGAAGGTGCAGAATTAGTAAACTCAACAAGTTTGGTGGTGAAGTAGATGGAATTTAATATTTCAAATGCTAAAGAAATTACCACAGATAAATCAACGTATTTAATCTATGCGAAACCTGGTACAGGTAAAACACACACATTAAATTTCTTACCTGGCAAGGCACTTTATATCAACGTGGATAAATCAGAACGACCTTTAAAAGGCAATGAGAACATTGACATTTTAGAATTCAACACTCATGAAGCTTGGGAAGAGTGGGGCGAATTGATGAAATGGCTTAGTAAAAACAAAGAAACAGTTGATCAATACGACACGATTGTAATCGACAACATTTCAGAATTATTCCGTTCAATGCTCGCTAATTTAGGGCGTAACGGTAAGAATGAGCGTGTTCCAGAAATGTCACATTATCAACGTGTAGACTTCTTTACGATTGATAGCTTGCGTTTTTTACAGTCACTAGGAAAACGACTGGTATTTATTGCATGGGAAACGAACTTTGAATCTTATACACCAGCAGGACAACAAATTACTCAAGCAGTACCAGATATTCGTAAAACTATTCGTGATAATGTCGCAGGGCTTTGCCAAGTGGTTGCTCGATTAGTTTTCAATGAAAAATCAGGTAAACGTGGTTTTATCTTAAGTCCTAGCAACAATGTATTTGCTAAAAATCAATTAGATAATAGAGAACATTGTTTACAAGAAGAATTGTTCACAGTAGGTGATGTGGATGGCGGAGTTTAAACTCTACGACTATCAAGAAAATCTCGTTGATCAGGCAAGACATATATTGCTAAAAAAATCTGGTGTATTAATTCAAAGTCCTCCAGGAAGTGGTAAATCGGTCATGATTGCAGAAGTCGTAAAAAATGCTGTGAACAAAGGTAGTCACATTCTGTTTATTGTTCATCGTAAAGAATTGAGTTATCAAATCGAGAATACTTTAAAAAAACATGGTGTCGATTTAACTCATGTAGATATTCTTTCAGAAAAACGTGCAAAAAATATTTTATCTGAACTTACACCACCTAAGATCATCGTTACTGACGAAACACATCATAGTAGAGCAAAAACTTATAAAGATATTTACGATTATTTTCCTAATGCTTTAAGAGTTGGATTTACTGCAACTCCCTGGCGTGCTAATGGAAAAGGTTTTACAGATATTTACGATGAAATGGTAAAAGGTCCAACAGTAGAGTGGTTAATTAATAACCACAAACTAGCGGACTACGATTACAAGAGTGTTGTGCTTGCAGATGAAAGTAAATTAAAAAAATCAAGTACAGGCGACTTTACAAAACAATCAATGGATAAAGCGATACCTAAAGCAATATATGGCGATATTGTAGAAAACTATAAAAAGTATGCAAACGGTCAAAAAACTATTCTTTACGCACATAGTGTTGAAGCAAGTGAAAATATCGCAGAACAATTTAGAAATGCTGGTATATATGCAGAACATGCTGATGCTAAAACGAGGGCGGTTAAAAGAAATGAAATCATGATGAACTTCAAAAGTGGCATTATCAAAGTTTTATGTAATGTTGATTTAATTTCAGAAGGTTTTGATGTTCCAGATTGTACATGTGTGATTTTAGCAAGACCAACAGATTCACTTGTTCTATTCATGCAGCAAGCAATGCGATCAATGCGATATCAACCTAATAAAAAAGCTTTAATTATTGATCATGTTGGAAATTATGCAAGACATGGCTTACCTGATACGTCACATGATTGGAACAAGTATTTTAAAGGATACAAAAAGAAGCGCAGTAAAAAAGAAAATGACGCACCGAAATTAACCGAGTGTCCTGAATGTTTTACTGTCTATGCTTCTGAATTAGATGAATGTCCTAATTGCGGACATAAAAATGAAACAGAAGAAAAGAAAGAATTAGAACATAAACATGCAGAACTTACAGACATCAAACCTTTCAAAGTTGATTACACAATTAAACGATACAGCAAAGACTTAAAGGATAAGAAAGATTTAGAAACGTTAGAGGACTACTACCTCTATACAAAAGCAAATAACTATAAAGAATCATGGATTAAATTTAATCATCCATATTACAAACAAGCACCATTCCCAGTCTTATACGCAGACTTAAAACCAATTAAACAAAAATATAACAATTAAAAAGGAGTTTTATACTATGGCATTATTTACTACAGATTACTCAAATTTAGAAAGCAATGATTTCAGTCCACTACCTGAAGGCGAATACGAAGTGGTTATCAAAAGTGCAACAGAACGTGCAACTAAAAACGGAAAAGAAGAAACACAATTACAACTTGTTGTAAGAAACGATTTAAAGAAAACATCAGAATTACAAGCTAAATATGCAAATAGAGTGATTTTTGTTGATGAATGGAAACGCACAATCGATGGTCAATATAAATATAAAATGGATAACTTCATGCACTACTTAAATGGTATCGGTGTTCCAGAAGGTACACCTATTGAAAGTTTTGAACAGTTACTAGATATGTTCAGAGGTAAACCAGTGAGAGTTTATGTTAAGCAAGAAGAAAATGAATATAAAGGTGAAAAACAAATCACTAATCGAGTAGCACCATGGAATTTTAAAAACACTAAATTTCCACAAGTGAATCATGAGTGGAAGTCAGATGATGATAAACCAAGCAACAATGAGTTCTCAGGTGGTGCAGAAATCAATGATGACGACTTACCTTTCTAATATTCCAGATGAATTAAAACAACTCAATAACTGGTGTGTATGGAAGTTCGAGAATAGAAACGGTAAGCGTACTAAAATACCTTTTAATGCAGCGACAGGTGAGTTCGCTAAATCAAACGATAAAAGTACATGGTCCAGTTATGACACAGCAGTTAATGCCGAAGGTGTCGATGGGATAGGGTTCTTCTTTGAACCTCCCTATCTCGGCATTGATATTGATGATATTGACGATGATCTTCATAGATTTAAACAAGGTGATAAGTTAGACAATATTGTAAGCGAATTTAACGAGGCATTTAAAAGTTATACAGAAGTTAGTCCTAGTGGTAACGGTTTGCACATTATTGTAAAAGGAAAGATTCCAGGAAGTCGTAGACGTAAAGGCAATATTGAAATGTACGATAGTGGTCGTTTCTTTACAATGACTGGAAAAAATATCGGTAAATACAAAGACGTTACCGAAGTATCAGAACAAGTATTTAAAACTATTTATAACAAATACCTACCAGATAACACTATTAAATATCCAACTACAAATAACTATCAAGAAAATATTCATAACCTTTCAGAAATTGATGTTATTAATGAAATTTACAACTCAAAACAAGCAAAGTTATTCGATGATTTAATGAAAGGGAATTATGAACCTTATTATACTTCTCATTCTGAAGCAGATATGGCGCTCGCTAATATTTTAGCTTTCTGGTGTGCAAAAGATTATTCACAAATGGATAGTATTTTCAGACAGTCGAATCTATATCGAGATAAATGGGATGAGAAACGTAAAAATTCAACTTATGGTGAACAAACATTATTTAAAGCAATTAATGAAGTTAATAATATCTATACCCCTAAACAAGAAAAAGAAGAAAACCCATTAAGATATGCGCTTAGTCACATATTTGACGCTGAAAAGAAAGATAAAGAATATCCGATTCGCAGCTATGATGACACTGGAAATGCTGATCGTTTTATAGATAGATACGGCCATTTATATAAACACAGTTATATAACTAATAAATTCTATATCTATGACGGTCAGAAATGGAAAGTTGATGACAGGGGCGCTATTAGGAAACTCATCGATGAAATGATCGAAAGTATCAAAAACGAAAAAGTACTTCATAGTGAAGATGTAACAGAAGAAGAAGCTAGAGAAGCTTTTCAAAAATACTATAAAAAAACTAGAGGTACACAGTCCAAGAAAAACATCATGAACGAATTAATGCACAGAAAAACAGTTACACCTGATGAATTTGATAAAGATGATATGCTTTTAAACGTTGCAAATGGCTATATTGATTTAACAAGTAGAGAACTTTATAAGCACGATATTAATCGAATGTTTTCTCAAATTGCTAATACAGACTATAGCGAAAAAATGCAACCTGCTGTATGGCTAGACTTTTTAAACGATATTTTTGCAGGAGATAAAGCAGTAATTCGATACATTCAAAAAGCATTAGGTTACTCATTAACTGGAAGTACAAGAGAACAAGTCATGTTCATTCTATTTGGTAAAGGCCGAAATGGTAAAAGTATTTTTGTTGAAACGATTGCAGAAATACTAGGCGATTATTCAAATAATATGCAAGCTAAATCACTAATGGTAAAGAAAAACGACAACGTAAACACAGATATTGCTCGTTTAAGTAAAGCAAGATTTGTCACAAGTTCTGAACCTAACGAAGGTTTTAGATTTGATGAAGGTTTAATCAAACAAATTACTGGAGGAGATAAAGTCACTGCGCGTTTCTTATATGCCGAAGAATTTGAATATACACCTAAGTTTAAAATTTGGGTTTCAACAAACCATAAACCAATCATCAGAGGAACAGACGATGGTATTTGGAGAAGATTAGTATTAATTCCATTTGATGTGCAAATACCTGAAGAAAAAGTTGATAAAGATCTCAAGTACAAATTACTAAGAGAAGCGCCTGCAATATTAAATTGGATGGCAGAAGGTGCGTATATGTGGATGAGAGAAGGACTTGAGTTACCAGAGAAGTTAAAAGATGCTGGTCAAACTTATCGTACTGAAATGGATGTTGTTGAACAGTTCATTCAAGAAAAGTGCAAGAGAGCAGAAGATGTTAGAGAAACAGGAAAAGCACTTTATGAAGAATATAAGAAGTGGGCAGATGAAAACAACGAGTACAAAATGGATAAAAATAAATTCGGTAAGAAACTAAAAGAGAAATTCCGAAGTAAAAAAATGAATAATGGCGTTAATTATTTAGGTGTTGAACTTGTAGAGAAATATCCAGGTTTACGTGGATTAAATTAAAAAAAGTGAACACCAAAGTGAATACCCAATTTTACACTTTTAGTCTTTAAAAGCCTATTATATCAACGTTTATATTACCTGTTTTATAAAAGTGAATACCTATGATTATAAAAGTCCTATACAAAAATATAAAAGAATATATATGTATATATTTCTATAGAGAGATTTATTTAGGCGAGGTATTCACTTTTTATTCAAAACCTTACAGCCGTAAGCGTTAGAGGCTATTTTAGGTATTCACTTTGGTATGCACTATTTGGAGTGATCAAGTGTCGGAACAAAAAATACAAAACGAAATAATCTTAGCAATCAATCAACGTGGTCATAGACTTTGGAGAGCAAATGCTGGAAAAGTACAGACGAAAGATAACAGAATAATCAAATTACTTCCTAAAGGCTTTCCTGATACATTTGGTTATCGTAAGTCAGATGGAAAGTTTATAGCAATCGAAGTAAAGACTGAAAGTGGACGATTAAGACCTGAACAAAAGAAATTTAAAGATTTTGCAGAATCGCAAAACATTTTATATGGCGTAGCAAGAAGTGTGGAAGAAGCAATCGAAATTGTGGAAGGTGATGAGTAATGGCAACAGTCAAAGCTGAAGTGTTAATCAGAGGCACGATTGAGTTACCAGCAACTAAAGAAACTGATGAAGAAATGGAATACACAATCGAGCGAGCTAAGAAAAGTCCAGAAGAAATTTTCGACGATATCGACATCAAAGATGTAGATTTTCGTTATGAGCATTGGAAGTGATCGTATGAAGAAGATAAAAACTTTAATTAAATCTAAAGCGTTCAAACTTCTTTTGGAAAAACGCAATTTAAGTTATACAGCTATTGCCGAAAATATTCACGTTGATAGAACAGTTATTTCAAACTTAGCGAATAGAAAAAGATACGTTTCTGGTTACATGAGAGAGTTGTTGATTGATTATTTAAAAGTTGATTTTGATGACATATTTGAAATTGTCGAAATTGACTACGTTAATAATTTCAAATCTGTTCCAGAAGTTGAACTTAGCAAAGATGAAATTTACAAACTTCTCAAATCAGGATCTAAAGAAATCATGTTTAAGCAACAGAAAATCAAATTAAAAGTAGCTGAATAAACACATTTGGAGGAGTAGCAAGTGATTAGTACAGAGAAAGTCGAAGAACGATTAAGCAATAAAGAGCAGTACGGAAGATTATCAGAAAGAGAATATCGTCAGCTTATGTATATCAGAGCAGCACACGAAAGAGCGTTGAAACGTAAACGACGTGAGCAACGTATCACAAGAGCAAGACGTTCAGAGGAATTAGTTAAAAAGCATAGAGTGAGTAGCAAGTGGTTTAGATACTTAGAAGAGAATGACATATTTCCAAAGGTAAGGGGATAAGCGAATGGTAGAAAACGTTAAAATCGAACAATTAGAAGTCGGAGATAACATTTGGTTTAGACGACCAGAAAGCTTTTCAACAACAGGGATAGTCAGAGAATTACATTTTAACGGTGGTAAACCTTATGCAGTTGTAGAAGTAGGAAAACATAATTTTAATATTAGTAATCGTTACGAAATAGCGAGAGTAGGGGATAATTGATGAGAATTAGTGATTTAAAGAGAAACGATGTAATAATGATGTGCTGTTGTAAAGTTTATTCTTTAGCAATAGTCGATGAAACTGGCGGAACTAATAAAAAGAATGGCATCTATTTTTGGGCAATAGTCGAACTAGAAGATGGTAGAAAAATTGAGATAGATGATAGTTGGGAGTTTATGAAAGTAGATGAGCCTTTTACACGTAAGGTGGATATGCAGGAAGAACAAGACATGGTAAACAAACCAAAACATTACACTTATGGAAATATTGAAGTCATTGATTACATTGAACAAGTAACTAAGAACTACAAGCCAGAATTAGCATTTGCGATTGGCAACGCAATCAAATATATCAGTCGTGCTAATCATAAGAATGGTA
>NZ_KV810846.1:29405-30461 GCF_001812925.1 Staphylococcus sp. HMSC057A08 | reverse complement strand
ATCATAAGAATGGTAAAGAAGATTTAGATAAAGCGCGTTGGTATTTAAATCGTGCATTTGAAAAGTGGGAGGACCAACAATGATCTATTTAGGTGGCGACATGCTAAGCATAGGACAACAGATGCGTCGTGAGTGGGAAAAGCAAGAGTTACAGCGATTAGGTTTTAAAGTCTACGCACCACATGACGATAAGGATATAAATGATAAAGCGAATGCTAAGCAAGATAAACTAGCAGAACGTATTGTGTTTAACGACACACTAGGCATGGAAATAAGCGATGTAATGATATTTGACTACTTACCTCATGCACAAGGGACAATTTGCGAAATGGGGTACGCACAGCGCCTCAAAAAAGATAGTGAGAAGGATATTAAGATTTACGTTCAATGTACTGACATCAGACAAGGAACAGGACATGTTTCAGATGAACAGGACCGAGCAGAGTTCAGCATCAATCAGTATGTCTATGGCGTAATTATGGATATTACTGACGGTAGAGGTATTCAAACGTTTGATGAGATATGTGAGGAGTTAATCTCATGATACTTAGCAACACAATTAACCAACGCTATCGCTATGCTACACAAGGCAAGACACCTACACAAATACAACAGGAGTTACGTGAGTTAGGTGTCAAAGGCTTTGTGGTTAAGGTAGCAGGAAGTAGAGTGACGATGAAAGTTAGTGAGTGTGACATAAAAAGGAACAGGGAGTGTTTACGATAGACATCAACAATCTCTACACCTACAAAGCAACATGCACCAATGTTGTGGACGGGGATACTTTGGATATTTTACTCGATTATGGCTTTGATACCTACGCTAAACGTCGTGTACGTTTGCTAGGTGTCGATACGCCAGAAAGAGGACAGGATAAGTTTAAAGAGGCAACAGCGTTCACTAGAGAATGTGTAGAACATAAAGATATCTACGTGCAGACGTACAAGAGTGATGTGTTCGGTAGGTATCTCGCTAATGTGTGGTACGAGGACGGGCAACGTAGTTTGAATGATGATCTAAGGGACGCAGGACTATTGAAAGAGAATTCGAAATGGA
>NZ_KV810846.1:1392-29305 GCF_001812925.1 Staphylococcus sp. HMSC057A08 | reverse complement strand
TCGAAATGGAATGAGGGGTAGGAATGGCAGAAGTTAAGTTATCACAGAAAAGTTATGATGAACTGTTAAAAGATATAGAAACGTTGAAAAATAAAGAGAATAAACTTAATGAAATCATCGCAGAATTGAGAAATGAAAATACAGATTTAAAAGTAAATTCGGACGTTTACTACAATACTTGCAAAGATTGGATAAAAAGTTACGAAGAATTATATGAGGACTATATGGAATTAGAAACCAAAAGTAAGGCATTAGATAAAATTAAGAAATTTATCGATGCAGAGTTTGAAGAATACGAAGGCTTAGCTATTACTGATTTATATGATGGAGGCGTTTTGTACGCAATAGAGAAGATAGCAGATATTATCGATGAAACTGAGGAGGAACAATAAATGAACACATTAGATCAATTAGTAGAACAAGTACAACAATGGAGTATGGATAAAGATTTACACAATGGTAATCCAGATAGACAAGCACTTAAATTCTATGAAGAAGCTGGGGAAGTTGCATCAGCATTATCTCGTGGGCAAATGGACGCATTAAAAGACGGTATAGGCGATACAGTCGTTACATTAATTATCTTGGCACAACAACATGATATGACGTTACAGGAGTGTTTACAGTATGCATATGACGAGATTAAAGATAGAAAAGGAAAGACTATTAATGGAACGTTCATCAAAGAAGCAGACCTTAAAGAGTAAGGACATAGTAGCAGAGATTAAAAGAATACTCCGCAAAGAGTAACGAGAAGTAAAACGGAGTAACGAGGAGTAGATAGAGTGAGTAATTTTATCGGAAGTTTCAACATGCCTAAACAACAATTAAAAGAATTGTCTGATGCAAAGTTGGCTATGCACTTTACGTATATGGAAGAACGATTTAAGCAACTGAACAAAATGAAGTTTGATTGTTTATTACCACTTGATAAAGATAGTTCAGAGATATTGGAAATACCTCATAAAACACAGAAAGAATTTAAAAATATATTCAGACAAGTGATGAAAGATAAAATCGGAGAGGCGCATGCTGAATTTGTAAAACGTAATATTGGAACATACGAAACTAATGTAAAAGAGGTGCTGGGGAAGTGACACAATATTCTAAAGTGTATTTGAAAAAGAACCATCACAAAAGAGGTATCAAATTAGGTGAAGTTGTAAAAGGTTCTAGTTGGTTAGAAATGACTGAACAGCTACCTAAGTTAAAAGAACTACCTATAACTCCTTATTTAAGATTTTGGGAAGTAGATAATGATCTTCATATAGATTACGGTTCACACAGAGCAATTATAGTAGTTAAAAATCAAGGAGTGATACCATGCCACAATTCCTAATCAGAGAATTCACAGATAGCACAGGTTATGTGCATGTAAATGTAGAACAACCTAGAGAGAATGAACGTATGACGTTGGTAGAGGCAGAGGATAAGGAAGAAGCTAAGAAAAAAGTGAGTGAACGGAATGATTAAACGCATACTTAAAGATTTATTCTTAATCGCTATGTATGAGTTAGGGAAGTATCTCACTTCTCTACTCATCATTAAATTAGAAAGTGAAGATGATATTGATACTGCACCGAATGATTATACTTTAAATGGTGATCAGTCAGATTTGAATGGAGTGAGTGAGTAATGGATAAACAAATACTGGAATACTTAGATAAAGTAGGAGAGAAAATCGGAGGAGTAGCAAAAGAAGGTTTTGACGTATATGTACATGGTGTATTTGTAGAAAGTTTAATTATGTCGATAATAGGTTTGTTATTTATAATCGTGCCTATCTCTGTAATAGTTATTAGTTATAAGAAAATCAAACTCACTGAAGATGTAATAAATTCTGAAGGAGATATATCAATTGCGATGATTTTTGTTGGAGTATTATTCATACTTTCGATTGTAATTGGTTTGATGACATTATCGTCTTACATTACAGGGGTTTTTGCACCAGATTATGTGGCAATTAAAGATATAGTAGAAGGTGTTAGGTAATGACTTGGTGGATAGTATTAATACCGATTGTGTACCTAGTATGGATATGTATAAAGAGTAAGGGGGAACGTAAGTGATAACGATTGAACGTCATGATATTAGAAAGCTAGAAGAATATATCCAACATGTAGAACGTTATCGTAAGGAATTAAAGGTTTGTGAGTATGAGTTACTAGAAAATCATGAACCAGAGAATGTAGGTGCTGGGAAAAGCAATCTACCTAGTAACCCGATTGAACGTCAGACAATTAAGAAGTTGAGTAACAAACGATATGTAATGTTAAGTAATATTGTGAACGGCGTTGATAAGTTGGTAGAAGAAGCAGACGAAGATACACTTGATATGATTAACAAACGATACTGGGAATGTCCTATTGGTTGTTATGAGTGGGAAGATTTAGCAGAATACTTCGGCACGAGTAAATCAAGTATATTAAGACGACGCAACGCAATGATTAATAAGCTAGCAGAATTAATCGGTTACGTGTAAATGGACTTGAGGGGCATATAAGTTCGCTTTAAAAGGCGATATCATGATAGTGTAAGTTCTATCAGGTGACTTACATGTAATGATTTAATTCTTTGCTGAACAATTCAAAAACATACTCCTTTCTAAAATGTTAGTTTTTCATTTACTTATCCCTAAAAGGTAAATGATGTGACCTATCTGAGAGAACACTCAGGTAGGTTTTTTGTTGTATAAAAAAATAAATAAAGTGAATAACGTGAGAGTTGGTGATATATGAGATGACAAAAATGCAAAATAATGCAACATTTGGGGCGTATTTGGAATTGACAAAAAAACAACAAGAGTACATACGCCTCAAGAATGAAACAAACTTAAATGAAGGTGAAATCGCTTCTGAAATTGACGTTAACCGTTCTACTATCTCACGCTGGAAGAACAACGATAAATTTAGAGAAGGCTTTAAAGGTTATCAAGTAGAATATTTATCTAATCAAGTACCTAAAGCATTACAGACAATGATTAATCTGTTAGATGCTAAAAGTGAATTAGTTAGATTTCAAGCGTCAAAAGATATATTAGATCGTTCAGGTTATACTCCGATAGACAAACAAGAATTAGAAGTAACTACCCCTACAATTATTAATAATATTCCATTAGAGGACTAATTATGGAAATACAGTTAGATAAAATTGTTGGCGGAGGATATAACCGATTCTTTAACAATAAAAACTTTTACAGAGTTGTGAAAGGCTCTAGGGGTAGTAAAAAGAGTAAGACAACTGCATTAAACTTTATATACAGATTAATGGAGTATGAGTGGGCTAATTTACTTGTAGTCAGACGCTTCAGTAATACAAATAAACAATCAACATATACAGATTTGAAGTGGGCTACAAACCAATTAGGTGTGGCTCACTTATTTAAGTTTAACGATAGTTTACCAGAGATTACTTACAAACCGACTGGTCAAAAAATATTATTCAGAGGACTTGATGATCCATTAAAAATTACATCAATTACAGTTGATAAAGGAATATTGTGTTGGTGTTGGATAGAAGAAGCGTATCAAGTTGAAACCTACGATAAATTTGCAACGCTTGTTGAATCCATTCGTGGTAGCGTTAATAGTCCTGATTTCTTTAAACAGGTTACAGTTACATTCAACCCATGGAGTGAACGTCATTGGCTTAAACCTACATTCTTTGATGAAGATACTAAGCTAAACAATACATTTTCATACACGACAACATTCCGAGTAAATGAATGGCTTGATGATGTCGATATTGCACGTTATGAGGACTTGTATCGTACAAACCCTAGACGTGCAAGAATTGTTTGTGATGGAGAATGGGGCGTAGCTGAAGGACTTGTGTTTGATAATTTCGAAGTGAAAGAGTTTGATTGGTTGAAAGTATTCAAACGAACACAAGAAAAAGCACATGGTAGTGATTTCGGATTTACTCACGATCCAACTACATTGATTAGTACCGTTGTAGACATGAAGAATAAAGAATTATGGATATACGACGAACATTATGAAAAAGGTATGCTCACTGATGAAATATATCAAATGTATGTAGATAAAGGATATAAAGATGCACTTATAGTTGCAGATAGTGCTGAGAAACGTTTAATTGCAGAGATTAAGCGTAAAGGTATTCCTAACATTAAACCGTCAATCAAAGGACAAGGCTCAATAATGCAAGGTGTTCAGTTCATACAAGGTTTTAAGATATATGTGCATCCAACTTGTGTAAATACGATTGAAGAACTGAATACTTACACATTTGAACAAGATAAAGAAGGGAATTGGCTCAATAAACCAATTGACGCTAATAACCATTTACTAGATGCACTTAGATATAGTCTAGAACGTTTCCATTTACCACATAAACAGACAAAAACAAATGTTAGGAAGAATATTAGCACAATCAAATCAATGGGCTTATAAGGAGGGATAACGCTTGTTAAAAGTAAATGAATTTGAAAGAGATGCAGAGTACCGACAACATCGAGATAAGATATACAGACGTGACGCAGTAGAAACATATCGTTACGACGGTACATTAAGCGAGATACTAGGTGATTATGATTTCATTAGTGAATGTATTAGTCATCATTTAGAGGCGCAAGTACCTAGATTACAAATGCTTGATGATTACTATCAAGGACTTAACTACAACATTATGCGTAATCGTAGACGTAGAGAAAGACACTTAGCAGATAATCGTGCAGCACATGACTTTGCATCATACATTGCAGACTTTATCAATGGTTATTGTTTTGGTCATGCGATACAAGTACAAACAGAAGATGAAGATACACAAGAGAAGATTAACGGACTACATAACCTAAATGACATCGACACACACAACCGTTCAATCGGACTAGATTTATCTATCTTCGGTCGTGCTTATGAATATATTATCCGTAATCAAGATGATGAAGTGAGATTGTATAAATCTGATCCACGTCATACATTTGTGATTTACGATAATACGATTGAACAGAATAGTTTAATCGCAGTGAGATACTGGCAAACGTCAACAAGAGAATATGATGACACAGATATTTACAATGTAGACATCATTACACCTAACGCAACCAATTTCTTCTATGCGAATAAGTCTACTAATTTATCACTACAAGAACGCAGACCACCAGAGCCACATTCGTTTGGTAAGGTAACAATCACAGAGTTTAGTAATAATGAAAAGCGTCGTGGAGACTTTGAGAAAGTTATCCCACTTATTGATTTATATGACAATGCACAATCAGATACAGCTAACTACATGAATGATTTAAACGATGCAATGTTACTTGTAATCGGAAACATGGAATTAGATAGCAATACAGCTCAATTGCAAAAAGATGCAAATGTATTCCACTTAGTTCCACCAGAATACACAACAATGGACGAGAAAACGACTGAGGGCAATGTAGATGCTAAGTATATCTATAAAGAATACGATGTAAATGGCGTTGAGTCTTATAAAGATAGAATTAGTCGTAACATTCATATGTTCACTAATACACCAGATATGACTGATGAAAACTTCGGTGGCAATCAATCAGGTGAAGCAATGAAATATAAGCTGTTTGGTTTAGAACAACGTACTGCAATTAAAGAAGGTTTATTCCGAAAAGGGTTGCGTAGACGTTACAAGTTAATCGGTCAAATTATGAGTATCAATCGTGAGTTAGATAAAGATGCTATTCAAGATTTAACATTCACATTTACTCGTAATATTCCTAAGTCGATTAAAGATGAAATGGATATGTACTTACAAGCTGGTGGTCAACTCAGTCAACAAACTCTAATGTCGCTTGTATCATTTATAGATAACCCTCAACAAGAAATGGAACGTATCGAGACTGAAGAAGATGAACAACTTCAAAAATCAGATGAACGTATGTACAGACAGGGTATAGACAATCAAGCTGACATTAAGGAGTGATAGTCTATGTCCTACTGGGAAGATAGAGCAAAGGAAATTATTGATGAAGAAAGTAAATCAGATTATGAGATTGTTCAAGAGATACAACGTATTGTTGATGAGATGAATGAAGATATTGAAGATGAGATCAATCGTTTCTATGCAAGATATGCAACGAGAGAAGGCATTACATTATCTGAAGCTAAGAAAAAGATTGATGCAGTAGATGTTCAAATGTTCCAACAGAAAGCAAAACAGTATGTTGAGAATAAAGATTTTAGTGATAAAGCTAATGCAGAACTAAGAGCCTACAATACTAAGATGTATGTTAGTCGTGAGAAGTTACTTCAAGCGCAACTAGGACTAATTGTTACTTATGCTTATGCACAGATAGAACAATCTATGTATAACTACATGGAGAGCGCTTATTATCGTGCATTAGAGCAACAAGCAGGCATCTTAGGAGAAACACTCCAAGTATCTATTAATGACGTTAAAACAATCATATTCACACCGTTTGAAGGGCATAAATGGAGTACAAGACTTTGGTCAGATATGGACGTGGTAAGACGACATGTACAAAAGACCACACGTCATGTATTACTACGTGGAAGACATCCTTATGAGTTTGTGAAAGACTTACGCAAAGATACAGGAGCAACAACTTACAATATGAAACGCCTATTACTTACAGAAACTGCAAGAGTTCAAACGTTAGCGTCTAAACGTCATATGTTAGAAGAACACGGTGCAGAAGCAGAATATCAATTTGTAGCAAAAATAGATAGTAAGACTACGAAAACATGTAGAGGTTTGAATAATGAAACATTCAAAGTAAAAGACATGGTTCCGGGAGTAAACGCTCCACCTATGCACCCGTTTTGTCGTAGTGCAGTTGTGCCATATATTGGTAACTGGCGTGATGAATTCTTTGCAGCACGTAAAGGTAAATATAATCTAAGTAAATTTACGGAGTGATAATATGACTGAGCAAGAGAAATATTTGAAAGAAATCGCTGATGAATTGAGATGGATTCGTGAAGAATTAGAAAAATCAAATAAAACAATAGAAATAAAAAATGAGATAGACTCTAAAACTTTAGCTGAAATTGTTAATAGAGAAAATGCTAAAGAGAGTCATCTATTTACGCTCTAGGAGTGATGATGTGTTAGAAACACTCAAACGTATCGCAAGCGCATTGGAAGGTGTACACACTGAATTAAAGCGTCTGAACGATACAAATCCTAGTAACCAAGCACAAGCGAAACCTAAGCAAGATAAGAAGAAATCATTTGAACCAAAGAACTTTATTTAAACTATGACCTAAGTAAGTCATTAAACTGCTAATAACGTAATCAACTGGATTAATACAATGTAATAAACATAAACATCAGCACACTTTATTGGGCTTAACCGCACTATAATGGGTGCTTTTTTTATGCGTAAAACCATTCGTGTTAAGACTGTTTGAAAGGACGATATAAATGAATGAAATTAAACGATTAAAGCTAAATTTACAGCATTTCGCTGAAGATAATCCAAATGATCCTGAAGGAAAAGATAAACAAAGTGGAGATAAACAAGGTGATGATGATAAAAAAGTTTTTGAATTAACTCAAAGTGAGTTAGATAGTCAAAAACACAAAGCTGTAAATAAAGCATTAGCAAATCAAGAGAAAAAATTCGAACAACGGTTAAAAGAAGCTGTTGAAAATGCACGTTCCGAAGGTGAAAGCTACGCTAATTTAACTCAAAAAGAAAAAGAGGAAAAGGCGCTGTCAGAACGTGAGAAAGCAATTGCTGAACGTGAGAAAGCTCAAGCACTTAAAGAATTGAAATCTGATGTAGTTGATGACTTGAAAGAGCAAGAACTTCCTACATCATTTGCTGATGCACTTATCAAGATTGAAGATAACGAAGAAATTAAAGATGTTATTCGACAAATCAAAAAAGACTTTGATAGTGCTGTTGGAGAAAAAGTCAAAGAAGCTACACGTCAAGCTACGCCGAATGATCAAAGTAGTAGTTTTTCACGAAATCAAAGTAGAAAAGAAAAAGGTTTAGGCAGTATTGCCGACGAAGTAAGAATTATTCAATAAACGGAGGAATTAAATGATGAATGAAACTAACAAGTTAAAGTTAAATTTACAACATTTTGCTAACAACGATGTAACACCAGCAACTTTTAATCCAGATAACGTAATGATGCATGAACACAAAGAAGGGGAATTATTAAACAACTTTACTAAACCAGTTTTACGTGAAGTTATGGAAACTTCTAAAATCATGCAATTAGGTAAATATCAAGAAATGGACGGAACAGAAAAAGATTTTGTTTTTTGGGCAGATAAACCGGGCGCTTACTGGGTTGGTGAAGGTCATAAAATCGAAACATCTAAGGCTACTTGGCTTGAAGCTAAAATGAGAGCATATAAATTAGGTGTTATTTTACCAGTTACAAAAGAATTCTTGAATTACACTTACTCAGATTTCTTTGAAGCCATGAAACCTATGATTGCAGAAGCATTTGCTCGTAAGTTTGACGAAGCTGGAATTTTAAATGTTGGAGATAATCCATTCAACAAATCTATTGAACAATCAGTTCAAACTGCTGGTAATGTGATTAACGGTGAATACAATGAAGATAATTTATTAGATTTAGAGGCATTAGTCGAAAACAATGATTACGATCCAAACGCATTTATTTCTAAACGAACAAATAGAAGAGCGTTATCTAGCATTGTTGATTCAGTTTCTAATGAAAGATTGTTCGAAAAAGGAAAAGGTAGAAATGCTATTGATACTTTAGATGGTTTACCTGTTGTGAACTTAAAATCACCAGATTATAAAGAAAATGTCATTTATACAGGTGATTTTAATCAATTATTCTATGGTATTCCACAACGTATTGAATACAAAATCGATGATAGTTCTCAATTATCAACTATTAAAGACGGTAACGGTGAGCCTATTAACTTATTCGAACGTGATATGTTAGCATTACGTGCAACAATGCATGTAGCTGTTCACATTGCAGATGATAATGCGTTTGCAAAATTTGAAGGTATTCCTACTAATCCTGAAACAGTTACACCAGAAACTGTCTAATTAATCTAAGGAGGTCTGACACATGGCTTATTCATACGAAGTAGTACGACCATTTGTAGACGCAGAAGATAACAAGCCATATGAAGTTGGCGATATTTATCCTACTGACATTACAGACGAACGTATTACTCAATTACTACATGCTGATAACAGATACAATAAGCAATATATTAAATTGGTTATTGATAGTAAGAACACAAAAGCAGAATTAATTGAAATTGCACATAAACATGGTATTGAAGTATCTGAAAGTGATACAAAAGCAGACATCTTAGACACATTGGAGGGATAGTATGGCTACATTAGAGAATGTTAAGCTATTACTCTCAATTAAAGATGACTTACAAGATAAACTGCTTATTCGCATTATAGATAACACTGAAAAGCGTTTGATTAGCTTACTTCCTATCGGTATCGAAGAAGTTCCAGATAGATTGGAATACATCGTCGAAGAAGTAGCAGTCAAGCGCTTTAATCGTGTAGGCGCAGAAGGTATGACGCAGGAAAGCGTAGATGGGCGTTCTAATACGTTTCAAGCAAACGACTTTGACGAATATATGGATGTAATAGATCAATATATGCCACGAACAACAGGCAAACGTGGGACAGGTATTTTCTATTGAGATATAACAAGAGAGTTGTTTTTGCTAAAGAAATGAAAGGACAGTACAACCCTAAAACAAGCAAAACTGAAACATACGAAAAGCGCTACGATGCAATACCATGTAATATCAGTCCATTAAGTCCACAAAAAACAGTGGTGCAATACGGAGACATCAACAAAGATATCAATGTCATACGTTTAAATGGTCGTTTTGAGCCTACTGTGACACATGCTTATATCAATGATGTTAAGTATCAGATTACAAAACGAATTGACTATGAACACGATACAGTGTTCTACGTTGAGGAGGTTAAGTAATGCGTTTCGGTGGAGATTTCGACGATTTAATCAGAGATTTTGACAGAATGTACGATGATATTGATGATGATGTAGATGAAGTGTTGCAAAACAATGCGATTGAATTTAGTGCAGATACAGTTAAAAGTGCTAAAGAAGTAATGAACAAAGGTTATTGGACTGGTAACTTAGCTAGAATGGTTGAAGATGCTAAAGAAGGACATCTTAAGTACGGTATCACTTCTAAAGCAGGTTATAGTGGATTCCTTGAATACGGTACACGTTACATGGAACCAGAAACGTTTATGTTTCCAGTCTACCAAGAGTTCACGAAGAAAGTCAGAGCAGACCTCGAAAGATTAATTAACGGTTAGGAGGTATGCGATGAAACAATCAGTGAATTTACAATTGTTCAATTATCTTTATACAAGGTTTGAAGAACTTGGCGTACCTATCATTCGCACAAGCGAACTCAATCAAGAATTACCTTATCCTTTCATCGCCATTCAATCTATTAGAGATGATATACACCGTTTAACTTTTGACACTTACAGTGGTAGTCCTACTGCAATTATCCATATTTGGTGTACAGAAGATGATAAAGGTAAAAATGATGAGTTATACATTCAAGTGCAATCTATCCTACTAGATGAGATACAACTAGACGGATATACATTGACACTCCCACGAATTAGTGTGAATGAGAGTACGGAACAAGAAACTAATCAAACATTGTCACATACAACTATAAGTGTAGAGTACGCAAGTCATTAAGTTGGCTTGCGTTTTTTAATACAAAAATTTAGGAGGTATTCAACCTATGCCAACAAAACAAGGTACTGATGAATTAGTTTTAATTCGTAAATTAGGCGATAGAAAAGATGCTAACAAAGTAATGTTAGTCACTGAATTAGAACGTGAAACGGAAAAAGATAGAGATACAGAAGCTACATTTGATGGTTCAGTTAACTCTGGTGGTACATTAGAGTCTACTGTGACAATTAATTGCTACATGGATCAAAAAGACACTTTATGCGATGAAATCGAAGACGCTACGGAAGATGATACACCATATGAATTATGGGTAATCAATAAGCGTGTTCAAAATAGCGAAGGTAAGTACAAAGCTGAATATAGACAAGGTTACTGGAATAGTATCACTCGTACTAATGAAGCAGACGGTATTGCTGAATTTGAAACAGAATTTGGCGTTTATCTTAAAAAACAACGTGGATTTGCTACATTACCGCAAGCAATCGAAGAAAACAAAGCTGCTTATGGCTTCCACGATACTGTTGCATCTGATCCAGCAGACGACGGTTTGGCTGAAAGTATTCCACAACCAACAGAAGTTGAAACTGTATAAACATGAGGGGCAATATCCCCTCTTTTTTATTTGCGCAAATAAAAAATAAGTGAGGTATTTAAATTATGGAAATCAAATTTAACGGTAAAACAATCGAATTATCATTTGGATTAAAGTTTTTAAACATCATTGATAAAGAAATGGGAATGGAAGCTGAACAAGTTAACTTTGGTAAAGGTACAGAAATGTTAGTACCAGCATTAGAAAGCCACAGTGTAGTAGATGTTGCAAAAGTGATTAAAGCTGCAACAGCACAAGAAAAAGGCGCTCCTAAAACAGAAAAAGACTTAGAAGAAGTTGTTGAGAATGTTATTGAAAATACAGGTCTTGAAGAATTCTGTAATGAAGTTATCGAGGAACTGGGAAAGCGTGTTTTAACCCAAAACCTCGTTCCGAAAAAATACAAAAAGAGCAGCAAGAAGTAGAGGGAGAACTATTAACGTTTGATCGTATTGTTATTTTATGCATGAGTAAACTCAAAATCTATGACTTAGATGTTATAGAGCGAATGACACTTAGAGAGTTTAACTATCGTATGTACGCCTTAGAATATGAACAACTCGATAAAGATATGGAAATGTACAAACTCGCTTTTGCTATACGTGATGCTCAAGCGGAGCAGAAAAAACGTGGTGGCAAAAAGGGAGAAACTGAGTACAGGTTTAGAAGTGCTAACGACATCATGAATTATGAAGAAAACGTCAAACGTCTTAATAGAGGAGAGCCTCTCAAATTCGGCTCAGACTCTAAAAAAGAAGTTAATGCACCATCTGATTTGCTTAAAATGATTGCAAATCATAACAATTCTTTAAGAAAGGAGTGATAACGTGGCAGAAGCGAATTATAGTATTAAAGCACAGATTGAGGCGAATACCCGTAAGTTTAAGAGTGCTATTCAATCAGCTAAGAAAGTGGCTCAAAACTTCAAGAAAACACAAGAATCAATCAAAGATACTAAATTAGATGGCGACTCATCTGGCGTAATGAAAGCAGTTAAAGCTGCGAAAGAAAGCGTTGAAAGTTTCGATAATGTCGAAGGTAAAGCAGAATTAGATATTGATTCTAGTAAGTTGAGAGAACAAGTCAATGCTGCTAAAGGTATAGTGAACAGTTTTGACCATTTACATGCAGATGCTGAACTTTCAGCGGATATTAAACGTGCTAGAACAAATATAGAAGTGCTAGAACGTTACATTGATAATGTAGATAATAAAGACGCTGATATTGATGTTTCGGCTGATGTTTCTAAAGCGATGAAACGCCTTGATATATTGCGCACTAATCTATCTTCAATTACCAATAAAAACTACGATACAGAGATAACTGCTGATGCAACTAGAGCAAGAGAAGCAATTAAACGTGCTAAACGTGAATTGAATGATTTTGCAAGGCAACGTGCTAAAGCAACATTAGATGTAGATATAAAAAGTGCGACTTCTAGAATTCAAATGTTCAAAGCTATGCTACGTTCTATTCCTAACCGTGTTCGTACTCGGCTTGATGTTGACGGAGGCAACTCATTAGGTTTTTTTAGATCATTAGGGGCCGCGATTGACGAGTCAACTAAAACATGGGATAAATTAGCAACAAAGATTAGAACAATCGGTACAGTTTTAGGCAATATGATAAAAGGTGCTTTATTATCTAACATCTCATTACTTGTTCCAGCAATCGCTAGTCTAGTTCCAGCGCTTATGGCAGTGTTAAATGCAATAGGTGTTGTTTCTGGCGGGGCGTTAGGTTTAGCTGGAGCCTTTGGAGTAGCTGGTGCTGGCGCAGTGGCATTTGGTGCAATGGGCATTAGTGCTTTAACAATGTTAGCTGACGGTACGTTGGAAGCAACTAGAGAAACAGAACGTTATCAAGCATCATTAGATAGCTTACAAGACGCTTGGGCAGGACTTATAAAGCAAAACCAAGCACAAATCTTTAATACATTAGCAAACGCTATTGATACTGCTAAAGTTGCGTTAGCTGGACTTACACCATTCATCAATGGCGTATCTAAAGGAATGGAACAAGCAAGTGCTAAAATGCTTGATTGGGCTAAAAACTCACAAGTAGCACAGAAATTCTTTGAAATGATGGGAACAACTGGCGTAAGAATATTTAACAATATGCTAGACGCTGCTGGCTCATTCGGTAGCGGCTTAATTAGTGTGTTAACTCAAATTGCACCATTAGCTGAATGGGTATCACAAGGCTTCAAGAAAATGGGACAAGCATTTAATGAATGGGCGCAGTCAGTTGAGGGACAAAATGCGATCAAGTCATTTATTGAATATACTAAACAGAATTTGCCATTGATAGGTCAGATATTCGGTTCAACATTTAGAGGTATATTCAACTTAATGAAAGCATTTGCGCCTAATACTCATCTTGTATTGCAAGGTTTAGCAGATATGGCTAAACAATTCGAACAATGGAGCGCAACGATTGCAGAGAGTGATGGTTTCAAGAAATTTATTGAATATGTTCAAGAGAACGGACCTAAACTTATCCAATTATTAGGTAATATTATTAACATTATCATTAATGTAGCTACTGCTATGGCTCCTTTTGCAGCCGCGGTATTAGATATAGCTATTGCTATGACAGATTTTATTGAAAAACTAACTGAGGCGCACCCAGCAATCGGCATAATGCTAGGTTTAATTGCAACATTAGCTGGTATTTTCATGACTTTAGGCCCACCAATTTTAGGCGCAATTGACTTTATTGGGACATTTGTAAGTAGTATTGGCGGACTAAGCGGAGTAATTGGCATTGCGACAGGTGCTATTGATCTTTTAGGTGGCGTGCTTACAGCGTTATCTGGTCCAGTAGGCGTTGTAATTGCGATAGTCGGTGCTTTGATTGGCGTACTTGTATGGTTATGGAACACTAATGAAGGTGTAAGAGAAGCGCTCACAAATGCGTGGGATGTAATTTCTAGCACGATTGGTGGAGCTATCCAATCGGTAATTGATTGGTTTAGGCAGTTATATGACAATATCATGCAAACCATCCAACCTTTAATGCCAATTTTTCAACAATTTGGAGATATGGTTAATCAAATTTTAGGCGTAGTAGTCGTTCAAGCGATTAATTTCCTAGTAGAAGCATTTAAAGGCTTGTGGCTTGCCGTATCTGTAATTTTCACTGCAATTGGCGCAATCGTATCATCTGTAATTCAGTTAATAGTTGGTTTATTTACTGCTTTTATTCAGTTAATTACTGGTGACTTTTCTGGCGCATTACAGACTTTACAAACGACTTTTACAAACGTACTTGATACTATTTGGACTGCGGTACAGTCGATTTTCACTCAAATTTCAGAGTTTATATTCGCAAGTTTAAATTCGATACTTGGTACAAGCATTTCAAGTTGGTCACAAATATGGTCGTCTACTACTCAATTTCTTAGTCAAATCTGGTCGAGTGTGACACAGTGGTTTGGTCAAGTTGCTTCAAGTGTTGCTAATTGGATGCGTCAAGCTTGGTCACATATTACTTCTATTGGCTCACAATGGGTTAGTTCTATTGGATCAACTGTTTCTAATTTCTTTAGCCAAGTAGCTAATGGATTTATGCGAGTGGTTCAATCTGTATGGCAACATATGCAACAAGCGTATAGTAAAGTTATTTCTGGTGGAGCGCAATGGGTATCAGGAATTGTCAGTGCCATGTCTAATTTCGTTTCTAGCGTGATTAGTGGTTTTGTTAATGCTGTTTCACAAGTCCAATCTGGAATGCAACGTGCTTATAGCACAATTGTTGGCTTTGTTGGTCAATTTGCTAGTGCCGGAATGGATTTAATGCGTGGTTTAGTTCGAGGTATCATGAACGGAATGTCATGGGTAGTCAACGCAGCGAGAAACGTAGCCAAAAGCGCAGTCAACGCAGCTAAAAGCGCATTAGGAATTCATTCACCATCACGAGTGTTTAAAGGCATTGGTCAGTACGTTTCACAAGGTCTAGGTATCGGAATTGAAAAAGAAGGTCGTCACGTTGTAAGTGGTATGGGTAGTATGGCTCAATCAATTACAGACGCATTTAACAGTAATTTAGCAATTCCGGATATAACTGCCAACATGAAGAAAGTTAGCGCTAATATGAACGCTCAGGTGCAACATACACACAATATCAAAACAAATCCATCGCAACGTGTTGTACGCATTGAAATGGATGTTGATAATGAAGCATTAGCTGCTATTGTCAATGAACAAAACGCAAATCGTGATGCAATATTCACATTTTAAGGAGGTCGTTCAATGGACTTAGAGATAAAAAAACAAAACGGACAACGATATACATTGGGCGACTTCGGTTTTGTCGTCGATGATGTAATTATCGAAAGTATGGAAATTGAAGATAATTACGAAACAAAAGAAAACACGAGTGGTCGTATTCTTTTAAGTAGTCAGTATCGTAAACGTAAAATAAATGTTAAATGTCATGTAAATTCTACAAAGCTAAATGATAATGCAAGATTAAGGGACGAGTTCTACAACTTAACGAATTCTACTGAAGAAGTATGGATTAGAGAGTTAAGAAGAACAGTCCCTTTAAATTATCGTTTTATTGAGCCATTAGAAAACGATTATCAGGAAATAAGCGAATATAACAATCTTGTACTAGATCATGAAGAATTTAACGACAATTATTATGTAAATGGTAAACGTTATAAAGTTAAAAATGCTGATGTTATCGTGCCAGAAGAAAATGGTAAGAAAATTAGTTTCGACTTGGTGTTTGAAACAACTGAAATTCCATTTGCTGAAAGTATTGGCACGTCTCTTGATTTAGAAAAACGACCAGATAAAGAATTATGGTCGAATGATATGCTTATTCCCTTCGATGAACAAGACAGTTCTCGTATTTACTCATTCACAAATATATGGAACAACGTCGTTTATTATCATGGTACAGCAGACAACGACCAATTCAATATGTATAAGAAAGTAACAATCATCTTAGGAGAAGATACAGAAAACTTTTCTTTTACTATGACACATTCTGATGTTATGACAATTCGTAATATCAAAATGAAAAAAGGTGACAAGATTGAGTATGATGGTGTGCAAACATTCAAAAATGGTACGCCATTAAGTTATGAAGTATCTGGTTCACAGCCGAAATTCCGTCATGGATGGAATGAGTTTGAATTTAATCAACAAGTTAAATCGGTTAAATTTGATATGAAATTTTATTATAAGTAGGTGTTGCAAATTGCCAATATTAATAAGTCCAAAGCGTGGTCGTGGCAAGTTTGTCAACACCACTACCAATTGGACGGATAAAAATAGTTCAGAAGCAATTTTACAGTTTGAATTACTGGAAGATGCTTACAATTATGAAGTAGTAAGAGCAATAGATAAACGTTGGAGGGTTTCAAGAGTTGAAGGACCAGACGACGAAAAAGAATATTTAGCTTTTTTAATTGACCGTCAAGCGCATGGAACAAAACAGCGTGTGACGGTTTCTTGTCGTTATAAGCCAATAGACACTATTAAACGACGCAGAATCTATGCACCTATTAATGGAAGTTTTACCGCTAAGAAATTCTTAGATATAGCTTTTGGTCCTACTGATTTAGAGTATAAGTTGACCGAAAGTAAGTTACCTTCATCAGACTTTGAAAATGCTGGAGAAGGTGAAACTGTTGAAGAATTAATTAAAAAAGCGATGTCGCATTGGGATTTAGAGTTCTACATTGATTTTAATAAGAAAACTAAAAAATACACATTTGTATTCACTCCTTATAACCAAAAAGAAGTTGATTACATCATAGATGATGAAATTAATGCAAATAATATCAAAGTTGAAGAAGATACAGGAGATATGGCAACATACTGTGTCGGTTATGGCGATTATACAGATGAACAGGGTATTACTGGCGCTGGACTGATTATGAAGTTCGAACATCCGGACATGAAAGACATCGGCAAATACGAAGCAGAGCCTATCAAAGATGGTCGTATTAAAGACGAGGAGTTAATGAAAGCAAGATTACAGAAACGCATAGATGAATCAATTAAGCGTTCTATTAGCTTAGACTTTATCGTCTTAAAAAAATACTATCCAAACGCTAATCCTAGAGTTGGCGATTTAGTTAAGATACGTAATTCTGTATTAGGACTAAACGAGATAGTACGGATTGTTGAAGTTAAGACAAAACGAGATATAAATAACGAAATTGTTAAGCAAGAAGTAGTATTAGGCGAATACAGACGTTATGACAGATACATGAATCGTGTTAATGTCGCAGCTAATGCTATTGGTGGCTTAGGTGGTGGCGCATTTGTTAGAGATTACCGTTCAACAAGTGCCAAAACATCAAGTGTCTTAGCTACAACAATTGAAATGCGAAATGAAGGTAATGCTTCCGCTGATAAAGCTGGATTAATGTCTCCAGAAGATAAGAAGAAGTTAGATTCCATCGACACATCAGCAAAACTGACTGCTAAAAAAGTAGATGGTACTGTTATAGATTTAACAGATAAAGAAATATACATTGATGAAAATGGAAACCTAAAAATTAAGGAGGTCAGCGATAATGCGTAAGACGATATATACTGAAATTGATACGCTTTTTAGCGCTAGACACGTAAGACAGTTAGAACTTAACTTTATAGCGTTTCGTGACATGGTAACTTACGTGGAAGATCAATTACATCGACATAATTTTGTTGATAACGAAGCGCATCAATCACATCAAATTAAACATACATTTGCTGACGGTTCGACTAGAAGTGTAAAGGACTCTATTAACTGGCTAGATGCTAGAATGAGAGCGTTTTTAGTTCCTACTTTAGCTAACGACCAACAAGAAATCATTGACGCTAGAGCAAGTATGGACGGTAAAGTTTCTAAAACATTAGGGGCTAGATTGGGACGTGATTTTAATTCTTTAAGAAATGATTTAGATAAAGAGTTGAATATTGCAGCTGATAGTTCATATTTATGGACTCCACCATATATTAAAGGTGCTATGCGTGGCGAAAACGAAGCGCCATTACACAATGAGCCGACAGAAAACTTAAAAGTCTTTTACGATAAATTTGTTGATAACGAATATTGTCGTAAAACTTATATTGGTAAGGACCAATCAGGACAGTACAGTGTTTACTCATATACATTCGAGCCACAACATTATAGTAAAACACTATTATTAACAAGTTGTATTCATGGTAACGAATATAGCGCATTTTATGCTAATTCAAGATTTTTAGACTTAGTTGTAAACAATTGGCATACCGATCCACATTTAGCATACATTCGTAAAAATGTGCGCATTGTATGTGTTCCTATTGTTAATCCACATGGATTTGCTAACGATAATCGAGAAAATGTAAATAATGTAGATTTAAATAGGAACTTTGACTACAACTGGAAAGCTGGTAAAGGAACTAATCCAACTGGTAAAAACTTTAAAGGTAAATCACCATTTAGTGAGCAAGAGTCAAAAAATATGAAGAAGTTAGTTGAAGGACTTAATCATATTACTGCACACGTTGATTGTCACAATATTATTTCTCAAGTGTCAGATTATTGCTTATTTTATCCTCGTTTTTCAAACCAAGACCATAATCTTATGACACAGTTCATGCAAGATGTGAGTAATCATGGAGACTTAGTTACGTGGGGTTCAAGTACATTAAGTTCATTTAGTAACTGGGTAGGTATTAAGAAAAATATCACTTCTTATTTACCGGAAATCTATGAAGGTCGAGCTGGTAAACCTCGTGGGGCAGAAGAAATGTGGCGTTCAGTTAATTTCTTAGGTAATATCATCATTCGCTTAATGCAAACTAATAATAGTGGTCAAGGAAGAACATCGAACGAAGCCTTTGCAAAAACATTTGTTTATAGTGACAGATACAATAATAAAGGCGTTCCTACTTTTAGCCTCATCGCTACTAATAAATATCAACGTATGTTAATGACACAACAACGTTTTAACATTACTGCTAACGGCATTGTAGAAATGAATGGCTCTATCACTGTTGAAGTAGATAGAGATACAACGTTTGGTGTAAGTCCGATGGTAGTACAAAACTATAATCCTTGGAGTGGTAATGGGAAATCTGATAGACGTCAATTATTCAAAACTGAACATAAACTTCCGAAAGGTATTCATACAATACCTATTAATGCGATTGCTCCTGTTCAAATGTCTAGTATTACACCGAGTGATGTTCATAGAACAGCAGAAGTTATGTGTCCCGTTGAAGTTAGACGCTCTGAAGGTGTTTGTCATATTAAACAACTTATTCAAAACATTAAATTTATTCCAACTGGCTCACACAATGCATTTCAAGCATTTACATCAACTGGGTATGGTAACCAAAAAGAGAAAACATTCAAGCAAATTTATCCTAATTATGAATCAGCTTATGATATTAGAAATGACATTATTACTAAAAAATAAGGGGGGTAAGATATGGATTTAATGAATAAAGATGGTATTAATAAAAATGCAAAATTAATCGCAAGTGATGAACCGTACTTAAAACCGATTAGCGATGAACATATCGTGTTTTATAATCTTGACATCAATACAGCTATACTTACTTTCCAAGTAAAAAAGGATGAATATCCTTTGCAAATAAGTAGTTTAAATAGTGATATTGATGTTTATTTCGAATCTGAAAATGGTTCACATAAAACAGCTGGTGTTACAGAATTTGTCGATTCTTTAAATGGTATTATTCGATTTGTTGTTGATAGAGACTTTTTAGAAGCAGCAACTGATACTTGGGTTAAAGGTCAAGTAAGAATCAAAGCAGTAGGTCGACCAGATACAGTTGTTTTAAATGAATTCAGATTTTATGTTAAAGATGCATTAATTAATAAAATCGGTGCAGATGTAAAAATTCGTTATATTAGACAAATCGATCAACTTATTGATGAAGCTCAAAGTAGAATCACGAGTGCTATGTTAGGTTTGGATAAAATTGAAAATGTAAACGTTCAATTTGATTCATTCATTAGCGAACAAAAATATGAAATGGAAACTAAATACGAAGAAATGCAAAGAAACATCAGAAGGCTTTCTGAATCTACTCAAAAAGATATAAGTTTTGAACTTCAGAATATGCGTGATGAATCAAATGCTATTATCCAAAACTTCAAAGATGAAACAAATGGCGCTATTACCCAATCGGATTTAGATGAAAAGTTAAGTGGGTATGTTACATCATCTCAACTAAGTACAGAGTTAGAAAGTAAAGTAGATAAAGGCGAAAATTCAACGCAATTGCCTGATAACTTTAATGAGATAATTAGCCAAGTAGTATCAGAAAAAATAAGTCAATTAAATCAAAATAAGCCTTTATTTAATGACAACGGAGAAGTATATGAAATAAATAATCCAGACTTATCGACAATGGACTTTGTTGATACTTCTGGATATTTTTATGCAGTTGGTCCACTTCATACGCCTGACGGAAATGACACAGAGGGTATGTTGCAAATCTTAGCTTATGGTAATTACACAAAAGTCATTTACTCACCTAACGAAACAAATGCTATTTACCTTCGTTCAAAATTAGATCAACTAGGTAATAATTGGACTGATTGGCTCAATATTGGTAGCGAAGTGGAAATTGGTACTAACGATAGCTATTATGAGGAAAGTTATGAAGATATAGACACATCTATTGACGAAATTGATACAAACGCTTCTGTTGAAGAAAACAACGTAGATACTTCTATTAATGAAGATGATACAGATACTTCAATCGAAGAAAATTCTACAGATACTCCTACTGACGAAAGTGAAGTAAATAATCCAGTTAGCGAAAATGATACAGAGACTACAAACAACGAAAGTAATGTAGATTCTTCGACAGACAGCACAGAAACAACGTAAAAATGAAAGAAGGTGCTAAATAATTGGAAGATGTCAAAGTCAAAATTATACAGTCAGAAGAATTTAAAACCTTCTTTTATGCTGGTGATTTAAAGTTACTGTATGTATTGATTCTATTGATGGTATTAGACATATTAACTGGAATTGCTAAAGCAATTAAAGATAGAAGGTTATGGTCGAGAAAAGGACTGTTTGGATATGGAAGAAAAATACTTATTTTCGTCATAATCGTTGTTTCTAATGTGATTGACCTTATACTATCATTGAATGGTGGTTTAATTATGATTACCATTTTATTTTACATCGCAAACGAAGCTTTATCCGTAGTTGAAAATTGTGCAGCTATGGGAGTATTAGTACCTAAACAATTAGCTGAAAGGTTAGCAGTTATGAAAAACGAAGGAAAACAACCACCTTCAATCACTACTGAAATCAAAGAAGAAATGACAACTAAATATAACAAAGAACTTGAAGATAACGAAACATCAGAAATAAATATAAAAGTTAAAAAGTAAGTCGGCACTTATGTGTCGGCTTTTTATTATGCAAAAAAGAAGGTGGATAAATGGCAATTTTACCTTCAAGTGGTAAACCAACAGCTTCACAAGTCGTAGCTTGGGCTAAATGGATGGCTAATAATCGGCGTGGTGTGGATATAGATGGAAGATATGGGTATCAATGTTGGGACTTACCTAACTATATCTTTGAAAGATATTGGGGATTTAGAACATGGGGTAATGCGAATGCTATGGCAAGACGTGCTAACTATCCAAATACTTCGTGGAAAATATATGCAAATACTCCTTCATTTGTTCCAAAACCCGGTGACGTAGCTGTTTGGACTTATGGTTGGGCTGGACATACTGCAATTGTAGTTGGTCCTAGTGATACTAATCGTTTCCGTTGTGTTGATCAGAACTGGTACGGTGCGAATCAATATAGAGGTTCAGTCGCTGCATATGTAAATCATGATTATAGCGGTAGAGGTGGAAGTCTTTATTTCGTTAGACCACCATATAAAGCAGAACCTAAACCAAAACCAAAGCCAAAACCAAAGCCAAAACCAAAACCAAAACCTAGCACACCGCCTAAAGACACTAATACTACAACTAAACCAAGCACTCCGACAACTACGCCTACTGAAACAAAAACAGTAGTTAAAGATGTAAAAGAAATTAAATTTACTGTTGATGATATAGAAACGAACTATCCTACGTTTATTCCACATAGAATAGCAAATGGAAAAGATAGGGGTAGGTCGCCTAAGAAAGTGTTAATACGTGACGCTGGGACAATGTGTAGTGTACTTGATTTATATACAACGAGAAGAAAATATATTAGAGATGCAGAGTTACCTCATTACTACATTGATAGAAATTACATTTGGCAACCTAGATATGAACAAATAGAAGTGCCTAGTGCGCCAGATTGTTTAGTTATTGAAGTATGCGGTGATTATTCAGATAGTCAAAATGATTTTATTTTAAATGAAATACATGCAATGAATTATCTAATTGGTCGTATGAAGTTTCATAGTATTCCGATGAAGAAATCATCTTTTACGATTGAAAGTGAATATTGGCGCACTATATTAGAACATGGTGCTTGGAACACAGTAACAAAAGGTAAGCCAAGTAAAAAAGTTGAAGATAAGACAATAGAGGCGTTAATCAATCTGTATCAAAACAGAGAAAAATTACTCAATGATATTCCATCAGATAAAATAACTAAACGTAAGATTAAGGTTGAAGTACCAAAAGATGATAAAACTACTTCAAGTAGTGATAATAAATCATCCACAAGTACAAATACGTCAACATCTAAGCCAACAACATCAACTACTAAAACTACAACCACAGTCAAGAAAAAACAACCTACTGTTACAGTCGTTTATAGTAAATATACCTACAATAATGCGCTGAATATTCAAATGGCTAGAGCGCCACAAGTCAATTATGGTAGTGGTTGGTACAACGCTAGTCGAAGTGCTACATCAGCAGCTATGAATAATGCAACGATATGGAACAACAGTAAAATGCGTTATCAAATGCTTAATTTAGGTAAATATCAAGGTATTCCAGTTAGTAAGTTGAACCAAATATTAAAAGGTAAAGGGACGTTATCCGGACAGGGACAAGCCTTTGCAGACGGTTGTAAGAAGTATAATATCAACGAAATGTATTTAATTGCTCATGCATTTTTAGAAAGTGGATATGGTACTTCGAACTTTGCAAGTGGTCGATATGGAGCGTATAACTACTTTGGTATAGGTGCTTATGACTCTAATCCAAACTACGCTATGACATTAGCTAAAAGTTACGGTTGGACTACACCAGCTAAAGCTATTATCGGTGGAGCTAAATTTGTAAGACGTGGTTATATCGATAACGGTCAACAAACGCTTTATCGTATGCGCTGGAACCCTCAATCACCGGGGACACATCAATATGCAACGGATATTAACTGGTGTAAGCATCAAGCGAACACTATTTATAACTTATACTCACAAATTGGTATGAAGGGCGAATACTTCATACGAGATAGATATAAATCTTAATTTACAGGACTATGTGCTGACAGCATGTAGTCCTAATTTTATGAAAGAGGTGTCAGAATGGCAGATATTTATAAAAGTAAAGATATTGTAACTAATATAAATGAACGTGGTGTAGATTTAGGCAATATCAACGTTATTTTTTATTCAATGGATAAAAATACAACAGCATTAAGAATATTTATAAAAAAAGAAATTGACTATGAAAATAGAACTATCTATTCTCCTATTAACTTAAATCAAACCAAAATGATACCTCGATTGGTATTAGTCGCAAATGATGGTTCTATATTTTATGAAAATGTAGATATCATTGATCCAGAAAATGGCGTTGTACAATATCAATTATCAGAAAATGTCGTTAAACATACTGGAAAAATGGAAGCAAGTGTACTTTTAATCAATGAAAATAACAAAGAAAGTTCTCATGCAGCCGACTTTTATTTTTATATTGAAGAAAGTGGATTTACAGGAGCGATTGGCAAAGAAGTTGATACTGAATTATTAGAGGATATAGTCGCTAAAATTATGTCTAAAAATGCTATTGGTATTATGGACCAAGATTTTTTAGATGCACTTGAATTAAGCCTTAAAGACTATATTTTTAATAATCCTGAACAATTCAAAATGCGCTTTTCAGATTTAACTTACAAAGAGAAACAAGATTTAATTAGCGAAGTTTCTCAACAAGCTTCACAAGATTTTGCGATTAAGGACAATAGTATTATTGGAGAAAAAATAGCGAATAAAGCAATTACTCCGGAAAAAACTTCGTTTATGACAACTTCTAAAAATTTATTTGATGAAAGCAGAGTTTATCTTGGAAGAGTAACAAATACCCAAACGGGTGATGTTGAAGCTAAGACGAATTGGGTAACTACAAATTTAATCGCAGTTGAAAATGGTGTTAATTACGCTAGAAATAAAAACGCAGAAATCGTTACCTTCGACGAAAAATTAAATTACTACGGAAGTTATGGAAATAGCACTGAGGTTGTTAAATTTGCAAAAGATGTTAGATATGTTCGTTTGAATATTGAAAGTAAAAATGTAGCTGGCTTCCAATTCGAACAAGCAGATAAAAGTACGCCTTACGAACCTTATGGAGTTAGTTCGAAAAATTTAAAAATAGCAAACAGTAATCTAACTAATGACGCTATTGATACGAATAATATTATTAATAACGCTGTTACAACCGAAAAAACAAATTTTATTGTTGAATCTGATAATTTATTCAACAATCAAAATATTTTATTCAATAAAAATTTAGGCGATACAAATGTAATGACTGATAACACAAATTACATTACGAGTGATTATATTCAAGTTAAAGAAGGCGAAACGTATCGATCTAATAATAAATATTATGGTTACGTTATTTATGATACGAACAAAAAGTATATCACAGGACGTGGTCAATACTTAGATAACGTAACAATACCTAATGGCGGAACTTATATTCGTCTAACCATTATGAATAAGTGGTTACCGGGCTTCCAATTTTATAATGTTAATTCTCAAAATGTTACTTCTTATTCAATAGGACTTAAAAATCAGCCTATAATTACCGAGGAGATGAATAAAAATTTGTCCTACAATAAACAAACTTTCATGAAAGAAAATAGCTATAAAGACTATAAATTTTTAAATATTTTAAGCGACTCAGAAATCTTGGCCACAACATCAAGAGTTATAGAAAATTACAGTAGAGTATATAAAGATAATGTTGTAGCTTATGATATGGACTCAATTGGCAATAGTATTTCAGAAGTACGATTCATTCCTAAAAACAAAGTTGAATTAACGGGTATTCAAGAGTTTGTCATTACTGTATATATTGAAGATGCTTCTAAACTAAAAAATATTACATTGAATATCCCTAAAGAAGGTGGAGGTTCTTGGGAAAGAAGTGGTACTGATTTAAAAAATGGTTGGAACAGAATAAGATTATTTACCAATGAAGGTAACTTAGACAACTGGACGCAAGCTAGAATGTTCAGAATATTACTCTATATGCAAGACGGAGCGCAAACTCGTGTAACTATTTCTGATTTTAAAGCAGTACGACCAAGTAAGGCAAAACTTATTATGGTAAATGACCATGGTTATAGCAATTATAAAAGTATTGCTCATGAACGTTTTAAAAAGTTAGGTATTCCAACAACTTTTGCTATTAATCCGGGTAGATTAAATGCACCAATTCCGGGCGCTTCTCACATTTTATCGCAAGAAGAAATTAACGAATTAGCAGTAGATCCATATGCAGAATTTAGTTATCATGCGTGGGATCCAACTGTAAAAGCAAGTGCTAATATGACAACTGAAGAATTAAAACAAGAATTAGCACAATGTAAACACTATTTAAAATTAAATGGTATTTATCCTGATTTCTTTTGGCGTGCTGCATTTGTACAAAATAAAGCGCCTAATCACGACGCAATTAATGATAGAATCGAAGCTTATGCACAGTACAACGAATCAAGTCAATTCGACGCTTTCCCGTTCAAAACAACATATGGTATCAATCGTAAACAAGTGCATAACATTGATAATACTAAAATGGATGTATATTTCGATACTCTCAAAAAAACACATTGCTTAGTTGTATTTTATACACATGACATTTCTGATGATGGTGGTATTCATATGACAACTGCCGAATTAGATTATTTTGAAAGTAAGTTAAAAACAGGTATCGAAGAAGGTTGGTTAGAACCTACAACTTATGCAGAATTAAGACGTAAGTACCAATCTAATAATGGTAAAAGAATACAAGAAGAATTTTATGAAAACATATAAAAAAAGAGGGGCTAACCCTCTTTTTTACTGAAGTTAATAACTCTACTTAAACCAATAGCCATAATCAACCATTGTAAAATACCAATAGAAAGTTGGTTTTGGAAAAGTGTTATCTCAAAGTTTTGATGTATCAATATACCGATCATATAAGCTCCCGATAGCCTAACAAAAAAGTCGTTTCTGATTGAAGTTAAACGCATCCAGATTATAAATAGAATTATAATAACGCATGTAAAACCTATATAACCAATTTGAATAAGTGTGTTCAAATAAAGATTATGTGCAGATTTATCGTTACCTATTAAATCTGAAGCAACTGTAGACATACCGTGACCAAATAAAGGATATTCTTTTATCAATTCGCTTAAAACGATCCAAATATCATTTCTACCTGACATAATACTTTTTCCTGTATGTTCTAACATCCAGTTTTCAATAGAAGGATAAAAACTATATTCAGGTAAATGAGGATATATGAAAATAAAGGATAAAAATATAGATATCAAAACAAAAAAGAATAATATTCTAACTGTAGTGAACTTCGTTATAAATTTCCAAAAAATAAATACAAATATTGTTGCCGAAATACTAATGAATATGGAACGAGAATCACTGGCAAAAGTTAATAATAAAGAAATTGCTAATAAGAAATAATAAAATATCTTAATTCTAGAAAATTTAGCACCTATTATTAGAAAGAAAGAAGAATAGAACATATATGGTCCAACTAGATTAGAATTCGGATAAAAACTTGAGAACATTCTAGGAAAACCAGAAATAATATAGATAATAAAATGTAAAAATACGAAAATTAAAGTTGCTATATTCAATACTTTTAATTTTGAATAGTCTAAATTTAGAAAAGATATATAAACTAGAAAACCTACACACAAGATTAATTGCAAAATATTCATAATATCTTTGGAATCATTATCTCTAACCATAGGAATTATACAAAGCATAGTTAGAAATATTACAAATATTCCTATTAAAATTTGAGTTTTATGTAATGAACGAGTTCTTAGTAACATAGAAAAGTTACCAACATTTGCAAACACTAAAACTAAACCTAAGGCTAAAAAACCAGCTGAAGATAAGCCTGATTCCATTGAGTTTAATGAACCTACTAAGATTAAAAAATAAAGAAAAAACAAAACTAACGTAACTACTTTAATTGAATGATGAGGAGCTTGATAATCATTATTCATATTTAACCTCCAAAAAGTCTTTTTAAATTGATTATATCAAAAATATTAGTTTCTAATAATAATAATTGTAAAATATCTATATTTTTAGGGGGTGGTTTAATAACAAACTAGATTAACTAAATAATTTATAACAGTCGGCACTTTTAGTGTCGGCTTTTTATTTTGAATAAGGAGTGGAAGAAATGGAAAGTATTATTGCATTTGCAACAGTAATTTCAGTTA
>NZ_KV810846.1:0-1292 GCF_001812925.1 Staphylococcus sp. HMSC057A08 | reverse complement strand
TTGGTATTGGTATCGTTTTAGGTGGTATTACAGCGTTTATTCCTGAAATTATTACCGAGTTATCAATTGGTGGTCGATTGCTTGCTGGCTTAATAAGTGGACTAATGGCAACTGGTATTTGGGAAACAGTTAGACCACGTACAGGTTCAACTAAAGATAAAAATAATAAAATTGGTGGAGGTCGTGGATAATGGCAGAAAAATGGAATGGCGTTCCAGTTAAATATGATTTCTTACCTATTGGAACACGTAGAAGTGGGCAACCTTTAACAAGTAAGAAACCTTTATTTGCAGTAGCACATGACACAGGAAACCCTCACACAACAGCACAAACAAATGTAAACTATTATAGAAATACTTACATGGAAAGTTGGGCTACCGTTGCAAGCGCTCATATCTTTGTTGACGATAAAGAGTGCATTGTATGTATTCCAGTAACAGAGAAAGCGTGGCATGTAATATATAACACGCCTACCGATAACCAATGGTACAATGCTGACGCTAACGACGTTGCGTTTGGTGTAGAGGGTAGTTATTTTCCGGGCAACATTCAACGTTCACGTAAGTCGTTAGATAATATGGCACGTGTGTTGGCTTATTTATGTAACTATTGGGGAATTGATTATAAAACCGAAGTGCCGGGACACCAAGATATTCAAGCTGATAAGATCGATCCCGGTAATTTATTAGAGGCTTGCGGATATTCACGCAACGTTAAAAATTTAGATAAACAGATCGCTAAATATATTAATGGCATTAAACCCGCACCGAGCAAGAAACTATCAACAAAAACAAGTAAAAAGCCGACACCTTCGCCTCAAAGTGTGGTTAAGTATAAAGAAGCAATCGAATACATGCATAGCTTGAAAGGACAATATATCGACTTTGATAAAGAGTTTGCTTATCAATGTGCAGATGTCGTTGTAGACTTTATCTATCATGTAACAGGCGGCGTACGTTTCATTGGCAACGCTAAAGAATTACACACTAAAAACGCCATGCCTAAAGGTTGGAAGGTTGTTAAAAATACAAGAGATTACGTGCCACCTATTTGTGCAATTCCCATTTATACGACAGGAGTTTACAAAAAGTGGGGACATACTGGTTTAGTTTGGGATAACAGCGGCGGTACAAAAACATTTACAATCTTAGAGCAAAACTTTGATAGTAAAGCAAATTCACCAGCTAAATTACGTGAAGATGATTACACAGGCTTAACACATTTCATTGTGCCAGACTTCGCTGATGATAGCGTAGACTTAACAGATATTAAAGAAGTGAAAAAATCAGAAC
>NZ_KV810845.1:0-32381 GCF_001812925.1 Staphylococcus sp. HMSC057A08 | reverse complement strand
TGGCTTCCGTTACCGCTTGGTCTACTTTCGCTTTTGCAGCTTCTTTTTCTTCTGTTGTCGCATCCTGGATTCGATCAATTGCTTCTTTCTTAGCTCTAGCTACTTCATCAATTGCCTCTCTTGCTTTTATTTTTTTCGTAATTTCTGGTTGGATTGCATTAATAAAATTCGTACCATTTGTTTTAGCAGTATCTACATTTTCATTTTTTAGTGCTTGATGAATTTGTTCCTTAGCCTTAGTAACCTCTTGATCTATTTTCGCTATTGCTGCCTCTTTTTCTTCTACTGTTGCATCAGGTGTTTGATCAATTGCTGCTTTTTTAATTCGGGCTACCTCATCGATTGTATCTCTTGCATCTGATTTTTTAACCACTTCTGGAATAACTGCATTAATTGCAGTTATTCCTTCATTTTGTGCATCATCTACACTTGAATTAGTAGTTGCTTGATTAATGTTATTTTTAGCTTCGGTTACTATTTTATCTACTTTTGCCTTTGCGACTTCTTTTTCTTCTATAGTCGCATCTTCTATTAAATCAATTTCTTGTTTTTTAGCTATAGCGGCTTGATCAATTGCTTGTGTAGCAGCATTTTTCTTTACTGGATGCGCTTCTACTTGTGATATCTCGTTTACTTTGTTTTCTTTTAATATTTCAATTTCATTATTGTGATTTAGACTGTTAATATCTGCTTTTGCTCTAGCTACCAAATTGTCTATCTCAGTTTTGGCTGCATTTTTTTCTTCTAAAGTTGCATTATTATCCTTATCTATTTCAACTTTTCTTGCAGATGCTATATTATCTATTGCTGTTCTAGCGTTACTTCGAACAGTTGGGGTTATAGTAGCAGCATTCACACTATCTATGCTACTTGTTTTTTGTTGAGCTACACCATTATTTGTAGTTTCATTCATAATATTTGTTGTAGCCTCTGACACTAAATTATCAATCGTTGCTTTTGCAGCTTCTTTTTCTTCTACTGTTGCATCAGGATTATTATCAAACTCTACTTTTTTAGCATTTGCTCTTTCAGTTAATTCATCAATTGCTGCTTGCTTTACTGTTGGAGTAAGATCAATCATTGTAATTTCATTAATTCCAGTGTCTTTATTTGTTGCTACATCATTTGAGGTCATTGATTGATCAACAGTTGTATAACTAGATTGTAGTGCTTGATTCACTCGCTCAATCACAGCATTTTTTTCTTCAATTGTAGCTGTATCGTTACCCATAAAGAGCGCTCTTTTAGTTCTTGCAACTTTGTCTAATGATAATTTAGCATGTGCTTTATCTAAATTTAAATCGATACTATTAATCGTTGCTTGATCTTTCAATTCACTTATAGGCATCTCATCTGTTTCAGCTAATACTTCTTTAGCTTTTCTAAGTACCACTTGCATTGCTTCCCATACTTCTGGTGAATTATCGTTTTGATCAAGATTGGCTAAATCATCCTCAATTTCTGTTACTTTGTCTCTCAAATGTTGCTTATACATTTTAACTGTAATAGTTTGTTTATCTAATACAATATCTCCATGTCGCATAGCAGAATCAACACTTACAAATTCATTATGCACACCGTATCTTGTATAATGATCGCCATTATTACGTCCAAAATCTTTAGAATCACTTAACCTATTCATATTTATACCATCTGTAACATAAGTCAAATGTCCTAAGAATTCTTTTTCAATTGGTCGATCAGTTGGTAAGGATAATCCTATAGAAATATTTTTACTTGCTCCTGCTTCAAGTCGATCTATTTTAACTGTTAACTCTTTAGTTGCTGCATTAAATTTTCCAGTAGCATTTTTTGTAGATACATATGTCACATCTTCTGGTAAAACAATCGTATATTCTGTTTTATTTGAACTAGAATGTCCTCTATTTTCAATTCTAAACCCTATTTCTTGATAAACTCGATCAGCATTTATGGATCCAGATTGTGCAAAGTAGTGTGTATTATTTACTGTCGCAGTTAAATATGCGCCACTATTAATGGTAACATCAGCTAACACTCCGCCTCCAAAGTTATTAGGACCAGTAAGAAGTCTATGTCCATTAGTAGAATCAGTACTACGATTTAATGCCGATTCAAATCTTAATCTTAATCGTGAGACTGTTTCTGGCACTTGAAATACACCTACAAAGTTACCAATTGGGTTCTGTAATATATCCGGAGTTCCTTTATATAAAAGTGTAGAAGGATTATTAGCATCGTAAATATACACTCTTGCACCATTAACCCCCCATATATTATTCATACTACTAGAAATATAATGTAATTGGATTTCTGATCCAGGAGTAACATCAACATCTTGGTAAATTGATCCTACTGTAGGATCAGCTATACCTGGAACTTGATTAAAGTTACCATTATATTTTGATAGTACTACACCAATTTTATTATTGGTTTTATCGAATATATAAGGATTGTATGCGGGCAACGATTTAGGACCCCAAATTAATGGAATGATGGTTTGATCATTACTATTTACATGCCAACCCGGTACAGTATTTGCTTCATTCATTGCAGACTCTAAATTCTTAGTCGGTATCGTCGCACCCTGTGAATTATCTGTAAATGTCCCATTAATGATTTGACCAGTATTTTGTTCATTTACAGCCATCGGATCTGTATTTGTAGTACTAGGAGTGTTATCTACTGAACGTTTCCCTCTTCTATGTGGTTGATTAACGTTTGTAGTTTCATGATTATTTTCATTACTAACTACATCATTAGTTGTTACTTTCTCATTATGATTTGTATTATTTTCAGTGCTATTAATTACATTATTCACTGTACCTTCTTCACGTTCACGGTTAATTGAATGCTCACTTGAAGTATTACTTTCATTATTTCGATTATTTTCATTTGAATTAGATGTATTTGCTGACGTTGTTTCATTATGTGGTTGTTCAATATTAGTATTTTGTTTATTAATCGTCGCACTTTCATTCGTTTGTGGCGCACTTGTATTTGTTTCTGCATCATGAGTTGCTGCATGACCAGGATGTGATAAAAACACTAATGTAGCAATTAGCGTTGAAAATGTCCCCACACTAAATTTACGAATACTAAATGTCTGTTTTTTAAAAAGATTCATTATGTTTCCTCCTTGATGTTCTCTCTTGATGTCAATTGTTATAATGAAAATGTTTTATGTATGCTATAGTTGTTACTATCACTTACATAATATTATATTCACACTTAAATATAATATCATAATAAAATTAAAAGTACTACAACTAAATAATATAAAAATATTAAAAATAAGTTAAATTATAAAAAACAGCGAAGAATCATAACTTCGCTGTTTTTCTGTATTATTGTTTAAATATCTATAAATCATTATATACTGTCTATTTCAATACCTTCATCGCCCCATGCTTGCATGCCACCTTCAACATTAACTGCATGAATACCTTCATTTTCAAGGTAGTTCGCTACTTTTTCACTACGAACACCTGCAGCACAAACGATGTAGTACGTTTCATTTTTATTAAATTGATTTAAGTTATCAGCAATTTGATCCATTGGAATAGTTTTAGCTCCAGGAATTGTCCCCATTGCAGTTTCTTCATCTGTTCGCACATCGATAATATTTACTGGATTAGATCCTAGTATTTTCTCTTTTAATTGATCTACTGTAATTGATTCCATTATAAAACTCCTCCTTCATTATTTTGCAACGATATTCACTAATTTTTGAGGTACAGCAATAACTTTTTTAATCTCTTTACCTTCTATAGATAGTTTAACATTTTCATTTTGTAATGCTAACTCTTGCATATCTTCTTTAGATAAGTCTTTAGGAATATCGATTTTCGCTCTTACTTTACCATTAACTTGCACTACAATTTCAATCTCATCATCTACAAGTAATGATGCATTATACGTAGGCCAAGGTTGGTACGTAATAGTTTCTTGATTGCCTAAACGTTGCCATAACTCTTCACTAACGTGAGGGGCAATTGGTGCTAACATTTTAACAAATCCTTCTACATAAGGTTTGTAAATGTTATTCGCTTTATAACAATCATTGATAAATACCATCAATTGACTAATTGCCGTATTAAAGTTAAGAGTATCAAAGTCTTCAGTCACTTTTTTAACTGTTTGATTATAAACTTTATCTAATGAATTATCGTTATTTTCAACAATTTTATTAGATAATGACCCATCTTCATTAATGAATAATCTCCATACACGATCTAAGAAACGTCTAGAGCCATCTAACCCATTTTCACTCCATGCTATAGCTGCATCTAATGGTCCCATAAACATTTCATATAGGCGTAATGTATCTGCGCCATGGGATGCTACGATATCATCAGGATTAACAACATTACCTTTAGATTTACTCATTTTTTCGTTGCCTTCACCGAGAATCATACCTTGGTTGAATAATTTTTGGAATGGTTCTTTCGTAGGAACTACACCTAAATCATATAATACTTTATGCCAGAATCTTGAATACAGTAAGTGAAGTACCGCATGTTCTACTCCACCAATATATAAGTCTACCGGCAACCAATGTTTTAATTTCTCTGGATCTGCTAACATATTCTCATTATGTGGATCAATATATCGTAAATAATACCAACAACTACCAGCCCATTGTGGCATAGTATTTGTTTCGCGACGTCCTTTCATGCCTGTTTTTTCATCAACAACATTTACAAAGTCATCAATATTGGCTAATGGTGATTCACCCGTACCAGATGGTTTGATTTGGTCAGTTTCAGGAAGTAATAATGGAAGTTCTTCTTCAGGCACAGTTGTCATCGTACCATCTTCCCAATGAATCACTGGAATTGGTTCTCCCCAATAACGTTGTCTACTAAATAACCAGTCACGTAATTTGTAATTCACTTTTTTCTCGCCAGCACCTTTGGCTTCGAGTAAAGTAATTGCTTTAGAAATTGCTTCTTTATTATCTAGCCCATCTAGTTCGCCAGAATTGATATGTGCACCTTCTCCAGTATATGCTTCTTCTTGAACGTTTCCGCCCTCGATAACTTCAATGATAGGTAAATCAAATTTCTTAGCAAATTCATGGTCTCGCTCATCATGTCCTGGTACTGCCATAACTGCACCTGTACCATAAGTCGATAATACATAATCAGCAATCCAAATTGGAAGTTTCTTACCTGATAACGGGTTAATAGCATACGCCCCAGTAAACACACCTGATTTATCTTTTGCTAAATCAGTACGCTCTAAGTCTGATTTTTTTGATGCTTCTTCTTGATACTGTTTAACCATTTCTTTTTTGTCATCAGTAGTAATTTCATTCACTAACGCATGTTCAGGACTAAGTACTAAGAATGTTGTACCGTAGATAGTATCTGGACGTGTTGTAAACACATCAATAGTGTCATTAGTATTTTCAACATTAAATGACACACGTGCACCTTCAGAACGACCAATCCAGTTTCTTTGCATATCTTTAATTGATTCAGGCCAATCTAATTCATCTAAATCTTCTAATAAACGATCGGCATATTCTGTAATTTTTAATACCCATTGTTTCATCGGACGTCTATATACAGGATGACCTCCACGTTCTGATACACCATCTACAACCTCTTCATTTGATAACACTGTACCAAGTGCCGGACACCAATTTACTGCAACTTCATCTACATATGCGAGTCCTTTATTATAAAGCTGAATAAAAATCCATTGCGTCCATTTATAATATTCAGGATCTGTAGTATTAACTTCTCGATCCCAATCATAACTAAAACCTAGTTCTTGAATTTGACGTTTAAATGTTTGAACATTCTTTTTAGTAAATTCTCTAGGATCATTCCCTGTATCTAACGCGTACTGCTCAGCGGGTAATCCAAAGGCATCCCAACCCATTGGATGTAATACATTATATCCTTGCATACGTTTATAACGAGAAATAATATCCGTTGCAGTATATCCTTCTGGATGTCCTACGTGTAATCCCGCACCAGATGGATATGGAAACATATCTAATGCATAGAATTTTTTTTGACCTAAATTATCGTTTGCTTTGAATGTTTTATTCTCAGCCCAATAATTTTGCCATTTCTTTTCAATCTCTTTGTGATTATAACCCAAAGTATTTTCCTCCTAATAAAAATAAAACACCTCAAACTATTACTTTTGACAGGGACGACTTTCTTTAGCCGCGGTACCACCCTCATTCACATTTTACATGTGCACTTTATAATAGTAAGAGATGTTTTAAATTCAATTAATTAACGGTAAGTTCACTTAATTCTTAACGCTAGTTTGCACCACCACTAGCTCTCTTTAGAAAAGTATTTAAGTTACTACTCCAATACAGTTTAATATTATGAGATTCGTAACCTAATTGCAAGTGGTTCATCATATTTTATATGTTTAATTTTCAAGTTATCTTTCAACGATTTTCATGTTGTGATTGTTTCGGTAGACCCTTATCAAAAATAGATAAGAAAAACATTCCTATTAATAAAAGAATGATCATTCCTATGAACATTGCACTCATATTGAATGTATCTACCAATATACCCCCGATTAGAGGACCAAATGCTTTCCCCACAGTTGATGCAGAATTTACTACACCCTGATATTGACCTTGCTTACCTTGTGGCGCTAAATAATTGGCAATCGTTGGTACTGCAGGCCATACAAACATTTCACCAAAAGTAAGAATAATCATTCCTATTAAGAAAACGGTAAATTGTTCTGCAAAACTTGTAACAAAGAATGACAACATAAAAATTAAAATACCAACAAACATTTGATATTTTAAGTTTCCTTTTAACAAACGAATGACTGGTCTAATTAATGGTTGTGCAACTAAAATCATAATTCCATTTACCGTCCACAATACACTATATTGAGACATTGAAATATTAATTTGTTGCGTAAATGAGGCTATTGTTGTTTCCCATTGAATGTATCCAATCCAACAAATACTAAACATGGCACATAATAATATTAAAGCTATAAAACGTTTTTTATTTTCTTTACTTTGGATATCTAGACTATCTGGTGATTTCACTTTAGCGTGGTATTCTAAATTAAATTGCGTAAAGGCTACAATTCCAAATAATACGTACATGATTAAATTAGCTAAGAAGATAAAATTAAAGCTAAATTCAGCAACGAAACCTCCCATTGCAGCTCCAGCAGCAACACCTATGTTTTGAGCTAAGTAGATAGCATTAAAAGTTGTTCTGCCACCATTAGGCCAAACGGCACCAGCCATTGCGTAGATTGCTGGAACAATCATTCCTCCACCAAAACCAAGTAGCACTAACCAAACTGCATACCACGGCCATCCATGAAAGAAATTAAGTAATGTTGTACTAAGCAAACAAGTAATAGTACCTATCATGATTGTTCGGTAACCACCTAACTTATCGAACAACGTTCCACCTAGTAAGTTACCAACTACCATTCCAAAAGAATTAATCATTAGAACAATCCCAGAAACTGTCAAGCTTTTTCCTAATTCTTCTTTCATATAAATCGTATTTAAAGGCCATAAAAAGCTAGAACCAGTTATATTTAATGCCATTCCTATAACTAGCCACCATACTGATCTAGGTATATTCATAATTTTTAAGTCCTCTCTTTATATTTTTATCGAACTATAATAAACACTATAACATTAAAATATGTTAAAATCTTTACTTAGAACTAAGTTAGATAGAAAGGATAATGTGTTATGGGTAAGTATTTCCCGTATGCCTTTGAAAATAAACGATATCATACATGGAATTACCATTTAAAAAATAAATTCGGACAGAAAATTTTTAAAGTTGCTCTAGATGGCGGATTTGACTGTCCAAATAGAGACGGTACTGTCGCACATGGCGGTTGTACGTTTTGTTCAGCAGCTGGTAGTGGTGACTTTGCAGGAAATAGAGCCGATCCAATTGAAGTACAATTCCAACAAATTAAAGAACGAATGCATGAAAAATGGAGTGAAGGTAAATATATTGCTTACTTCCAAGCATTTACTAATACCCATGCACCTGTAGAAGTTTTAAAAGAAAAATATGAACCTGTGTTAAAAGAAAAAGGAGTTATTGGTTTATCTATCGCTACACGTCCAGATTGTCTGCCAGATGATGTAGTTGAATATTTAGCTGAACTAAATCAACGTACTTATTTATGGGTGGAACTTGGTCTTCAAACAGTTCATCAAAAAACCTCTGATTTAATTAATCGTGCGCACGATATGCAAACGTATTATGAAGGTGTAGCTAAATTGCGTAAACATAATATTAACGTATGTACACACATCATTAATGGCTTACCAGGTGAAGATTATCATATGATGATGGAAACAGCACGAGAAGTGGCACAAATGGATGTTCAAGGTATTAAAATCCATTTATTACATTTACTTAAAGGTACACCAATGGTCAAACAATACGAAAAAGGTATGCTTGAATTTATGACTCAAGAAGATTATACAAACTTAGTGTGTGATCAACTTGAAATCCTTCCGCCAGACATGATTATTCATCGTATTACTGGAGATGGACCGATTGATTTAATGGTAGGACCAATGTGGAGTGTTAACAAGTGGGAAGTTCTCAATGAAATAGATGATGAATTAGCACGTCGTGAATCTTATCAAGGTAAGTTTTACACATCTAATACTAAGGTGAATTCATGAAATTAGAACGCATTCTTCCTTTTGCTAAAACACTTATTAAGCAACATATTCAAGATGATAGCATTGTTATTGATGCTACGTGTGGTAATGGAAATGACACCCTATTTTTAGCAGAACAGGTTCCAAATGGCAAAGTGTTTGGTTTCGATATACAAAAAGAAGCTATTGAACATACAAAAGAAAAAATAGCATCCTTTAAACATGTTACGTTGATACATGATGGACATGAAAATATCTTAAATGATATACCAAGTGATGTCATCGGAAACGTGGATGCAGCTATTTTCAATTTGGGATATCTACCTAAAGGTGATAAAACTATTGTTACTAAACCTGAAACAACTATTCAAGCTATTGAAAGTATTTTTAAACTATTAAGTACAGAAGGTATTATTGTACTAGTAATTTATCATGGACATAAGGAAGGACAAATCGAAAGAGATGAATTATTAAAATATCTCGAAAACTTTGATCAAAGTAAAGCACACATATTAAAATATCAATTTATCAATCAAGTTAATCATGCACCTTTTATATGTGCGATTGAAAAACGTTAAATTTTAAAACCTATAAATTAAAACATCAAATCGTAGTTTTAATTTATGGGTTTTTTATATTAAACACTCATCAATGAATTCAAACTATTTTCTAAAGATTCATATTTTCTTTTAATAATAGTAGTAATAAAATCTAATAATTCATTTCTATATTTATTTTTTTCTTCATTAAAATGGATAATAACCGTACGTTCGTCGTCAATGGGACGCTCTTTGTAAACCCAATCAGATTGAACTAAATTATTATACGTTCTTGTTCGTTTATATGACTTGATATTAACGTATTGATCCATCTCTTTTAATGTCATAGGCCCCTTTTCCCATAACGTTAATAAAATAAGTACTTCTTCTTTATTTAAATGATACTTCTCATAAATAATTCTAAATATAGAATCTATATCCTTCAATAATTTCTCTAATTTCAATACCATGGATACCGTTTCTTTTTTTTGTAATTTCATAATTCATTCCCCTTGATCTCTCATATTATGTATAATAATTATAATTCAATTTATTATTAAGTTTATACGATTTGGCGTTTTTAAAAATTCAATACAATTTATTTTTCAATAATATATCAACTATATTTTTTAATTCAACATTTATATTATAAATCTAATACTAAATTCATCCAATTTATAAAAAGTAATTGGTAGTTATAATTCTACTTATATTGTAATTTTAACTCATTTATAATATTATCACCATATTTTTGATATAGAATAGGCTCGTAGATCCCTGTCTTCTACGAGCTATTTTTATAGGTTTTTAAAAAATTATCTTATATTTCCTCAATGTCTTCTTCTTGTACAATAAATCCCATTGTATTTACACTATTATTCAAGAAAGTTAATATATATCTCATGACTTGATCTCGTTCAGGTTCATTGTGAATCTCATGATAAAACCCTTTCCACGCTTTAAAATAAAATTCATCTGCAAGAAATTGTTGTTTTAAAATATCTATTGAAGACGTTTCTAAGATTTTATCTTCAGTACCATACATTAATAAAGTGGGTAACGGTTTGATATCTTTAATATGTTGTGATGTGTCTCTCATTGTTTCATTAATAATGTTAAACCATTTGTAAGATACTTTCTTTAACATCAATCCGTCATGATTTGTCTCATCAATCACTTCTGAATTACGAGTTAAATCTTCATAATCTATTCCTAATTTAAATTGTGTATCTTTTGAGCTCTTTCCAATATTAGATATAAACATATTTTTTCGTGTTTTATAATTTTTCTTTAATTCAAGCATTGGAGAGAGTAGTAATATGCCTTCAATAGGTAGTTCAGTCTTTTCAAGTAAATTGAGAATAATTAAACCACCTAATCCAACACCCATAACAAATGTTGGTAATTTGTATTCGTTTGCAATTTTTATCCATTCAACTAACTGTTCATGATAAATTTCAAATCGTTGCAGTTGACCTCTGTTAGCTCGTGAAGTTTGACCTTGTCCAGGTAAATCACCCATAATTACGTGATAACCATTACGTCTCAACATCGTAATCACATACGCATATCTACCAGTGTGTTCTAACATATTATGTACTATGATGATTACGCCTTTAGCGTCATGTTCTGTTTCCCACTTCCACATATTTTTGAATCCTCTCTAATTGAATGTTTATCAAATGTATTATATCAAATTATACCTTTAATTGTTGTTAAACAGTATTTAGATTTTCTTAATTTATGACTAATGAATTTAAACGGATGTTATCTTCGGTATGTAAACGCTTTCTTAAGCAATATATTCATGCTAAACTTGTTATAGAGATAGATAAGAGTGGGATGGAGGAATAGATATGTCTTTATTCAGAGATTTTTTCATAACATTATCAAATAGTACATATTTAAATGAAATGGCTAAAAAAATCGGACCGACTATGGGTGCTAATAGAGTTGTTGCGGGTAATACTATAGAACAACTCATTGATACGATTGAATGTTTAAACGCTAAACATATTGATGTTACTGTAGATAATCTTGGAGAATTTGTTAATAATAAAGCAGTAGCGACTCAAGCTAAAAATGAGATTCTTGAGATAATGGAAGCTATTAATAAATATCAAGTGAGTGCACATATGTCGGTGAAAGTGAGTTCATTAGGCGGTGAATTTGATACCGAGTTAGCCTACCAAAATTTAAGAGAAATTTTATTAAAGGCTAATACCTATGATAATATGCATATTAATATTGATATGGAAAAATATAATAGCTTATCACAAACATTACAAATTTTAGACAGATTAAAAGGAGAATTTAGAAATGTCGGTACAGTTATTCAAGGATACCTTTTTGAGGCAGAAAAATTAATTGATAAGTACCCAGAATTACGATTAAGACTGGTCAAAGGTGCTTATAAAGAAAATGATACGATTGCTTATCAAAGTAAAAAAGATATTGACAAAAATTATATAAATATTATTGAAAAACGTTTACTTAACGCCAAAAACTTTACGTCAATTGCAACACATGATGATAACATCATTAACCATGTTAAACAATTTGTAAAAGATCATCATATTGAAAAAAACACTTTTGAATTTCAAATGTTGTATGGTTTTCGTAATGAATTAGCAGAAGAGATTGCTAGACAAGGATATCACTTTACCGTTTATGTTCCATATGGCAATGACTGGTTTGCTTATTTCATGCGTCGCCTGGCTGAAAGACCTCAAAATCTTTCCCTTGCCTATCAAGAATTTATTTCAACAGAAGCACTTAAAAAAATTGGTTTAGTTAGTGGACTAACTTTAGGAACACTTACATTAGTATCTAGTGTTGTGAAATTACTAAAACGTTGAAATACAGAGCGTCTCGATAATCCTTAAAATTATCGAGACGCTCTGCATTAATTAAAACTGTTTAAGTAAATTTGCCATTTCAATTGCACTTACTGCCGCTTCTGCACCTTTATTACCTGCTTTCGTACCCGCTCTTTCAACTGCTTGTTCAATACTTTCAGTTGTTAAAACACCGAAAATAACTGGTGTATTCGTAATATCATTTGCTTTTGATACGCCTTTAGCAACTTCATTACAAACATAGTCATAATGAGATGTTGCACCTCTAATGACACAGCCTAAAGTAATCACTGCATCATAATCATTTTTTTGCGCTAATTTTTTAGCAACAAGTGGAATTTCAAATGCACCTGGTACATATGCAACATCAATATTATCTTCATCTACACCATGTCTTACTAATGTATCTTTCGCTCCGTCTAATAAACGGTTGGTAATAAAATCATTAAATCTACTCACTACTATTGCAACTTTTAAATTTGTACCGACTAATTTACCTTCAAAATTCATTCTAGATTCCTCCTAAATAAGATGTCCCATTTTCGATTTTTTTGTTTCCATATAATGATGATTATGTTCCGTTTCTGGCACAATCACTTCTGTACGCTCTGCAACTTTTATACCATAATCTTCCAAGCCTTCAAATTTCTTAGGATTATTACTTAATAAATTAACTTGTTGAACGTTAAAATATTTAAGAATTTGAGCAGCTATATGATAATCTCTTAAGTCTTCATCAAAACCTAATGCTAAGTTTGCAGTAACCGTATCATGTCCTTGCTCAATTAATTCATAAGCTTTTAGTTTATTCATTAAACCAATGCCTCTACCTTCTTGTGGTAAATAAATAATTAATCCGCCATGATCATTTATATATTTCATTGATGCTTCTAATTGAGCGCCACAATCACATCGTTGACTGTGGAAAATATCACCTGTTAAACAAGCAGAATGTAGTCTTACATTTTCAGTTGTACGTGGTTCTCCTTTGCCAAGTACAACAATATCTTCATGTGTATATTGAGATTGGAAACCGTACATTTTAAAATTACCAATATCCGTTGGCATTTTTACAGTTGCTTTAAGTTCAATACCTTCGCTTTCTTGTTTACGACGATAATTAATTAAACTTTCAATTGTAATCATTTTTAATTGATGTCGCTCTTTAAATTGTTGTAATTCATTACCTTTTGCCATCGTACCATCGTCATTCATTATCTCACATATAACTCCAGCAGGTGCAGCACCTGTTAATTTAGCTAAATCTACAGCAGCCTCCGTATGTCCTGGTCTAACTAATACACCTTTTTCCTTAGACACTAAAGGAAATAAATGTCCGGGTTTATGGAAACTTTCTGGTTTAGAATCAGGATTAATTAACGCTTTCGCTGTTGCTGTACGGTCAAATGCACTAATTCCTGTAGTAGTAGAGATATGATCGATACTTACAGTGAAATTTGTACCGTAGTCATCTGTATTACCATCAACCATAGTTTTAAGATTTAGACGTTCAGCAATCTGCGAACTTATAGGAGCGCAAATTAATCCACGCGCTTCTTTGGCCATATAATTAATGGTATCGTCTTTCATCCATTGAGTGACCGCAATTAAGTCACCTTCATTTTCACGATTTTCATCATCTACTACAATAATACTATCGCCATTTCTTAATGCTTCTAACGCTTCTTCAATGCTATCGAATTTCATTTAAGCCCCTCCTAAAAACCATATGCTTTTAATTTATCAACTGACAAATCAGATTTATTTTTACCAACTATACTTTCAACATATTTAAATAATACATCTGTTTCAAGATGCACTTCATCGCCCATCTTTTTGTTAGAAAGAATCGTTGAACGTCTTGTTTCAGGAATAAGATGGATATCAAAACTATGTTGATGCAAGTCAAAAATTGTTAAACTTACGCCATCAACAGTAATAGAACCTTGCTTAACCATTTGTTTGATGACCGAGTCAGATGCCTTAATAGATACAATGCGTGAATTAGGCGTTTCTCTGATATTTATAATTGTTCCTTTTGCATCTACATGACCTAATACAAAATGTCCTCCGAAATGTCCACTACCTGACATTGCTCGTTCAAGATTGACTTCATCATTTTCTTTAATATTAGCTAAATATGTTTTATTTTCAGTACCTTTAATCACTTGGACAGAAAATTGATTTTGTTTAAAATCAATGACTGTTAAACACGCACCATTTACGCTTATAGAATCACCAATATGCATATCTTCTATGATTTTTTGACATGAAATATCTAATGTCCTTACGGATTGTTGAGTGCGAATACTTTTTACAGTACCTATTTCTTCAACGATACCTGTAAACATTTATCTTCACTTCTTTCGCAGTGTCATTTTAATATTTTGTTGAATAGACTCGGTAGAAATCACTTCAAATTGTGGCGCATCAGCTAAATCAATGACATTATCAGTTTGATAAAATTGATTTTTTCCAATACCGCCTATTATTTTCGGGGCATAATAAATAATAAGATGGTCTAAATAATTAGATTGGAGAAATTCTGAAGTTATTTGAGGCCCAGCTTCTACTAATAATCTGCCGACACCTCTTTGATATATATCAGATAAAATAGATTTTAAATTACATGTTTCTAAATATATTATTTTTATATGATGACTTGGACTTTTTAGTTCATGATTTTCAGTATAAATCCAAATTTCACTTAATTGATCGTGAAATATCTGTTTTGAATAATCAATTTGGCCTCGCTTAGATAGTATGATTCTTATTGGATGTTTACCCTCTTGAATACGTGTTGTATATTGTGGATTATCCGCTTCAATCGTTCCATTACCAGTTAATACTGCGTCATGAGTATGTCTTAAACGATATACATCTTGTTTTACAGCTTTATTCGTAATCCACTGACTTTGTCCACTATCAGTCGCTTGTTTACCATCTAACGAAGTCGAGACTTTTACTGTAATTCCAGGGATTTTCTGTTGTTTTGCTTTGAAGAAATCCTCATACAAAGCAAAGGCTTCTTCTGAATATTGATACTCAACTTCAATACCTGCTTTTTCAAGAATGATATCTCCCTCAGAAGATAACGTCGTATCTTTTACAGCATAAATCACTTTACTAAGCCCATGTTCAATAATTTTATTCACACAAGGTGGTGTTGATCCATAATGTGTACAGGGTTCAAGCGAAATATAAATTGTGCCGCCTTTTGCTTTATCTTGTGCCATATCTAAAGCCTGAACTTCCGCATGTTTCTCTCCTTGCTTTAAATGTGCACCTAATCCCACAATACGCCCATCCTTCACGACAACTGAGCCAACAGGAGGATTAACTCCAGTTTGTCCTTCCACCATTTGTGCTAATTGAATTGCATATTTCATAAATTCACTCAATTTATCACCTCTAAAAAAACCCCATACCTGTTTCACAGGCATAGGGCATGTATATATACTTAAATAAGCGTACTACAATTTTTATATTGTGCATGCTTATACATCATTCAGTAATGATGTGATTGATTCTTCCTCCCATCCAGACTTTTACTGTCGGCTCTAGAGTCTCACTAGATCAGCCACTTAATAAATTAAGATTAAGTGGGTCGCAGGCTTAATCACTGCCGGTTGGGAATTACACCCTGCCCCGAAAGAATACGTATGAAATTGTGATTAAATTTGAGTCATTGTAGTTTAGTGCTACATATATCATCTTACATTTATTTTTGGAAAATTACAAATAAAGAATTTCAATTTGATTTTTAAATTTAACTCTTAAAGAGACATTTATTCATTATTGTGTAAAGCATTATGCTTTATGATCAAATTCTTTTCGAATTTCATATAAGTAATCCACTGCACTTACCGCTTGATTAACAATCATTTTTACTCCATTACGCAATTTATTTACTCCATTAGTGATTTGTCCAATAGCAATCATATTATTTAAAGTACCATATCTTGGACTAATCACCTGATTTGTTTCTGGGATAATTTGTATTCCACCCATAGGATGAGCTTGAATAATTTGTCGATTTTGAAGATTTAAGATAAATTGATCATCTTCATCTAAATCTTTTAAATGTGTTTTAGAACCTGTTGCATTAATAATAATATGATGTGGATACCATTGTTCATCATGTTTGAATTTTAAATTAAATATTCCATTTTTATGTACCACATCTTCTAAATCCTTTCTAATCACTAATGAACCATCTTTTATTAATTGCTTGATGAGTTTTGCAGTTCTTGGAGGCATAGGATTTGAGTTAAGTTGAATAATTTTAGTGAAACGTTTATCGAATTCAATTTGATCTTGACGACTAAAACTATTCCAAATCCAATTTAAATTTTCTTTGACATTCTCTATTAATGTTTGGAATATACCTATCTCATTAGGATGTTCTAAATCATAATTTAAATCTTTAATCGTGTCCCCTGTTCGGCGATGAACCAATTTCTGTAAATCAATACCATTTAATTCACACTCTTCTTTAAATAAATCGAATGCTTTCTCTAATGGTACATTTCCAAAGTACTTATCTTTAATATCATTAAATTTAGATTTCGTTAAATATTGAAACTCAATTTTTTTCATGTTTCCTCTTACGCTAGGTAATTGAGCAGAACGACTCGTCATTGTGATAGGTAGTTTAGGGTGATGAAACGCTACATAACGCACTACATCTAAACTAGCTAATCCTGTTCCAATAATAGCAATATCATCAGATTCTTGTACATCATCTAAAGTATTATATGTAGGGTAAGGAGTTTGAATATAACCTTTTATGCCTTTTAAATGATAAGGGTCGTGATATGATAAAGTACCTATAGTTAAAAATATGTAATCATATACTTGACAATGCTTCATATCTTTAGACGTACAGACATAATATTTCAATGTGGTTTCATCTATATTTGAATTAATGAAGACTTCTTGTACTGGTTGTTTAATAACTGTAAGGTTATCATATAATGTCTCATAATTTGATAAGTATGATTTCATATAATGGCCAAAAACAAATCTTGGTAAATACTTTGGATTTTTAAACGTAAAATCAGATTGTGTTTGATACCATTTCCAAAACTCTTCATCATCATCTAGATTTAAACTCATATTTTTAGTGGGTAAGTTAATTAATAATTGACTACTATCATTTTGAAAAGGAACACCCTGCCCCATATTAAATTCATTATCGTAGACATCGACTTTTAATTGCTTAAAGTCTTTATGTTTAACGAGTTGTCTAAGTACACTCACACCTGCTGTACCCATACCTATAATTGCTACTCGCATATTTAACATCATCCTTTTATATATTTGTATTATGTTGAATATTATCATATTATACCAATACGATTCTCGACTTCAAAACGTTTCACTATTAACACGATTATCCATTTCAAAGCATAAATAATCATGTGTAACTATGTTAAAATTTAAATATTGAGGTGACTAAACAATGAAATTTTTATTAAAAACATTAATTGTTTTTATCATTGGATTTACTTGGGCTTCAAGAAAAAACAAAGCAGAATAAATAAAAAAACCAACATCATCTAATTAAAAAGATAATGTTGGTTTTTATTTTGATTATTGATGTTTTTGATCATCTTTATAAACATACAACTTGAAGTATTTACCTTCAGTTTTCATTTCTTTATAGAAATCAGCAATAATTTCCGCATTACTTTCAGCCCATTTAATATCAGTCGCATATTGATGTTCACCCGGATTCATAGGATTCCATCTCATGCTATATAATGTGTTTTGATCATCGTGAGATAGGAAGTGTTTATGAATAAAATCTGCGCCACCTTTAATTGCTTTCTCTGGTGTATCCCAACCATGTTTTTTCGCATATTCAGCACCTGTTTTGATTGGATCTTCATCTAAAGCTCCAACACCATAAAAATTATAATATTTTTTACCATCAATATTTACACCATTCGCCAGTTCACTTTTTACTGAACCTGTTTCTAATAATGCGTGAGAAATTAAATAGACTTCATTGACACGTTTTTCTTTTGCAGCATTTACAAAAGCATCAGTATGTTTCAATAGTGTAGGTCGATCGAACAACATACGTTTGATACGATTTTTATCAATACCTTGATATTTAGATAAATCTAAAAATTGATATCTTTGTTTATCATCATCGATAAATTTACTGCTGTCCATTGCAACTTTAATTTCACTTGCTGATGCATCTCTCCATGCATTATTATTTTTATTCGATACTTGTTGACTTGTATAGTTATCTATTTGTTTTTCAGCAGCTTTATCAAGCGTGACGTTCACATGCTGAACTTTCTCTACTTCATTTACTTTTTTGAAAAATATCTGATCAGAAATCATTGAGAAAAAAATGAAGCCAGCTGCTACTAAAATAATAAGTAACCCTATTAGGCCTATAATAGAACCTTTTCTGTGCTTTGTCATATTCACACCTCTTAGGTTAATGTTGTAATTTCATTTATAGAAAAGTCTTCCATGATAATAAATTTTAACATTTTTAATTCTCTTAAACAATTTTATAATTATAATGTTACATATTCATAAAATAAAAGTAACAAAATTGAAATTTAACAAAAAAATAAAAGTAATGAAATACTCAACATTTCATTACTCAATGATTTTTATCTATTAAATAAATATAGTTATTTGTAGTAAGGTTAACATATTTAATTATTCGTTATTTCTTTTATAATCCATCATAATAAAACTGACAGCTTGCGATCTATTTTTATAATAATATTGATTTAAATCAATCGTCCCTTCAATATCACCATCACGATACATCATTTCATTTGTAAAATTATTTATCATTACAAATTCAGAACGATCTCTAATAACGTCTAAATCATCATGTCTTGCAAAAAAGTGCTCAAGATTTAAATGTGCGTAATCCAACTTCATACCTCCTATATTTTATTGTACAAATGTCGAATATTAATCTTACAAACTTGTTAAAGCTATATATCATCCAATCCAACGATTCTATGTTTACTATTTAACACCTATTTATTAAATTAAGCAAATGAAAATTCACGATACCTCATGTAGAATTTATACATCCGGAAATATTGTTTATGTACATAACTAAGGAGAAAGAATAAATATTTCAGATTTTAGTTCATTACACATAAAATATCATAAGATGATTCATCATTTGTTAAGACAATACCGTATCACTTATAATTATGATGAATTTTATCAACTATTATTAATAAAATTGTGGGAAATCTCCAAAATTTATAACCCATCTTCCTCTGTATCTTTGTCCTCTTTTATCTATCAGCGATTAAAGTTTTATCTTATTGATCTTTTTAGAAAGGAGCAATTGAAGATTGATTGCCTAGATATTGCAGCGTTACCTCATTCTTTAACTTATACATTGAAAGATGAATCTTTTTTTAATGATTTCAAATATATTTTAAATTCAAATGAATATCAATGGCTGATATATTATCTTCATGGATACAAACAATATGAAATCGCTAAAAAGATGAATGTCTCAGACACTACAATTAAAAAATATAAATCTTCTGCCCGTATCAAACTTCAGCAATATTATTTAGAAGGTGATTGGCATGTTACCTCATAATACTTTCGATTTGTTATACATTCAAACTTTAGAAGGTTCAACAATTCAGACTAAATGTTGTTTTAAAACATATGAAATGATTCTACCATTTCATATTAAAAAGATAGTCATATACTATCTAGAACAATTTAATAAATCATATACGCAACAACTTAAATTAGCTAAACGCTTATTATCTATCAATAAACTAGTTCCTATTTATATTTCTAAAGACATCATTTTATTTCCAATCAAACATCAACGCGCACCCATACAAATATATTTTAATGCTCAACGTATTATTGGATTAACGTCTTCTCAAAATAAAACCATTATTATCTTTGATAATTCAGTTCAATGCATAGTCGATGAGCCTTACATTTTAGTTTATAAAAAATGGCAAGAAAGTATTCTATTAGCCTATTTAATTAATAAGACGACTTCTTTTCATTAAACTTATATTCAAGTAATCTTTTAGTAAACAAAGCAGTCACAAATCTTATGAGATACAAACTGACAATCAAACTAATAATGGCAAAAACTAAGATTAATACAAGATAGATTAAACTTAATTCTGCTTTAGGATTTATAAATTGATTGACTACTGCTAAACTTGCGATAAATCCAGCTAAAAACCATCCTAGTAATAGAATGTATGTAAGAACAAATAATATAATTAATAAGAACAAATATCCATTTGAAAAATGTTTATTTCGAAAGATATGAACCTGTAAAAATTGATTAGCAAAACGAGTAGGTTCCATAAATTTCTGTTCTGCATTATTAAATGAAGCATTATTTTGTTCAAAAGTATGTTCTAATAATTGCTTTTCTTTTTTATTTAAAAACCACAATTGTTTTCTTACTTTTTCTCTAAAAGCAGTTTCCTCCATAACTTAATTCCTTTCTATTTAATTATATTCATAAATTTTAACTGAACACCGATTTTAAAACAAACTCAATAAAAAAGAAAGATACAACTCAAGATACTTTATTACTCCTTCTCTTTGATATTCATATAACACTAAAACCGAGTCTAAGACATGTTTGTAGTCTTAGACTCGGTTGGTCATAATTTAGATATAGTGATTTTATAATATAGATAGTCCAGAACTTTTAATATCTTTTGCAAATCCTTGAACTGTATCTACTGGCAATTCATTAATATCGCGTCCAAGATTATTGTTAACTTTCTTAACAACATCTGATGGACAAGTGATAATATCGGCGCCAATTTCATTAGCTTGAATAACATTGAACACTTCACGGCAACTTGCCCATAATAATTTAACACCATTTTTACTATGTGCGACTTTTACAGATTCTTTCATTAAAGGAAGTGGATCTACACCCGTATCAGCAATACGCCCTGCAAAGACAGAGATATATGTAGGTACACCTTCGGTCACTGCTTCTGTAATAGCTTTAACTTGTTCAATTGTATAAACAGCAGTTACATTTAAACGAACATGATCAGCTGATAATTTTTTAATTAATTCAATTGTAGACTCACCTTTTGAGTTCACAATTGGAATTTTAACAAACACATTGTCACCATATTGCTTTAAAATTTCTGTTTCTTTCTCCATTGTGTCTAAATCATCTGAGAATACTTCAAATGATATAGAAGCATCAGGAATTTCACGTACTGCTTCTTCTGCAAAAGCTTTATAATCTGTTACACCTGCTTTTGCCATTAAGCTAGGATTTGTTGTAAAACCATCTACTTCTTTATTTTTGTATGCAGCTTTCATTTGTTCGATATCTGCACCATCAGCAAATACTTCTACATTTAATTGAGTCATAAAATCTTCCCTTCTCATTTATATTACGAATATAGCTTGCTTTATGAAAAGACACCATATGTATAATTATTTTTTATGTACAGTATGTTTTACTATTTCGTTATGTTATTTATATCATGCTTTTTTTGTGTATGCGAATGTTTTGCTTTGAATTTTCTGAAAATTAAAACCTTATGATAAAGGTACTATTAAAAATGAAATTAAATGTGGTAATATTATTTAATGGTATAAATCGGAGGTATGTTATGTCTAAATCAAAAAAATATTTATATATATCAGTGATTCTTTTAATTATTAGCTTTTATTTTAATACATTTAATCCTTTATTAAGCATTCAATTTAAATCAATAAAAAATTTATTAATTGCATGTAGTATTGTAAATGTTGTCATCCTTATTGCTTCAATTATATTTTCTGATAAAGCAATTAAACATTTAAATTATAAAAATAAAGATTGGATTAAGACCGCTTCTAACATATTACCTTATGTCATATTAGTAGTAATTTTGTTCCATATTTTTGCTTCTGTTACAACGTTTGGCATTTTTTCATAATCAAATACGCATAAAATATTATATAAAGGTGAGTATATTATGCAATATATAACCGTGTTTATAGGTGGTATGTTGGGCGCTTTATTAAGATTTTTGTTTTCCTTTATGAATCAGAGTAGCATCTTTCCAATTGGCACATTGATAGCTAACCTGTCAGGTGCTTTTCTTATGGGTTATCTGTCTGTAGTAATGATTAAATTATTTAAAGATCATCCTAAAATTAAAAAAGGTATTACAACTGGTTTTTTAGGCGCTTTAACAACCTTTTCAACATTTCAATTTGAGTTAGTCACATTACTTTACAGCCATCATATTATCTTAGCTGTGGTTTATGCGTTTATGAGTTATTGCTTTGGTGTTATCTTGTGCTGGATAGGTATGAAATTAGGAGGTCTTACATCTTGATACAAGCTCTTTTAATTATGATTGGCGGTGGTTTTGGCGCTGTCGTTAGAGCATGGCTAACTGATGTCACTAAATCCAAATGGTCTACTTCAATACCTATTGCTACTTTAATCGTCAACTGGATGGGAAGTTTTCTCATTGGTTTAACGACTGGGCTCTCTATTCACTTAAACTGGATACATATGTTTTTTATTACCGGATTTTTAGGAGGTTTAACGACATTTTCAACCATGTCTTATGAGCTTGCGCAATGTCTAACACCGTCCTTCAAACTTTTTAAATTTATGATGTATTCTCTATTGCAATTTGTTATAGGATTTATTGCTTGTTGGATTGGTTTTATAATATAACAAAAAGGTGAACTGTGTAGTAAATTAACCTACAAGTTCACTCTTTTTTAATTAAATTGATTAACCTTCAAATGTATCTGGATCAGGTCCTATACGTTGATCTTTATTTAAATCATCAATTCGTTTCATTTGATCTGCTGATAATTCAAAATCAAATACATCTATATTTTCTTCAATTCTGCTTGATGTAACTGATTTGGGAATAACGACGACATTATGTTGCATATTCCATTTAATAATAACTTGTGCTGCTGTTTTATTAACTTCTTTACCAATTTCATTTAACGTTTCATCGTTTAAAATTTGAGCATTCATAAATGGTGACCAAGATTCCATATAAATATTTTGCGCTTCTAAATATTTTCTAAGTTTTTCTTGAGTAAAGTATGGATGAAATTCTACTTGGTTAATGACTGGTTTAATTGAAACTTGTGCTAATAATGCTTCAAAATGATCTGGATTGAAATTACTAACTCCAATGTTTTTAACTCTATTATCTTTATATAAATCTTCCATACCTTTCCATGTATCAATCATTACGGCTTCATTTGTCCCTGGCCAATGTACTAAATATAAATCTAAATAATCTAACCCAAGTTTTTGGATACTAGTTTCGTAGGCTTGAGCCACATTTTCACGTCCGAAATCTTCGAAAAATAATTTTGATGTTACGAAAATATCTTCTCTATTTAAACCTGTTGATTCTAATCCTTCTTTGATACCTTGGCCTACTTGTTCTTCATTTCCATATACTTTAGCAGTATCTATGCTACGATACCCAGATTCAATGGCATGTTTAACTGCTTCTTTACAAGTATCGTCGTTTTCTACTCGAAATGTTCCAAGTCCTAACATTGGCATTTGATTTCCATTATAGAATTCAATATAGTCCATTTTACTTCCTCCTTTAAAAATAACTATTCTGTATATACCCTAAAAGTATATTTATGAACATCGCTTATAATAAAAAAAGTACCATCAAAATTTTAAATTTTGATGGTAGCCTCTCTTAGTTAAATGATTCAATTTTATCCATAATATTTTGTAATTCATCGACATTATATTGAATACGTCCATGGAATACAAATTTGTTAAAGAATTCGTCAAGTTGTTCAGGACCAACTAAAACCTTAACACTTGAGCTTTGTGCATAGTTTGAAATCGTTACGTCTTTATCATGTTTAGGATTAAAATATAAAATTGATGTTGGCTTATATTTAAGTCCTAATTCTGTTTGTAAATCTGTAGCTAAATTCTCAATTGCAGAAAGTTGATCAGAATAATTAATAAATGATAGTTTCGAATGATTATCTTCATGTTGATCAAGCACTAACGTTTGAGGCGCTTGTGTGTTTAAATCAAGTGTATCAAATACTTGCTTCAGCATTGGTAATTCTTGAAATTGTGCGCCGCTAATTCCATTATACACATGACCTTTTAATAATTGTGAATCAATGATATATAACCCAGTTCTAGTAAGCACAAGATGACTAATGCGTTGAATATTATTAAACTCATTACTTGGTAAAAATATATTAGCCATTATATGCATATCTTCACGTCTAATACGTTTTTCTTTAACTAAACGGTCTCTAATACCAATGAGTCTCATATCAGTCACGTATTCACTTTTATTTTTAGAAAATAATTTCAAAGCATCAATTTCACGTTCTTTTCCATTAACTGTAGCTTCAAATTCTTCTTTTTGTTTCGTTACTTGTTTTTTATTTTCAATACGTTCTTTTTCAAGTGCTTCCTCATGTGAAGATTTGAGTTGTTGTTCCTTGAGATTGTATTCTTCACTCGCTTTGTGTTTCATATTATTTTTACTTTTCAAGGCAACTAAAAATAGAATAAAACATATAATCGCTATGATTATCGCTACAATTAAACCAATCTCAATCGGTCCAAATGAATTCATTAGATAACGCTCCTTTTAAACTGTCAATATCTATCTATTATAATAGAAATAGACGATAATTTCGAGGTTTAACCTAATTGATTGATGTATATCCTACATTATTTTTGAACGGCATCTTTTAGGACATTCACTTTATCTAATTTTTCCCATGGTAACAATACATCAGTACGACCAAAGTGTCCGTATGCAGCTGTTTGTTTGTAAATAGGATGTTTTAAGTCAAGCATTTTAATGATACCTGCTGGTCTCAAATCAAAGTGTTTTCTTACCGCTTCAACTAATTGGCCTTCAGAAACTTTACCAGTTTTAAATGTATCAATAGCAATAGATACAGGTTCTGCTACACCAATTGCATAAGCTAATTGCACTTCACATTGCTCAGCTAATCCAGCTGCTACAATATTTTTTGCAACATATCTAGCTGCATATGCGGCAGAGCGGTCTACTTTTGTAGGATCTTTACCACTGAAACAACCGCCTCCATGACGAGCATAACCACCATATGTGTCTACGATAATTTTTCTTCCAGTTAAACCAGCGTCTCCTTGAGGACCCCCAATAACAAATCGACCAGTTGGATTAATAAAGAATTTAGTTTCATCATCAATTAAACCTTCAGGTACAGTTGGATAAATGACATGCGCTTTAATATCTTTTTGAATTTGTTCTAATTCAATGTCTTCAGCATGTTGAGAAGATACCACAATCGTATCAATACGTTTAGGTTTATCATTTTCATCGTATTCTACTGTTACTTGAACTTTACCATCTGGACGTAAATAATCTAAGGTACCGTCTTTACGCACATCTGATAAGCGTTTCGCTAGTTGATGTGATAAAAAGATTGGAAGCGGCATATATGTTTCTGTTTCATTTGTTGCATAACCAAACATTAATCCTTGGTCTCCGGCACCTGTTGCTTCAATTTCTTCTTCAGATATATCATTGCGATACTCAAGTGCTTTATCTACACCTTGGGCAATATCAGGTGATTGTTCATCAATAGCTGTTAAAACAGCCATTGTTTGATAATCGTAACCATATTTAGCTCTTGTATAACCAATATTTTTGATTGTTTCGCGTACTACTTTAGGAATATCTACATATGTAGACGTTGAAATTTCACCAGAAATTAAAGCCATACCTGTTGTTACTGTTGTTTCACAAGCGACACGTGCATTAGGATCGTCTTTTAAAATTTCATCTAAAATCGCATCAGATACTTGATCGGCGATTTTATCTGGATGCCCTTCTGTCACTGACTCTGATGTAAATAAACGTTTATTATAAGTCATGATTTGCTCCTTTTTTTAACTATATTTACGAAAATTCTCTTTTGACAATGAGCTTAAAATAAAAGAGCCTTCTCAACTACCTAGATAGAGAGAAGGCTCTTAAACGTCCATTCGCTCTTATCGTTCAGACAAATATTGCGTCTGCAAACGGTTTGGCACCTTTCTTTTAAAAAAAGAGGTTGCTGGGTTTCATTGGGTCCATGTCCCTCCACCACTCAGGATAAGAGAATCCGTTAAGACCTATACTACATAAATACATTAGAATTGTCAATTTTGAATTTTAAATGTTCTTTTATTTACAATGGAATAATTAAATCATTATGTTATACTATTTTAATGTAAGGGCTTACATTAATAAATGAATAGATATTTGGAGGGATGTTGTATGTCAATAGATACATACAGTGAAACACCTAAAATCAAACACTTATTAGAAAAGGAAACAACTTTATTTCAACTTTCTACTACTCAGCTTTATTACAAAATTTTAAACAATAATGAAGGTCAACTTACTGAACTTGGCGCAATTAATATGAGTACAGGTAAATATACTGGTCGTTCACCAAAAGATAAATTTATCGTTAACGAACCTTCATATCGAGACAATATTGATTGGGGAGACATTAATCAACCTATAGATGAAGACGTGTTTTTAAATTTATACAACAAAGTATTAGATTATTTAGATCAAAAAGAGGAATTATACGTTTTTAACGGTTATGCCGGAAGTGATAAAGACTCACAATTAAAATTAAAAATCATCAATGAGCTTGCATGGCATAATTTATTTGCCCAAAACATGTTTATCCGACCTGAATCTATTGAGGAAGCAAGTCATATTAAGCCAAATTTCACTATCGTTTCTGCCCCTCATTTTAAAGCTAATCCAGACGTTGATGGTACTCATTCTGAAACATTTATTATTGTTTCATTTAAACATAAAGTGATTTTAATTGGTGGTACTGAATACGCTGGAGAAATGAAAAAAGGTATCTTTTCAGTGATGAACTACTTATTACCTATGCAAGATATTATGAGTATGCATTGTTCTGCCAATGTTGGAGAAAAAGGTGATGTTGCTCTATTCTTTGGATTATCTGGTACAGGAAAAACAACATTATCAGCGACTCCAAATCGTAAATTAATTGGCGATGATGAACATGGTTGGAATAAAAATGGTATTTTTAACATTGAAGGTGGTTGCTATGCAAAAGCCATTCACTTATCTAAAGAAAAAGAACCTCAAATTTATAATGCCATTCAATATGGTACTATTCTTGAAAATACAATTGTTAATGAACGTGGCCATGTTGATTTTGATGATAATACGAACACAGAAAACACACGTGCTGCTTATCCAATTCATCATATCGATAATATCGTATTACCTTCTAAAGCCGCACACCCTAATACAATTATTTTCTTAACTGCAGATGCATTTGGCGTACTTCCACCTATTTCTAAATTATCTAAATCTCAGGCCATGTATCATTTCTTAAGTGGTTTTACGTCAAAATTAGCTGGCACTGAACGTGGTGTGACAGAACCTGAACCATCATTTTCAACATGCTTTGGCGCTCCATTTTTACCTTTGCACCCTACTAAATATGCGAATTTACTTGGTAAGCTAATTGATGACCATGATGTTGATGTATATCTAGTAAATACAGGATGGACGGGTGGAAAATATGGTGTTGGACGTCGTATCAGCTTACATTATACACGTTATATGGTAGATCAAGCTATTTCTGGCAAACTAAAACAAGCTACATTTACTAAAGATGAAATATTTGGTTTAAGTATACCAATTGAAATGGAAGATGTGCCTAAAACGATTTTAAATCCAATCCATGCTTGGAATGATCCTGAGGCTTATCGTCATCAAGCTAATGACTTAAAACAACGTTTTGAAGAAAACTTCAAAAAATTTGGAGATGAAGTAAAAGATATTGCTAAAAATGGTGGATTTAGTCATTAATAATATATAAACAAAAGACTTACAAAGATGACCGTTGTAGTCATCTTTATAAGTCTTGTTCTATATTATTCATCCATTGATGTATATAATCTAAAACTTCTTTCAATGCTTTCGGTCTTGGTACATGGCCTTCGTCAAGTTGATAAAATGTATCATGTTTGACCCCTTTAAGTTCTAGTTGTTCTTGAAGAAAATACGCTTGATGTATACCCACTTGCCAATCTTTACCACCATGTACAATTAAAATAGGTGGACTGTTTTGATTCAATGTACGTATCGCATTTCTTTGTTCATATGCCTCTTTATCTTTTTTCGGATGACCTACCATACGTCTTAGCATTCCCCTTAAATCTACACGTTCTTCATACATTAAATGAATATCTGAAACGCCACCCCAAATAATATAGCTATCAACTGGATCATCCTGAAATGATAATAGACCTTGAATTCCACCTCTTGAAAATCCAATCATATGGACGAAAGCTTGGGGATGCTTATTTTTTAATAGTCGAATAAGTACTGTTACATCATGTAAATCAGCATTACAAAATTCATCTTTTCCTTCACTACCATTACTTCCTCTATAATAGGGTCCTATAACTAATGTATATGGATCAGAAAATTGCATAAGTCTTGAAGCTCTTACTCTACCAACTTGCCCTTTTCCACCACGTAAATAAACTACAATACGTTTAACATTATGATACATTGGGACCATCTGTAACGCTTTTACCCTTAATTCGTCTACTGTATAAGTTAGTTCCTCAAATCGATGAGTGTTGGATTCAACAGGCATTGTTCTAATATTCGTAATACCCAAGATCTTTCACCCTTTCTAAACATTTTAAAATTGCTTCATCTTTAATTAAATAACTTTTTTGGTGCTCAGGAATCTCATTAACTAGATGAAATAATATAGGACCCTCTGTTTCCAAATAGTCATGTTTATGTTCAATGGATTTCACCTTAATCACATACACATCTTTTTTAAAAAGTGATTTATCAAAGGTATGAACTTGATATTGCGCGATATAATATAAGGCTTCTATCTTTCCACCTGTTTCTTCATAAAGTTCTCTAGCAATCGCTTGTTGACTCGTTTCATTAATTTCAACTTTACCTCCAGGGAACTCGATACCTCTTTTAGAGTGTTTAGTGAATAATAATTGATTTTGAAATATCGGAATAGCTAAAACATGGTTTCCGTTCGGTATATCATCATCAGTTTTATATTGCATCGTGACTCGTCTATCCTCTTGATCGATAAACTCCATATTACTCATCCCCCTCTTAAATGTGGTAAAATTATTTAATAATCAAATGTCTATAGGAGGTTTATTTATGCTTAAAAAATCATTTCTAAGCATCATTCGTTTTTATCAGCGTTTCATCTCCCCTATGACACCACCAACATGTCGATTCTATCCTACTTGTTCTGAATATACTAAAGAAGCTATAGAAGTATATGGCGCATTTAAAGGTGGCTACATGGGAGTAAAACGTATTTTAAAATGCCATCCATTTCATGAAGGTGGATTTGATCCTGTACCTTTAAAAAAAGACAAACATACACATCATCATTCATAAACAGATAATGCATTTATATTAATTTTAGGGGGATTGAAATATATCAATCCTTCTTTTAATTTGCCTATGCCTTGTGTAAAGTCTGTTTCAAAATAATATCCATCTGGAGTAATATCTCCTGGATAAGACCCCTCTTTTGCTAATAAAGCAGTAAAATATCGACTGAGTCCATATTCATACATCCCACCAACGATCACTTTAATATCTTTCTCTTTTAATAAGTGAATGAGTTCTAGCGCTCTATCTATTCCTCCCAGTCTAAATGGTTTAACCACAACTGCAGTGATAGGATATTGATGAATAATTTTCAAAATTGATTGTAAATCCGTTGCTTTTTCATCAATAGCAATAGCAGGATAATGCGTAACATCTATATAACTTAAATCATTTAAATCTATAAATGGTTCTTCAACGTATAGAATATCGTGTTGATCAATCTCTTTTAATAATTGAAATTGTGACATATCCAGTGTTTCATTTGCATCGAGTGTAAGATTAAATTCAAATGGAAGTTCATTGCGTAGCTTTTTTATGTCGTTAATGAGATGAGAACTCCATTTTAATTTAATACGTGCTGGCTTTGTGTCTTTAAGTGTTTGTAATTGTGAAGAAGATAAACCACTTACTGTTGCACCATATTCAACGTTAAAGCACGGTTGTGAATAAAACATCTGATAAACCGCCATCACAACAGTACATCTAGTAGCCGGATAACTATCTAATAAATCAAGATAAGGTAACCAGTCACTAAATGTATTGAATGAATGATTTAAAATCTTTTTTGACCATTGTTGTATTCGTATTTTTACTGTCTCAATTGTTTCAGTATCATACCAATCCGTTTCAAAGGCATTACATTCACCAAAATAATTTTCCCCTTCATCAGAAATAAATCGTACTATGAGTGCTTTGCGATGTGTCATTTCGATTTTAGGCGTCGTAATCGGAGAATGAAACGGCGCGGTATAGTAATAAAATTGTATATCAATAATTTTCATTTAATGATCCTCAGTTCCAACTTTATTACGTTGTAATTTTCCAGTAGAAGTATAAGGTAATGCATTGACGCGTTGATATATCTTAGGAACTTTATATTTTGCTAAATGTTCTTGTAAGAAATCTATAAGGTCTTTAACCTCAATTGTTTCACTTGCGACATAATAAAGTGCTGGAATCTGACCCCAAGTATCATCTTCTTTAGGTACACATACTGCATCTATAATTCCATTGAATGTTTTAGCCACTGTTTCAATTTCATAAGGATAGATATTTTCTCCACCACTAATAATAAGGTCTTTACGTCGATCATAGACCATTACAAAACCATCACTATCTATTTCTGCAATATCTCCGGTTTTAAAGAAACCATCTTCAAATGTGTTATCCAAATCTTTAGGATACAAATATCCATTCATTACATTGTCACCTTTGATAAGTAATTCACCATGACCCTCTTCATTAGGTTGTTTAATACATACTTCAACGTTATCACTTGGTTTACCTACTGTATCATATCGTTTAGCTAACATATCTGGTGAAGCGGTTAGGAACTGCGAACATGTTTCCGTCATTCCAAAAGAATTATAAATAGGTAATTGATAACTCAATGCCTGTTGTATGAGCGTGGATGATAATTTTGCACCCCCAAGTAATATTTTTTCAATTGAATATGGCTTATTTAAACCAGCATCCATTAGCCACTTTAACGTTTGTGGCACAAGTGACACATGTGTAGGATATTCATTTTTAATAATAGTCAGCATATCTTCAGTATTATATTTATTTAATAAACGTACAGTAAACCCTTCAATGGTAGCACGTAAAATCACACTAAGTCCTGAAATATGATAAATTGGAAGAACCGATAACCATGTCGTTTGTTGATCAAATCCTAGACTTTCTTTACAACCTAATGCACTTGCATAGTGATTTTTAAACGTTTGAGGTACTGCTTTTTGGGGTCCTGTCGTCCCTGATGTAAACATAATAGATGCAATACGATGAATATCAAATTGTTTATGATTAGGCGCATCAGGATAATCGCTCAGTTGATTAAATGAGAGAACTTGATGTGAATGTAAATCGAACTCTTTTGTAGTTAAAATAAGTTGAACATTCACTGAGTTCATTTGATTGGTCATTTCAGTTGTTGTTAATCGTGTATTGATCATTGCAATTTCAATTTGCGCTAACCAACATGCGTGCACTAAAATAATAGACTCAATGTCGTTTCCAATATATAGTCCTACCCTACTTTCATTTAAAGATAATAATTTCTTTGAAAGCTGATACGCTGCAGAATATAATTGATTATATGTTAATGTATACTTACCATCTGTAACCGCAATTTTGTTTTTGTTTTTTATACTTTGCTCTTTTAACCAAAATTCCACTATTCATTCCTCCAATAGTTATACATACTATATTATAACGATTTTTAAATGACTTAACAGGATTCATGTTTAAATTTATTTTGTGATTGTTTTATTTTTTAAAAGATATTACCCTTTTTAGATAAATATAGTTAAATACTTGTAGCTATAAAAAACCCAGAATGGAAAATAACCATTCTGAGCTACTGTACGGAGAGTAAGAACATAAAAAGAGCAAGGTCAACATGTCAGAAAATTATTTTCTTGACACATAATTGACACTTGCTAAGTCTAAACCCTATGATATAAAGCTTTTGATACGGAGAGTAAGGGATTCGAACCCTTGAGACGCGATAAAGCGCCTACACACTTTCCAGGCGTGCTCCTTCAGCCAGACTCGGACAACTCTCCTCTATTCAATTAAATAAAAAAACAGAAGCGATGTTTCACTTCTGTTTATATGACTCCTACGGGACTCGAACCCGTGTTACCGC
>NZ_KV810844.1:0-79736 GCF_001812925.1 Staphylococcus sp. HMSC057A08 | reverse complement strand
GAAGGCTGAGGTTTTGCCATTAAACTACACCCGCAGTATATAATAATTGAAATTGATTTGGTGCGGCCGAGAGGACTTGAACCTCCACGGGATTTCTCCCACTAGGCCCTCAACCTAGCGCGTCTGCCATTCCGCCACGACCGCTGGCAAAACGCAATAATTTATTAATTATCGAGAACATTATTTATTGTAAATGATTTGTAATAAAAAGTCAATAAGTTTTTAATATTATTTTAAATAAATTTACTATTTTTTAATATTTACCTCATTCATTAATACAACGATATCTATAATACATACTTTTTTAACATAAGTCAATAGTTTTTATTAAAAAATTTAAAAACCTACAATATTGTAGGTTTTTAAAGGACATTGTTATATTAGTAATATCTTATTTGTTCATATTTAAATTTATTTATAAATACATCTTTAATTTCAATTTACTTCCACATTTACCACATCTCATTTTATCAATATTAACTTTTCTAATCCTTAGATACGTAGTCTTACATTTACAACATTGATATATATAATTTGCTCTTTCTTCATAGCTTTGAATCGGCTGACAAAATCTTGGAGCTTGAACTTTATTGCTTAACATTTTAAAGTCATGGTCCTTGTGTTGATAACCTTTTCCGGATAAATGTAAATGATAATGACATAGTTCATGCTTTATGATATTTATTAAAGCATCTTTTCCAAAACAAGAAAATTGCTTCGGATTAATCTCAATATGATGTGTAGATAATACATATCGTCCGCCTGTTGTTCGTAATCGAGAATTAAAATAAGCTTTATGTTTAAAAGGTTGGTTAAAATGATCAAGCGAAGTTGTTTCCACTAACTTTTGAAGCACTTTATTATTCATTAGGATTAATCATAGTCAATGATACTTTTTCTTTATTTTTATCAATATTTAAAATCCAAACATCAACTATATCTCCTACACTAATAATATCCATAGGATTTTTAACATATTTCTTTGATAATTTTGAAATGTGAACTAAACCATCTTGTTTAACACCTATATCTACAAATGCTCCAAAATCTACTACATTTCTAACTGTTCCACTTAACTTCATACCTTTAGACAAGTCTTCGATTGATAATATATCAGATTTTAACTGTGGAGTTTCGTAGCTATCACGAGGATCACGATTTGGCGTTTTAAGAGATTTTACAATATCTTCTAGTGTTGGTTTGCCTATTCCAATTTCATTTGATTTTTCTTCAATATTAATATCACTAAGTGTTTGTTTAAGTTTATCTGAACCAAAATCATCAATTGATAGCTGTAAACTTTCTAAAAACTGATATGTTGCTTGATAACTTTCTGGATGAATAGATGTATTATCTAATGGTTCTTTACCATTAACAATTCTTAAAAATCCGATACTTTGTTCAAACGTTTTACTACCTAAACGTTTTACTTTGCTTATTTCAGAATGATGCTTTATGGATCCATTTTCTTCACGATAATCAATTATATTTTGAGCAATGGTACTTGATAATCCCGAAACATATTGCAGTAAAGATTTTGAAGCGGTATTTACATCTACACCTACTTGGTTAACTGCAGTTTCTACGACAAATGTGAGCGCTTGTTCAAGTTCTTTTTGGTTTACATCATGTTGATACTGTCCTACTCCAATAGATTTAGGATCAATTTTTACTAATTCACTAAGTGGATCTTGCACACGTCTACCAATAGACACTGCACTTCGTTCTTCAACTTGAAACTCTGGAAATTCATTTCTTGCTATTTCAGAGGCAGAATATACAGAAGCCCCTGCTTCATTTACAATAATAAATTGAGCATTTAGTTGATATTTTTTTATTACATTTGCTACAAATTGTTCTGTTTCACGACTTGCTGTACCATTACCAATTGCAATTAATTCAACATTATTTTCAGTTATCATTCTAACTAATTCTTTTTCTGCCAATTCTATTTTAGATTTTGGAGGATGAGGATATATAACACTTTTAGCAATAAATGTTCCAAAAGGATTGATAACAGCTAATTTGCATCCAGTTCTAAATGCTGGATCGATACCTAAAATTTGTTTACCTTTCATAGGAGGCTGTAATAATAAATGTTTTAAATTTTCACTAAACACTTCTATAGCGTGATGCTCTGCTTTTTCAGTTAAATCATTTCGAATTTCTCTTTCAATTGAAGGCATGATTAAACGTTTTAAACTGTCTTTAACTGCAGACTCAATATATTCAACTAGTTGATGAGCTTTTTTTACTTCTTGCGATTGTATAAATGTTTCTATTGAAGTAGTATCAAATTCAATTTTAATTGACAATACTTTTTCTTTTTCTCCACGATTCATTGCTAAAATTCGGTGATTAGCTATTCTTTTTATAGGCTCAGAATAATCATAATACATACTAAATATCTCTTTTTCATCATTTGCTTGTTTTTTCTTTGTTGTCACAATCTTTCCTTGATAATAAACGTCTTTAAGTAAACGTTGTCGATACTTAGGATTATCCGAAATACGTTCAGCAATAATATCTTGAGCACCTTGAATTGCCTCATCAACTGTTTTAACTTCTTCACTTAAATATTTTCTAGCTTCTTCATGTACATTCATACTTTGTCCTTCTATTAAAAAGTGAGCTAATGGTGCTAATCCTTTTCGTTTTGCTTCAGTTGCTCTAGTTTTCTTTTTTTGTTTAAAAGGACGATATAAATCTTCTACACGTTGTAATTTTGTTTGCTGAAGAATGTCTTGCTTTAATTCATTAGTAAGTAAACCTTGTTGTTCAATATTATGTATAACTTCTTCTTTACGTTTTTGAAGATGCGCTACATATTGATATTCATCAGATATTTGTTTAATTTGAACTTCATCTAAACCACCAGTTGCTTCTTTTCGATATCTTGCAATAAAAGGTACTGTGTTATTTTCCTCTAATAGATTTAATACAGCTATGACTTGTTTTTCTAAAAATTGATATTTTTTTACAATATCATTAATTAATGTCTTTTCCATGTTATAACCACTCTTTGTATATAAATTCTATTTAATTTTAACATATCTTTATTTTTACAATACATTTTCTAACAATAAAAGGAGCGACATAGAATTCAATATGAACTCATTGGTCGCTCCTCAATTTCATTGCCTAGCAGCTTGTTGTAATTTTCGTATTGCAGTTCGTTGTAATCTAGATACATGCATTTGACTAAGTCCAATACGTTCACCAGTTTCCTTTTGACTTAATCCTTCAATGAAAGTACATTGAATAATTTCTCTTTCTCTATCAGATAAGATTGGTAAAATACGTTCAAGAATCATTCGTTTTTCAGTAAGGTCGTAATTATCATCTTGTTGACCCATAATATCTAACAATGTAACTGTAGAACCATCCTTATCTGCTTCAATTGAATGATCTACACTAAGTGCGTTATAGCTTTGACCCATTTCCATGGCTTCTAACACTTCTTCTTCATTTACTTCTAAACGGTTCGCAATTTCTAAAATTGAAGGAGAACGTCCGAGTTCATTCGTAAGTTCATCGCCCACTTTTTTTATTCTTGGACCAATTTCTTTAATTCTTCTAGGAACATGAACGCTCCATGTCTTATCTCGTAAATATCTTTTAATCTCACCAATAACAGTTGGCACTAAGAATGCTTCAAATTTGCGATCGAAAGATATATCAAATCTGTTAATAGCACCTATTAAACCAACCATACCCACTTGAACTAAATCTTCATGATGTGATTGTCCTTTTGAATACTTATATGCTAATGATTCAATTAGTTTGCGATAATGTTTAACTAATTTATCTTGCGCATAAGGATTTATATTGTCTTGGTGTTCTTTAATCCATTGGTTAATTTGTTCAGGTGATATCTCATTAACTGATTTCGACTCTTTCGTCATTATTTGGCACCTGCTCTTTTTTTATATACTTAATCATACTAATTGTTACACCAGACTCTTTTGAAACTTTTACTTCATCCATTAATGATTCAATCAAAAATAGACCTAGTCCACCTTCACGTAAGAAGTCGATATTTTCGTTTTCTTGGTAAGGCCCTAATTTTGATTTTGTAGATTCGTAGTCAAAACTTTCACCTTGATCTGAAATAATAATCTTAATTTTGTCATCAAATAATTCAAAACAAATATTAATCATACCATTTTGTTCACTATGTTTATATGCATGTTTGACAGCATTAGTAACCGCTTCACTTACTGCAATTTTTGAATCTTCAATGTCATCGTATGAAGCACCTGCTCTTGTAAATACCCCTGATAAAGTAAGGCGAATTAAACTTACATATTCTGCTGAGGCAGGTAACTTCATTTCAATATAATCATTTTTGAGTGACAAATTACTCTACCTCCGTTCCTTCATTAACGTGCATTAAATCTTTTAAACCCGTAATATCAAATAATCTACTAATTCTATCTGTGACACCTAAAATATATAATTCTTTATCATTTTGATTTAGAGCCTTTAATGTTCCTACAAATAAGCCTAAACCCGTTGAATCCATATAACTTACATTTGCTAAGTTCACGTGAATGTCATGATTTCCTTCTTGGCGCATAGGCACAAGTACTTCTTCTAACTCAGGTACTGTATATACGTCTAACTCTCCACCAACAATAACTTCATAATAATCATCATGGGTTATCGTTTCTATATTAAGATTCATTTACTTACACTCCTAATCTTTTTCGATATGTATACTATAGCAACTATACCCATTATTATTATAATATAATCAAAAAATTAAATAATTAATTCACTCTTTTTATTATTAAAATTGTCATGTCATCTCTTTTTTGCGTATTTTGTATTTTTAAAATGGCTTCATATAAGATTTGAACAATATCTTGGGGATGCATATGCTTATATTTTCTAATTAAATTAAGAACAGTATCTTTTGCAATAAACTCCCCTTTTTTATTTCTAGCTTCTGTTACACCATCAGTAAAAATAATAATTAAATCATCTAAATATATTGGAATTTCTTGTTGACTATATCGCGTATGTTGACTTACACCAAGTACTCTTCCTCGAACTTCAATTTCTTCAAATGTTTCAGTTTCAGCTCTATAAATGTATCCTGGTTCATGACCTGCTGAACTACAATATAATAAATGATTCATTTCTTCATATAGTCCATAAAACATCGTGACGAACATATTTTGATTAACATTTTTTTCTACCACACGATTGAGTCGTTTTAAACCATCACTTGGTAATTGTGAATGACCATATGAATCCATTCCAAATTTAATCATACTCATTGCTAATGCTGCTGGAATACCTTTCCCTATAACATCTGCTACAGCAAAACTCATCGTACCATCTCTATGATCAATTAAATTAAAATAGTCCCCGCTTACTTTTTGAGCAGCTACTGAAATAACACCTATTTGTATACTATCAAACTGTGGAATATCTGTTTTTAACATCGTTTGTTGAAGTCTAGAGGCTAAGTCAATTTCTTTATCGTGGAATTGCATTTTATCAACTAAATTTTGATAATCTCTATAGCTATATCCAAAGCCTTTTACTACTTCTTCTAATACATCTAATGTATCTAAGATTTGAGATGTTTTTAAATTTAAAGAAGCAATATACGTTTTATGTAAATCAACAACATCCTCTGGTAGAATATCCTTTTTGATTACTTCTTCAGTGAATTCATCGCACTTCTTTAAAAATTGTTCTTTATTTTTAGTAACCAAACTCTCATCTATAAGTTGCTTATAGTTTTTTTTAAATTCTTCCACGAATTTTGCCTCCTTACTTCATAGCTGATTAAAACATGTTTAAATATTGTCTGACACAATACAACATTTTAAATTTATTCATTAATGCTAAATGTATATTATTCTAAAATAACTCTTCTACTTAAAAAGGGAGCAAGACAGTATTCATTTTGTGAATATGCTGTCTTACCCCCGCAAGGTTAATTGAAATTGAAAACTTGAGTTAAATATTTTCAATTCAGTTAACTACTGCGACATCTCTAAATAGTCATAAACTTACTCAATAGTATCATTGAATTCGACCGAAATTAGTCTAATTAAAACTTTTCAAAAGTACAATTGATTTATTTCAAAAATTTATTTCGTATTTTTTGGATTATACATATAAAATACTAATTTTTTTGAGGACAAACATCGTGTAAACCTAAACTGATATCCAATGCATCGTCAACTTCTTTCATTTTATCTTCTGATAAATATGTAAGTTTCTCTTTCAATCTTTTTTTATCCAATGTTCGTATTTGTTCTAAAAGAATGACTGAATCTTTATCTAAACGATATTTTTTCTTTTCTATTTCTACATGTGTTGGTATTTTCGCTTTATTAATCCTACCAGTAATCGCAGCAACGATTACTGTAGGACTATATTTATTACCAGTATCATTTTGAATGATAACTACAGGTCTTACTCCCCCTTGTTCAGACCCTTGAACTGGTGATAAATCAGCTAAATATACATCGCCTCTTCTAATCATTCACTTTTATAATTAGATGTAAGATATGATTCGTTACAATCACAAGCTTCACATTCTAATGGAAATGCTTCAGTTGCTAGGGAGAGGTTTAAATCGGCCATTTGGACATAGCCTTCTTTTAGTGATTGTTCAAGACTATGGCTTCTATTCTGATTAAAAGTTAACATACTATGAACCTCCAATTGATACAAACAAGACATTATAAACTTTAATTTAGTTTTATAATAACAAATTTTGTAACAAGTGACTATACTAATTTAATAATTCATTTGTAACTTCAAATTTTTTATTTAAATAATATATTCTTGGAAGTCTGCGTCCTAAATTACATAAAACTTCATAATTAATTGTATTTTGTTTTATAGCTAATGCCTCTACTGCTTGTGAAGAATTTAAATTGTTATCTATTAAAATAACCTCATCTCCTTCTTTCACATCATCTGGTACACTAATAATCATTTGATCCATGCATACTCTTCCAATGATTTCACATTGATGTTGATTGACATTTACGGCGAATCCTTGCATAGCTCTTAAGAAACCATCTGCATATCCAATTGGTAAAACCGCTATTTTCATTTTTTCAGTTGCAGTGAATGTACTTCCATAACTTACAGAGTCTCCGGGATTTAAATATTTAGTTTGGACAACTTGAGTCATTAATTTAGCACTTGGTTTTAATTGAACATCAACTTCATTTCTAACATACTCAGAAGGATAATAACCATATAGTGAAATTCCAAGTCTTAACGCATTGCATAATTTACAATTTGCTAATAAAGCGCCTGCTGAGTTTTGAGCATGTATATATTTTGGTCGCTCTGCTTTTGTTACCAACTCTTCAAAAAATGCATATTGCTGTTTCATTGAATCACCAGGTTCATCTGCATTGGCAAAGTGAGTAAAGACGCCGTCAAAAATAAGAGTTGGATGTTCTTTAATAAGATTAATGACTAACTGATACTCTTCAAGCGTTTTAATCCCTAGTCTTCCCATTCCTGTATCTAATTTCACATGAAGATATACATGATCTGAGTTATCTTCTATATAATGAATCGCTCGTTCTAACCAAAACTGTGAAGGTACAGTTAAAGTAATGTCATATTGAATCGCTTTATTTATATCTTTCGGTGATATCGCACCTAAAACTAATAATTTAGCATTTATATTATGTAAGCGTAATTCAATGGCTTCATCTAAAGTAGCAACTGCAAAAAATTGAGCCCCATTATTTTCTAAAATCTCTGCTATTTTTACACTTCCTAATCCATATCCATTCGCTTTAATTACAGGAATCACTAACTTATCACTTTGAAGTGTTTTAAAAATATTATAATTGTATAGAATGGCATCAAGATCTACATTTAAATATGTCGGTCTATAAGCAACATCTGACATATGAAGTCCTCCTTATTTAAACTTATAAAAAATTGATATGGTTTATTTTTCTAATATTACTTCACTCATTGCGTAATGTTGTGTATGCGTAATCGAGACATGAACAATAAAACCAGGATATTCGATGCAAGGTTTCCCCTTTTCATCGTTATAACAATCAATATCATTAAATGCTACCGTTTTTCCTAACCCTGTTCCTAATGCTTTACTAAATGCTTCTTTAGTTGCAAATCGTCCTGCTAAAAATTCTAATTTTCTTTTATCATTTTTAAAAGAGTGAAATTTTTGCTGTTCTTGATCTGTTAGTATTCTATGTATTAATTTATCACTTTGTTTAATATACACGTCTTTTATTCGGTCAATTTCAATTAAATCAATACCAATACCATGTATCATATCTACACCTCACTTAATTATCCTTTATTATTCATATAGTTCGTGTTTTCTATTTTGAATCATTTGTTTTAAATAAATCGCTTCTTTTTTTGCAATTAGTTCTATATTGCATTCTCCACCTGCAGTAGATAAATGAAGATGTGCTAACTTATATTTTCTCATTATGAATCCTTCTATGACCTCTATATTTTGTATTCTATAAAACGGTATAATATTTGTTTCAACAGTTATGATACCGTTTTTAATATGAATCTCGTTTTCATCATAGTAATAACTGAAATAATGATATCTCAGAAGCGGAATAACAATAATAAATAGCATGATATAAAGCAATATAATTACTACAGAAATAATGATATTAATTGAAAATTTTGATATATGAGTAAAATACACATCTATCATATTGAGTAGAAATAAAAAAACAGTAATAATTATAAGCCCTATCAATGATGTGATTCTCATCACCTTTAGACCACTTGTATTCATAAAACTATGTTCACTCAATCTTAGACCCTCCTAAATAGGTCTCAATATTTAATTGAACCTGTTTTTCAGAAGCATATTTCAGCTTAATATCTTCATTTACCGCACCCTTAGCTATAATAAAATGTAAATGTGCTAAATGGCTCTTTTCTAACAATGGATTTTGATTAACATTCATACCAATAATTTTATCCTTTTTAAAATAATAAGAATTAATATGCATCATACTTACTTGACGAAGTGCAATTTCATTTTTTCTATTGCATAATCCAGAAGCAGATATATACACATACGCATAAATTGCCATAAAGATAATAATAATTATGGCTATCATATAACTCCATATACTCCAATAGTAAGCACCTATAGTTGCACCAAGAATTAATATGATACTAGGTATAAAAAAATGTCGATGATATCCTCGTTTTGGTACATTTTCAGTGATAGCGTTAAATTGCATTTCAGGAATTAATTTTCTAATAATAGAATATGCCTCTTTTTTATTAATAAATGGAAGAATCATAATTTTTCCGTTTTCACTTACATCTTCATTAGATTTAACTTCTAAATCACTTGTAATAATAAAGTATATAGAGGTATATCCAAATAACTTTCTAATAAATGACTGTTTTTCTACAACTGCTTGTAATCGTTCAATAGGCACTGTGATATTTTTTACATTTAGTAATCCATAAGTAATTTTTAACTCATTATCACGTTGTGTGATTGTATAGTTATAATAACGTAGAACAACAATTAGAGTACCTATAACATAACAAAATATAAGTACAGTCAATATAATAATAGTCACTAAAAACGTAACTGACTGTATCCATTGAAAAAGACGAGACGTCCATTTTTCCCACGGGATAACATCTTCAAACGCACCTATAATGGGGGAAATAGTGGCGAATGCTACCCCTATCACGCCACTTGTCAATGCCATGAAAATCAACAGTTTATTAGACATTTTAAATATTACTTCATTATTACTACTATCTTCAGATATTAATTCTTGTTCGCTATTATTAGGCTTATTATCAGGCTCTATTTCTTGACTGTCTAACTGAAGTTGTCTTTTTTTAATTGTACGTTCAATCAATTCACTTTGTTGTTTCGAAATCGTTTCAAGTTCAATACCATCACTCGGCGTTTTAATTTGTAATCGTACGCCACCTACTAATTGATTAAGCAGTCCTTGTGTGGTATCTAAGGATTGAATTCGATTCAAATTTAATTCTTTGCGTTTTTTATTTAACCATCCAGATGTGACTATAAATTGATCATTTTCTATCCAATAACGCGTTAGACGTACTTTTTGAAATTGATTAATCATAGAAAAAAGAATAATCAATAAAAAGATACCTGGTCCAATATAATGTCTAATATTTGTAAAATCAAAATTCCATATATTAAATCCAATAAACACGATAATAACAAAAATGTTTTGCTTTATAACATCTATTAGACCTGTGAAATAAGAAATCGGATGTAATTTTTGAGGTTTAAATATCATCATTACTACCTCGCATTTGTGATAAGATATGTAATATTAATCGTTCTGCTTCTTTATTAGAAACAAAAGGTGTTGTGAGTTCATGACCTGCAGTCACAACAATGACTCTCTTAAGATTAAACTTTTTCAATAACGGATTTGTTTTAACCTTTAAAAGTTGTAACCTTTCAATTTTTGTTGTTTTATAGCTTTTAAAAATAAAAGTATTTAAAATTTCTATGTTATTATTTTCTATATTATAAAATCTATAAGAGTATCTATTGATGGGTTGTAGAATAAAACGAATAAAAGAACAAATAGTTAATACAAGTAGAATATAAAAAATAAAATGGGGCCAGTGAAATGCTTTCCAACAATACAACCCACCACCTAAAATAATGAGCTCTATTAGTAATGTGACTCCACTTACCAACCAATGATATAAAAATGCGGATTTAGGACTTTTATGAAAAGAGTGATGTAATTGCACAATAAACTCCTTAACAATTTTTTTATATTATATCATACTATTTTTTTAAAATAATATGATAGATGTTAATGAAAAAACAAAACTGAATACTATCTATTTAAATACGATCAACTATCCTCTTTTTCTTTAAAACATTATTAGTACAATCATTTATAAATTTAATAGGTAAAACTTATAATCAAAAAGAGCTTGAGACATAAACATATGTCTCAAGCTCAATCAAGCAAATTTAATCTTATCTATAACAACTATTTTTGTAAATCAGCAAACGTACGACCTTTGATAGATGTTTTTCTTTTATCTTGTCTATCTCGACGATCTTGTTTTTTACCTTTTTTCTTATTGAAGTTACCTTTTGATCGTTTATTTTTGTTGTTAAATTTATTGTTTCGTTTACCACCACGTCTTGATTGATTACCTTTATTATTACGACTCTTTCTTGCAAGTGGCTTTTCGAAAGTTAATTGAACTTCAACTTCATCGTTTGCTTCAACAAGTTCTTGTAATAATGAAGCTACTAATTCAGTGCTATCATATTCTTCTAATAATTCACTAGAAATACGTTTTAAACGATCTTCACTCTCACGTGACATCCAGTTTTTAACTTTGTCTTTAATATCTTCTTCACGTGCTTTAAGCACTTCTTTACGATGAGGTGGTCTTAAAGCTTTCATTCTTCTGTCATTGACTTCTTCAATTTGACGAATGTAATCCATCTCAATTGGGTTAACAAACGTAACAGCAATACCTTCTTTACCTGCACGACCTGTACGTCCAATTCTATGTGTATAACTTTCAGTATCTTGAGGTATATCAAAGTTATATACGTGACTTACACCTGAAATATCAAGACCACGTGCTGCAACGTCTGTGGCAACTAATATATCAATTTGATCGTTTTTGAATTTTTTAAGTACTTCTAAACGTTTGGCTTGTGTAATGTCTCCATGTAATCCTTCTGCTTTGTAACCCTTAGTAAGCAATGCACTTGTTAACTCATCTACACGACGTTTAGTTCTACCAAATACAATAGCTAACTCAGGTTGATGTACATCTAAGAAATTAGTAAATGTATCAAATTTCTCTAACTCTTTAACAATTGTATAGTATTCGTCGATTTGAGGATCAGACATTTCATTGTTCATCGTTTTAACAATTTGTGGTGATTTCATAAATTGTTGTACTAATGTCTGAATAGCTTTAGGCATTGTCGCTGAAAATAGCATTGTTTGTCGTTGTTCAGCAGGGATTTTATCCATAATAAATCTCATATCATCAATGAAGCCCATGTTCATCATTTCGTCCGCTTCATCTAAAATTAAAGTATGAATATCATTCGTTTTTAATGTACGACGATTCAAATGATCGATAACACGTCCTGGCGTTCCTACTACAATTTGAGGCCCACGTTTTAACGCTTTAATTTGTCTATCAATTGGCATACCACCAAAGACAGTAACAACTTGAATATTTTGTCCACGACTGAATTCGCGTAATTGTTCAGCAACTTGCATTGCTAATTCTCTTGTAGGTGCTAAAATTAAAGCTTGAACACCTGATTTTCCAACAACTTTTTCTATTAAAGGAATACCAAAAGCTCCTGTTTTACCCGTACCTGTCTGAGCTTGTCCAAGGATATCTTTTCCTTCTAATGTATAAGGGATACTTTCTTTTTGAATCGGTGTTGGTTCTTTAAAACCCATTTCTTCTAGGGTTTTTACCGTTTTATCCGAAATCCCTAATTCTTTAAAATTTTGCAATATAATTCTCCTTTTAATTCTTTTATTTATCAATATACGTTTTTGTATATAAGGTCTTCTTATTACGTCAACTTCTATATAGTACCACCTAAAAATAGTTATAGCAATAAAGCAATTTTCATATCTACAGCAAGTAACGTTTTTAAGTAGAGTATTTGTTCTATTAAAATAATAAAAAGAAGTTGCTTTGAAACCTTTCATTTCTAAGCAACTCTTAATTATAATGAATAATTAAATTAAAGCATTTACTACTTCTTCAAGTTTATTACCACGTGACCCTTTAATTAACACTTTGTCATCAGGTTGCAAAATAGACTTTAAGTAATGAGTCAGTTCATTTTTATCTGAAAAATAAGCTACATCTTCCACAAAGTGACCACCTGTACGACTTATAAACTTAGCATCATTACCGTAAGTAAGTAACGTATGAATACCCTTATCTTCTAAATAAGCACCTACATCTTCATGCATACGTTGACTATTTTCACCTAATTCTAAAGAATCAGCGAGTACAATGATTTTACGTCCATTCATATGACTTAATGTATCAATAGCCGCTTTCATACTTGTTGGACTTGCATTGTAAGCATCATTAATAACCGTAATTTGATTATCAGTAACATGTCGTTCCATACGCATACCTGTGAGTTGTACATTACTTATATTCTTTTGAATTGTGTTGTAATCTAAACCAAGTTCATGTCCAATTGCAATAGCGATAGTAGCATTTTTCATGTTGTGAATACCTAAAATTGGTAATTCATAATGTTCCTTGTTATTGATCATAAATGCTATGCCATCATTTTTACTATTTTCAACTTTACATACTAATGTATTTTCATGATTTAAACCAACACTAACAAGTTTTGCATTTTTCACATTTTCAACATGGGGCTTTAGAAGTGGTTCATCTCCATCATATATAAATGTGCCATCAGATTTAAGACCAATAGTAATTTCAGATTTGGCTTTAGCAATACCTTCTCTAGAACCTAAATCTTGCATGTGAGATTCACCAATATTTGTGATAACCGCAATATCAGGTTCCGCAATTTTAGATAACAATTCAATTTCATGGAATCCTGACATACCCATTTCCAAAATAGAAATTTCTGTGTCTTTGTCTAATTGAAGAATGGTTAAAGGTAAACCAATTTCATTGTTATAGTTACCTTGTGTTTTTTTGACTCTAAATTCGGTATGTAACACACTTTCAATCATATCTTTTGTTGTTGTTTTACCATTAGAACCGGTCACTCCAATTACTTTTGGATTAACATGCTTTAAGTACGCTTTAGCTAATTGTTGTAAAGCAGTTAATGTATCATCAACCCATATAATAGGTCCTTGAATTGAATCGCTAATATCCTGTCCTTTTTCATAAAATGAAGCACCAGCCCCATCTTTTAGTGCTTGTTCTACAAAACGATGACCGTCTACATTTTCACCTTTAAATGGAACAAATAACATCTCTTTTTCTACATGACGAGAATCGATAGTGACTCCTTTAATTTGATGTTCTAAATATGCTTCATCAATATCGCAAGATATCCATTTTTGAATTTGTTTTAATGAAACTTCAATCATACTTAGGCTCCTCGCTTAATCGATAGTATATTTATTTTTCTTTTTTTCTTCGTAACGTTCTTTAGCTAAATCAATTAATTTAGTGATTAAATCAGAGTATGATAATCCCATATTTTCCCATAAATTTGGATACATGCTAAATGCTGTAAAACCAGGCATCGCATTTGTTTCATTAATGTAGATTTGATTATCTTCTGTCACAAAGAAATCGGCACGTACTAATCCAGAACAATCTGTAGCTTTAAATGCTTCTAATGCCATATTACGTAACGTCATTTGAACCTCTTCATCTAAATCTGCTGGAATTTGTAAACTGATTTTACCGTCTTTATATTTTGACTTATAGTCATAAAATTGAACATCTTTAATTACTTCTCCAGGCCATGTTGTTTCAGGATAATCATTACCTAAAACTGCAACTTCTACTTCACGTGCAATAATACCTTGTTCAATTACTAACTTACGATCAAATTGAAATGCTTCTTCAATCCCTTTTTTAAGTTCATCTTCATTATTACATTTACTGATACCCACACTAGAGCCAAGGTTAACAGGTTTTACAAATACTGGATATGTTAATTTATCCTTAACGAGTTTAATAATATTACCTTCATATTTTTCATATTCACTTCTTAAAAAACTAATATAAGGTAGTTGTGGTAAACCGCGATGTTCAAACAATTGTTTCATTACTAATTTATCCATCGAACTTGATGCAGCTAATACACCATTTCCTACATATGGCAAATCTAGCACTTCAAATAAACCTTGAATGGTACCATCTTCACCATTTGGTCCATGTAATAATGGGAAAATAGCATCATATTTACTTCCTTCCCCATTTTCTTTTAAAAGTAATGTAATTTCTCCAGGACTTATGTCTTCTAAATGTAATTCTTCAACGGTTTTAATATTTTTTGTAATATTTTCTTTTTTCTTCCATTGACCATCATTTGTAATATATATAATATCTACAAGATACTTGTCTTTATTAATCGCATTTAATACATTTTGTGCTGTTAAAATTGATACATCATGCTCAGCACTTTTACCACCATATACGATACAAATATTTTCTTTTACCATGTTTTATATCCTCCATCGAAAAAAATAATGACAAAAGCCATTTATAAATTGAAGTTTAATTACGCTTTTGTTTCTCTCATCATAATTATAATACTATAATGTATTAAGTTTAAATTGTTCATTATACTTTTCTTTAACGATATGTAATTTAAATTATTCTTTCTAAATGTCCATATTATCACAGTATCAGTGTTTTTTGCATTTACCAATAAATAAATATATAAATTTCTTAAAGAATAGTCCGCTCATGTTAATGGTTATTTTTTAGATTAAACCGCTCCGACTTTATATCATCTTCTATATTTTGTAGCATAATCATATAAAGTCATGTAAAATCTATATATACTATCCCATAGAATTTAAGGAGTTTTTTATGAAATTTTCATCCCGTCAACAGCCTACAACACATTGGCTTCGAAAAATTGACTGGATACTTATAGCATTAATAATGATTTTAGCCATCATTAGTGTGACTACAATCAGTTCTGCTATGGGTGGCGGCCAATATAGTGCCAATTTTGGTATTCGTCAAATTATCTATTATATTTTAGGAGCAATACTAGCACTTATTGTGATGATTTTTTCTCCCAAAAAAATAAAAAATAATACATATATATGGTATATCTTCTTTTGTATCTTACTACTAGGTTTATTAATCATTCCTGAAACACCTATTACGCCTATTATTAATGGCGCTAAAAGTTGGTATGCTTTTGGTCCAATTAGTATTCAACCTTCAGAATTTATGAAGATTATTTTGATACTTGCCTTGGCTAAAATCGTTTCTAATCATAATCGATTTACATTTAATAAATCTTTTCGTACTGATTTAATCTTATTTTTTAAAATTATTGGCATATCTCTAGTACCTATGATATTAATTTTACTTCAAAATGATTTAGGAACTACATTGGTTCTATGTGCCATTATTGTTGGAATCATGCTAGTGAGTAGTATTACATGGCGTATTCTCGCCCCTATCTTTATTACTGTAGCAATATTAGGAAGTAGTATTATTTTAGCCATTATATATAAACCCTCTCTGATTGAGAAAACGTTACATATCAAAATGTATCAAATGGGTCGAATCAATTCATGGTTGAATCCTTATGCTTATAGTAATGGAGATGGCTACCATTTAACAGAATCGTTAAAAGCTATAGGATCCGGTCAATTATTTGGTAAAGGTTATAATCACGGAGAAGTATACATTCCAGAAAACCATACCGATTTTATTTTTTCTGTCATTGGAGAAGAAATTGGATTTATTGGAGCAGTGATATTACTTCTTATATTCCTAGCTTTAATTTTCCATCTTATCCGTTTAGCTATAAAAACAACTTCATCATTTAATAAGGTATTTTTAATTGGTTATATTTCTTTACTCGTCTTCCATATTTTGCAAAATATCGGTATGACGATTCAACTCTTACCTATTACAGGTATACCACTACCATTTATTAGTTATGGTGGTAGCGCATTATGGAGTTTAATGCTAGGTATTGGTGTTATACTTTCTATTTATTACCATCAAAAGCCAGCGTCAAAAGATGCTTAATAATAAATATATTTTAATTCAGTTAATAACATGAAAATAGTATGAATGAGAATGAAACAAAACTCATTTTGACTTTATCGTTCCACTTCAGCAATGTATCTCCAACACATAAAAAAGTCTGAGACAACTAATAATGTCTCAGACTTTTTTCAATCACATATTATTTAAGTTCTTGAGTAACGGTTTTTGTGGTAGGCAAAGTATTAATAATGTCGAAACGAGATTTTGTTTTTTTGATATTGACGCCTAAAGATGATAATAATTTGACTACATTTTGTAACTTATCTGATTTGTTCATGGTATCTCACCTCGTTTTTTGACCTTCAATGATATACTACCCTAATTAGTCATGCTTTACTACTATATTTGAAAATTATTTTAAATTATTTAAGTTACACTAAAGCTTTTTATTATGAAAGTACTTTAAATCCAGCGTCATAAATTTCTTTTTCAATACTATTTAAATTAGTAGGTGTTTCATATTCAACATTAATCTTATTTCTTTCTATATCGATTGATACCGTATGTACTCCAATCATATTTAACAAACGTTCATTTAACATTTGTGCTTGTTCTTCTGTTTCAATGTTATCTATAAATACAATATTACTGTTTAACATATTACAATCTCCTAACTAATCTTTCACTAGTTTTTGAAATGTCACTAGTAGTTCTTCCATTGCTTCTTCTTCAGTACCTTGATTTATTTTTTCCATAATACAACTTTTCATGTGATGTTCTAGTAACTTAGTAGCAACACTATTAAGTGCTGAACGTGTTGCTCTTATCTGAGTTAATACATCATCACAGTAGACGTCTTCATCAATCATTCGATTAATTGCTTTAACTTGTCCTTCTATTCGATTTAATCGAGATTTTAAATTTAATTTAACTTGCTCAGAATGATGGGCATGATTTTGATTTTCCAACTAATTCACCCTTTCATAGCTTCTATATCATCGTATAATTTCCTCTTTATTACGTCAATTATACATTTTTATTTTAAAAATTAATCATACCATTTATTATAGTGCATGGTACAATATTTGTTAGTACATTAATTTTAAACGATTTAGGAGGTTCAATTAATTAATATGGTAGAGATCGTGCAATTATCTTTCTCACACTCTTCTTTAATTATTAACATCATATTAATCACTGCCTTTATATTAAACTTGATTTTCGCATTTATCATTATCTTCATGGAACGTCGTAGTGCAGGTTCCATTTGGGCGTGGCTTTTAGTTCTTGTATTTCTACCGATAGTAGGATTTATTTTATATCTATTATTAGGGCGTCAAATACAACGCAAACATATTTTCAAATTAAAAAAAGAAGATCGTAAAGGTTTAGCTATGATAGTTGATGAGCAATTAAATGCACTTGAAAAAGATGATTTTTCTAAAGGTAATCATCAAATTGTTAAGTTTAAAGAAATGGTGCACATGTTACTCTATAATAATGCTGCATTCTTAACTACTGATAACAGTATAAAAATCTTTACAGATGGTCATGCTAAATTTGACGCATTAATTGAAGATATTCAGAATGCTAAAGATTATATACATATTCAATACTATATTTTCAAAAGTGATGATCTTGGACGTCGTATTTTAAAGGCACTCGAAGACAGACTTGAAGATGGTATAGAAGTTAAAATGTTATATGATGATATGGGCTCAAGAACATTACGCAAGAAAGATTTGAAACAGTTTAAAGACAAAGGTGGACACGCAGAAGCCTTCTTCCCTTCCAAATTGCCCTTAATCAATTTAAGAATGAATAACCGTAATCATAGAAAAATTGTAATTATAGATGGCAAGATTGGTTATGTTGGGGGGTTTAATGTTGGTGATGAATACCTTGGTAAAGATAAAAAATTTGGTTATTGGAGAGATACTCATTTAAGACTTGAAGGTGACTCTGTCAATGCATTAGAATTAAGATTCATCTTAGATTGGAATTCACAATCAACACGTGACAATATCAGATATGAAGATAGATATTTTCCTGATGTAGATTCAGGCGGCGAGATTGGTGTTCAAATCGCTTCAAGTGGTCCTGATGAAGACTGGGAACAAATTAAATATGGCTATTTAAAGATGATTATGTCAGCAAAACATTCTATTTATATTCAATCACCTTATTTTATTCCTGATCAAGCTTTTATTGATGCCATAAAAATTGCCGCTTTAGGTGGTGTTGAAGTTAATTTAATGATTCCATGTAAACCCGATCATCCTTTTGTTTATTGGGCTACGTTAAAAAATGCCGCTTCTTTATTAGACGCAGGTGTTAAAATCTATCAATATAATAATGGATTTCTACATTCAAAAACACTCATTGTCGATGATGAAATTGCTACTGTAGGTACAGCAAATATGGATAATCGTAGTTTTTCATTAAATTTCGAAGTGAATGCGTTCATTTATGACGAAGATATTTCTCTTCAACTTAAAAAAGCATTTATTAAAGATATGAAAGTCTCATATGAGTTGACTAAAGAATTATATAATCAACGTAGTACTTGGATTAAGTTTAAAGAAGGCATATCTCAATTATTATCACCTATTCTTTAAACTCATTCAATACATGTTTTTAAAGGAGTAGTTTATGAATCAAGCAGAACAAATATTATTAGCTAAAGAATATATGTACCAATTTCATAAAAATGATTACTCTGGACATGATATTGCACATATTGAACGTGTCACATTATTAGCTAAATATATTGCCAAACAAGAACATCAAGGCGATTTTCTTACAATAGTATTGTCAGCTTTATTGCATGACGTCATAGATGATAAATTGACTGATAAACACCATGCTTTAAGCGAATTACATCAATTTTTTAAAAAAATAGAATTGGATGATACTGTTCAAAAGAATATTATTTTTATTATCAAACATTTGAGTTATCGAAATGGTAGAAATAACGATGTTACACTTCCAATCGAAGGACAAATCGTTAGAGATGCTGATCGCTTAGATGCTATTGGTGCTATAGGTATCGCAAGAACGTTTCAATTTTCTGGACATTTCAATGAGCCGATGTGGACAGAATCTCCCTATCATTCAATTCCTTCAGAAAAAGATATGGTTGATTTACCTCCTTCTGCTATTAGACACTTCTATGATAAGTTATTAAAATTAAAAAAATTAATGCATACACAAACAGGATTTCAACTAGCTGAAGAACGTCATCAATTTATGAAACTATTTTTATCTCAATTTTATAGCGAGTGGCACTTAGAAGAATAAAAAAAGTAGGAAAAGATCATCTATCTTTTCCTACTTTTTTATCGTATTATGCTTATATTATTTTTTCTTCTTATTATTTTTAGAAACAACTTGCGTATTTTTACCTTTTTTATTTGAATTATTTTCTTTATGTGCCTCAACCATAGGTCCAATTTCTTGTTTTGCAACTTTTTCATAATGTTTATTTGCAAAGAATGTTTGAATAATTAAGAATGCCGCACTGACAGACCAATATAAACCTAGTGCTGAAGCTGAACTTAATGAAATCCAAATAATCATAATAGGTGAAACAATCATCATCATATAAGTCATTTGACGTTGTTCTTCAGGCATTTGTTTACTTGACACCCATGCTTGAATAAAGTATAACACACCGGCAATAATAGTAATCCAAATATCAGGATGTACTAAATTAAACCATAAGAAATGTGGATGTTCTGTAATACCGCCACCAATACGATAACGCAATACGAAATATAATCCCATAACAATAGGCATTTGAATTAAAACAGGTAAGCAGCCTAAAGCACTCTTCATAGGATTGATATCATATTTCTTATAAACTTCCATCATTTCCTGATTAGCAGCCATTTTTTCTTCTTGAGTACGTGCTCGCTTAACTTTTTCTTGTACACCTTCTACTTCAGGTTTAGCAATTTTCATTTTTTCACGCATCATATGGCTATTTTTATAGTTTGATAGCATGAAAGGCAATAAGATAATACGAATAACTAATACTAAAACGATGATTGCAATACCATAATCATCATGAAAAACAGAATGGCCTAACCAATGTAGAATTTTAGCCATTGGTTCAACGAATGTATTGTAGAAAAATCCATTTCTATTACTAGATTTGGAATAGTCACATCCAGCTAAAAAGACCATTACCCCTAATAACAAAGGTAGTAGCGCTTTCTTCTTCATTTTTACACCTCTATTGATATATTCACGTAGAAATAATTTTATCATAGATAGGGTGTACTAGAAAACAAAAACTGAAAAAAAGAGATATTTATTTGAAATAGTGCTTTAATTTATTAACAGTCTTGTCAATATTTTGACTATGTGTAATGACTGAAATAACTGACACACCATCAGCGCCTTCTTTAGCTATAAGTTCACAATTGTCTTCAGTAATACCACCTATAGCAACCATAGGTAAGCTTGGATTAATATTTTTTAATGTTGCAATCATTTCAGGACCTACAGGGGCACTTGCATCAGATTTTGAAGATGTCTCATACATTGGACCTACACCTATATAATCTACGTGTTCTAAATCTGATTGTTGATATTCCTTTACGTTTCCTACACTTAACCCTATAATTTTATTTTTAAAACGATTAGCAAAAGAAGCAATTATTTCGTCATCTTGACCTACATGTATACCATCTGCATCAATTTTTTCAGCTAAATCCACATCATCATTAATTAGAAAAGGTACTTTATACTCATGACAAAGTGTTTTTAATTCCTTAGCTAATGCTTCTTTTTCATCCCCTACTAAAGCATTTGGCCCTTTTTCTCGAAATTGAAATAATGTAATTCCTGATTCTAATGCTGCTTTTAAAACATCTTTAATATTTTGATCACCGATGATGTCTTGTGTTCCACATATAAAATAGACTTGTAAGCTTTTTGAATCAAACATATTTAAACCTCTTTACGTTTTACAAATTGTTTATAAGTATCATAGTTAAGTTGATACATTTCATCAAGTAATTGAGATAAGAATGTTCCAGGTCCATTAACTTTTTCGCTTTTTTCAGCAATCTCTGCGGCGATATTATAATAACTTACTGATTCTTCTAATACTTGTAATGACGGATGTGTATTTCTAAATAAAAATCCAGCAACTAAACTGCCTAATAAACAACCCGCGCCTGTGATTTTTGCAAGTAATGGAGAACCATTTGATAATTTGACAATTTGATTATCTTGAATAATAACATCTTCTCTACCTGTAATAACAATTGCTGTTTGATATTTTTCATAAGCTTTTTTAGCAATTGTCACTACATCTAAGTCTGTTTCTCCATCAGTGCCTTTCATTGTAGTATTTGAATCTACTAAAGTAAGAATTTCAGATGCATTACCTTTAATTACAGAAACATTTATTTCAGAAAGAAAAGATTCACAAAATTGTTTACGATATGTTGATGCACCTACAGCAACTGGATCAAATACAATGGGTGTACCTTGTTGATTAGCAATTTTTCCAATTTCTAAAATATCTTTTTCATTTGCTTTAGTTAATGTTCCAATATTTATAAGCAGTGCCCCTGCTACTTTATAGAACTCTTCTGCTTCTTCTGGAGCTTCACTCATTGCTGGACTTGCACCAATACTCAAGAGTCCATTCGCAGTGAAGTTTTTAACCACATCATTGGTATAACAGACTACTAGTGGATTCTCTTGTCTTATCTTTTCTAAACTATTCATCGTCTAAACCTACTTTCTTCATATAAGCAAAATGGTTTACCGGGCCGCGTCCTTGACCGATTTCAGGTGTATGTTCAATACTTAATGAAATAAATTTTTTAGCTTTTTTTACAGCTTCATAAATGGTTTTACCTTTAGCTAGTTCGGCTGTGATCACAGCTGAAAATGTGCAACCTGTACCATGAGTATGTGGCGTATTAAATCGCTTCTCTTCAAAAGTATAGACATCATCTTTAGTAAATAAAAAGTCTTTAGCATTATTTAAATCAGCAGAATGACCGCCTTTAATTACTACACCTTTACTTCCTATTTCATTTATAAATATATGACCTGCTTTACGAATATTATCTTCAGTATCAATTTTCAAGCCAGTAATTTCTTCAGCTTCTGGAATGTTAGGAGTCACGACATCCGCTAATGGTAAGAGCGTTTTCTGAAGATGTTTTTTTGTTTCATCATCCATTAAGGAATCGCCACTTTTAGCTAGCATAACTGGATCGATAACATAGGGAATATCGCTATGATTTTTTAAATATGTTTGAATCAGTTCCATCGTTTCATGTGTAGCAATCATTCCAGTCTTAATTGCATGAGGTAATTCATCATCAAACACGCTATCTAATTGTTCTTTAACCCAACTAGTTTCTAGATTATGGATATGTTGAACTCCTTTAGTATTTTGAGCCACAATACTTGTAATAGCAGCCATTCCATATACGCCACAAGCATGGAATGATTTTAAATCTGCCATAACTCCTGCGCCACCAGAAGGGTCAGTACCAGCAATTGTTAACGCAATCTTAGGTTTATTCATGATTTGCTCCTCCAAAATCCCATTCTTCATCAATGTATGCCATATTAAAGAAATGACGTTCATGTACAGTACTTTGTAAAAATGCTTCTTTAATTTCTCTTTTTTCCTGTTCGGTACAATGTTCTGTAAGTTCATTTAACAAACGGTCAAATACTTCAATTAAAGGTGCCATTTCAGTGCTATAAAAATCAAACCACTTAGCAGTAAGTGCATCTCTATTAAGATTTGAATCTTCTAATCCCCATTTAGCAATCACTTCATATACGTAAGGACATGGTGCCATTGCAGCTATAGTGTATGCAGCATTTTCATGAGTATAAGCATGATAATACATATGTTTAATGTAATGGTCTCCACTAGGTGGCCACACTTTTTCTTTTACAATTTCTTCATAAGGTTCGTTAATATAGTCCGCTAAAATTTCATGAGCTTCTACTTCGCCTTCTAACATAAATTCAATTTGCTCTACTAAGAATTTTACTTCTTTCATAGTAGGTGCTTTAGGAATAAGTAAAGCATATAGATTAGTAAATTCTTTTAAATAAGAAGCATCAGCACGTAAGTATTGGCGTACTGCTTGTTTTGATAATTTTCCCTTTAATAAATCTTGAATAAAACCATCATTATAAATCTCTTCAATAATTGGCTTTGACGCTTGCTTTAATTCATCTGAAAAACTCATTAACTATTCCTCCTTAAATAAAAAAACTACATTTCAACGTAGAAATGTAGTCAATATTCAAAAAAATAGAATGAATGAATATGTATTACTACTTTCCTACGTTGGCATTAACCAAATCAGGTTATAAGGGTCTGAATGCTTCATCTCAGCCATATTCCATGGCTCCCCTAGTAGTCTTTAGTTTAACTTAACCATAACAAAACCATTGTTATAATTCAAATAAAAAAGATATTCATTGAAATAAGTTTAATTCATACAACTATTATTATAAATATAATAAATAAAGAATAGTACAGAAATCTTTTTAAATTCAGTCATTACTATCAATATATATAAAATGCCTAAGACAACTCATATTGTCTCAGGCACTAGTAAATTATTTATTAAGTTTTACGCTGTAACCCATTGAGATGGACCTGCAGTATTATAAAGTTTTACTGCCGCTGCATCTTGAACACTTTCAGGTGCTTGTGCTGGTGATACACCTTTATATTGTGCTGGTGCTACTGAATCCCAAGTAGATTGTAAGAATTGATATTTACCTGCTGCACCAGAAGAAGGGTTGATTGCATGAATATCTCCACCTGATTCGCGTTGAGCGATTTGTTGTAAATGACTATTTACATTTACAGATGAACCACTTGTTGATTGTTTAGGTTGATTTGTAGTTGCATTAGCAGGTGCTTGTTGTGTTTGAGTTGCTTGTTTAGTTTGTGTTGTTTTTGGTGTTTGTTGTGTTTGTGTTGTTTTTGGTGTTTGTTGTGTTTGAGCTTCATTTGCATAGTGTTGACTTACATTTGAAGTTGAAGCTGATTGATTTATATTTTTATAATTATTATTTTGGTAAGATACATTTTGTGCTGTTTGAGTTGAAGCTACATTTTGATTAGCACTATTTACAGTTGAACCGTTTGATGGATAATATTCCCATTTAAAATATGTTCCATCTGACCAAAAATGATAAGTTTTACCATTTAAATTAAATTGGTAATTATATGCTCCTTCTTGAATAGGATGTTGATTTAATGATTGATCGTTAGATTCCGCTAATTGAGCTAATTTTTCTTTATTAATTTGACTTTCACTTGCATCAGCATGACTTACGTTTCCTGCTACTAATCCTAAACCTACTGCTAATGAAGATGCAATAATTGTCTTTTTCATAATAGTATAATCCTCCTAAGTCATTTATTTTCTTAAATATTTTACAGGTACTACTCTAACATCTTAAAAAGCTTAGCAGGTTACAGTGAAATAAAAAAGAATGTATTTATTTTACATTAAAATTACATAGGTTTATAGATAATTCTTCTTATATATATACTATAAAAACTTTAATGGCAGTATTTATTAGATATATAATAAAAGAATTAACTGTAATCATCTTGTAATATTTCAGAAAAATGAACTGTATTTTTTATCATTCAATGAATTAGTTGTATCTAATGTCTCATACATAGTTAAAGAGGTCGGAATATTTATACCGACCTCTTGAGTATATTTGAGTATAATTGAAAGACTTATTTTATATTAATTGGAAAGGTTTGGAGTATTAAAAATAGAGAGTTTTATTTTATATTCATTAATTCGAGATGATCAAATGGATAAGTGTCTGTATTTAGTGAGTTATCTGAGAGTTTTTCATTATTTAATTTAGGGGACATAAATTTAATTGTTTCAACATATAATTCTGTTACAAAGTGAGTTTGTTTTTCCTTTTCATATTTACGAGAACGCATTTGGCCAGTAATACCTACTAATGATCCTTGAGAAGTATATTTTTCAATGTTACTGGCCATCTTACCAAATGCTTTACACAATATATAGTCACACGCCATTTCATCATTTTCATCTTTATAATTACGTTCAGTAGCCACACTAAACGTTGCGATTTTCACCTCCTCATTATTATAAATTTTTGCATCTTTAGTCATACGACCAACGATTACTATCTTATTTAACATGTGTCACCTCCTTATATCGTTATATTAAATAGAATTGAATATAACGTCAAAAAGCTATTTTTTTAAATTTCTTCCCTTTTTAGTATTAATATCTGATATATTTAAGAAAAATATTAAGATATGACACTTCTTATTTAACAAAAAAACAATAATCATATAATTTAAAAATTTTTAAGAGTATGGGAGTAATGTTATGAAGACGTTTAAAGCAGTTCGATTCCAAATAGTAAGCGATGGTAACAGGATTTCAGAATTTGAACTTTATGATGGTGTGATTATAAATAAAGAAAGTAGTGGTACAGGTTGGCTTCTGGAAATTGTAATTTCAGATACACATTATGATATCATGCAAAAATATTATGAATCACAAACAATATTAGATATCAGAGTAGTGATTACTAGACCTTCTAACGATCCAGCATTGTTTGATGCAACAATAAAAAACATTTCTCTATTTGCAGGAAAAATGTCAATTATTTTCGAGTGTCATATTTATACACATCGACAAGTATACGCAGAAACTCTATTAGAACAACTTATTGATGAAGGATTATCAGGAGAAGAATTGAAAATCACATTCAACAGAATGATGCAATCTAAGCCGAAATTAAAAGAAGAAAAATTTAAAAAATAGAAATAGAGTAGTAACGAAATGATTTATTTCGCTACTACTCTATTTTAAATTATGCATCTTGAATAGCAAAAGTAAGTTCACAACTACAAGCAAGCTGTCCATCAACAGTAGCTTTTGCTGTACCTTTTCCAATAGGACCTTTAATTTTTGTAATTTCAACTTCTAACATTAAAGTATCACCAGGTGTCACTTGTTTTTTAAATCTACATTTATCAATACCAGCAAATAAAGCAATTTTACCTTTATTTTCTTCACTATTTAACATAGCTACTGCTCCAGTTTGTGCCAAAGCTTCCGTAATGAGAACACCAGGCATAACTGCATAATCAGGAAAATGCCCTTGGAAAAATGGTTCGTTTCCTGAAACTTGTTTTAAACCTACACAACGCTTTCCTTCTTCATATTCAACAATACGATCAATAAGTAAAAAAGGTTGTCTATGAGGGATGATTTTTTTTATTTCATTATAATCAAAAATGGTTTCCATAACTATTACCTCAAATCTATTTAAAAATTAGTCATTGACTCTTTTGATATCTGCACCAAGTGATTTTAACTTCTCATGGAAATTAACATAACCACGATCTAAGTGTTTAAGCTCTGTCACTTGAGTTGTGCCTTCTGCTACTAAACCAGCCAAAATAAGAGCTGCGGCAGCTCTTAAATCGGTAGCTTTTACTTGAGCACCTTGTAGTTGACTTTTACCTTCTATTTTAGCACTTCTACCTTCTACATTAATATTAGCATTCATTCTTCTAAATTCTGCAACATGCATAAATCTATTTTCAAATACTGTTTCAGTAACCACTTTATGACCTTCAGCTGTTAATAATAATGCCATCATTTGTGATTGCATGTCTGTAGGGAAACCTGGATGAGGCAGTGTTTTAATATCTACAGGTTGAAGTTCACCATTTGTAGTGACATGTACACCCTCCTCATTAAAATCGAGATTAACTCCCATTTCTTCTAACTTATAAATTAAACTTGTCATATGTTCTTTAACAGCACCTTTTACAAAAACATCTCCTCTTGTAATTGCTGCTGCGATAATAAATGTACCTGCTTCAATGCGATCAGGTATAATTGCATGTTTAACTCCTGTTAATTTCTCAACACCATGGATAGTAATGGTATCTGTACCAGCACCAATAACGTTACCACCCATTTCATTGATATAATTAGCTAGATCTACAATTTCAGGTTCTTTAGCTACATTTTCGATAACTGTTTTTCCTTGTGCTAAAGAAGCACCCATTATAATATTTTGAGTTGCACCTACACTTGGAAAATCTAGATGAATATTTGCACCTTTCAATCCCTCTTTAGTGCTTGCATATATATTTCCGTTTTCTAAATGAATTTCTGCCCCTAATGCTTCAAAACCTTTGATATGTTGTTCAATTGGACGAGCACCAATTGCACAGCCACCTGGTAATGCAACGATTGCATGACCTAGACGTGCTAATAAAGGTCCCATTACTAACACACTTGCTCTCATTTTACTCACATATTCATAAGGCGCTTCTTCATTTAGTGTAGCAGAAGCATCAACTGTAACTAATCCATTTTCTTTATCATAATCCACTTTAGCGTTTAAAGTAGATAAAACATTATTGATAGTAACCACATCACTTAAATCAGGCACATTGGTTAATTTGCTTTTTCCTTCAGACGCTAATAACGATGCTGTAAGGATAGGTAATACAGCATTTTTAGCTCCTTCTACTTGAACTTCACCAGTAAGGCGATTGCCTCCATTTATAATTATCTTATCCATATTAATCCTCCACATTAAACTCCTATTTCTTATAACATTTCCCATTTTGAATTACTTATTTAATTAGTATATCTACATTTTTAGTTAATTGATAGAAATTCATTTTTTAAAATAAATATTTAATTTGTGTAGAGTACTGTAATAAATCTACGATAAAGTTACTTACTGCAGTACCCATTAAAATTGCTAAGAAAATCATACACACTTGCAGTCGTGTTGAATATCCTTTTTTAAAAAATTGATCTAATCTGAGAGAATGTAATGCCCAGTACGCAATACATATACATATTACATGTAAAAATAAATGTATTATTGCAAATTGTCCAACATATTCCATTCTTTTCTCTCCTTAAAGATTTCTGTAATATATTGTACATTAAAAAAGTTAATAATGATACATAAGAACGTTACAATATTTAATAAAAAGTAACTAAAATAAAAATTTAAAGTTATTATTATTCTAAGTTCTTTTATGTACAATAAAAAAAGAGTTTGAAACACTATTAAATGTCTCAAACTCTTTTAATATATTAAGAATAATTAACTAAATCAAAATATTTTAATACCTGTTACTTTTTCATTAACCATTCTCACTAAAGTGAGACAATATATTCATCATAAATATTATCCCACGTCATTTAATCATTATTTTAATTCAGCTACACGCAGACGGTTTTCCGCTCTAGCTAATGCGCGTTTAGCTCGGTTAATGTCACTGTTATCCTCTTCATCTAAATGAGACTGTGCTCTTTGACGAGCCAATTTAGCTCTTTCTACATCAATCTCACTAGCTGTTTCAGCTGTTTGAACAATGACAGATACTTTATGTTGTCTAATTTCAACAAAGCCACCACTAACAGCTATATACTCAGTACCATTCTTAAACTTAACTTTAATATGGCCTATCTTTAATGCGGCAACTGTCGGAATATGTCCACTCATGATACCTATTTCGCCCGCAGTAGTTTGAAATACAACGAGTTCAACATCATCTTTTTCGTAGACTGAACCATTAGGAGTGACAATATCAAGATTTACTGTGTTCATTATCTTTACCTCCTAATTAGTTTAAACTTCAACACCCATATCTTTAGCTTTAGCAATAACATCATCCATACTTCCAACTAAACGGAATGCATCCTCAGGAATATGATCGTATTTACCATTTAAGATATCTTTAAAGTTCGCTACAGTTGTTTTAACTGGAACATAAGAACCTTTTTGACCAGTAAATTGTTCAGCCACATGGAAGTTTTGTGATAAGAAGAATTGAATTCTACGCGCACGTTCTACTGTTAATTTATCTTCTTCAGATAATTCATCCATACCTAAAATTGCAATGATATCTTGTAATTCTCTGTATTTTTGTAATGTAGATTGAACTTCACGTGCAACTTCATAATGTTCTTGTCCAACAATAGATGGTTCTAAAGCTCTAGAAGTTGAAGCTAATGGGTCTACCGCAGGATAAATACCCATTTCAGTTAATTTACGTTCTAAGTTTGTTGTTGCATCTAAATGTGCGAACGCAGTTGCTGGTGCTGGGTCAGTATAGTCATCGGCAGGAACGAATACTGCTTGAATTGAAGTGACTGAACCTTTATTAGTAGATGTAATACGTTCTTGTAATTGACCCATTTCAGTTGCTAATGTAGGTTGATAACCTACAGCTGAAGGCATACGTCCTAATAATGCTGAAACTTCAGAACCAGCTTGAGTAAAGCGGAAAATATTGTCAATGAATAAAAGTACATCTTGACCTTGTTCATCACGGAAATATTCAGCCATTGTCAATGCTGATAAAGCAACACGCATACGCGCACCTGGCGGCTCATTCATTTGCCCAAATACCATGGCTGTTTTATTGATAACGCCACTATCGCTCATTTCATAGTATAAATCGTTACCTTCACGAGTACGTTCACCTACACCAGCGAATACAGAAATACCACCATGTTCTTGAGCGATATTATTGATTAATTCTTGAATTAATACAGTTTTACCTACGCCGGCACCACCGAATAAACCAATCTTACCACCTTTAATATAAGGTGCTAATAAGTCTACAACTTTAATACCTGTTTCAAGAATTTCTACTTCAGTAGATAATTCATCAAAATTAGGTTGACGACGATGAATTGGATCACGTCTAACAGAACTATCTATTTTTTCGTTTAAATCTATTGTTTCTCCTAAAACGTTAAACACACGTCCAAGTGTTTCTTCACCTACAGGAACACTAATATCTTTACCAGTATTCACAACTTGCATACCACGTTGAACACCATCAGTTGAATCCATTGCAATAGTACGAACAACATCATCACCTAGTTGCAATGCAACTTCTAATGTTAATTTAAATGTGCCATCATTTTTGGGTACTTCAATAATTAGGGCATTATTAATTTCAGGGACTTCATTATGTTCGAATCGAACATCAATTACAGGACCCATAACCTGAGTTACACGGCCATTACCCATGTTGTTTCCTCCTTTAAAATATTATTCAAGTGCGGCAGAACCACCAACAATTTCTGTAATTTGTTGAGTGATTTCAGCTTGTCTCGCTCTATTATATTGTAATGATAAGTCATCAATAAGTTCAGTTGCATTATCAGATGCATTTTTCATTGCAGTCATACGTGCTGCATGTTCACTAGCCTTAGCATCAAGAATCGTTCCATAAATTAAACTTTCAACGTATTGTGGAAGAATAACTCTTAAGATTGAGTCTTTATCTGGTTCAAATTCATATGAAGACATTTGACCTTGGCCTTGACTAGAATCTTCTTGAGATAATGGTAGAACTTGTTTAACAGAAGGTTTATTTTCAAGAACACTAACATAGTGGCTATAATAAATCTTAAGTTCATCAATATGTTCTTCACTGAATAAGTCAATCGCATGCTTAGCGATAGCTTGTATTGATTTAAATGAAGGTTGATCAGGTACATCAACAAGTGAACTTTCAACTTCATAACCTCTATTTTTAAGGAAATCAACACCGGATTGACCTAAAACAATAATGCTATATTCATCACTATTTGTATGTTTTTCTTTAATGTCATTGACTAGTCGCTTAAGCACATTCGAACTATAAGCACCCGCTAATCCTTTGTCACTTGTAATAACCAAGTAACCACTACGTTGAATATGTCTTGGTCTTAACATTGGATGATTTGAATTTTTACTTGCGCCTGCAATAGCAGTTATCGCATCTTGCATTTTTTCCATATAGGGTTCGAATTGCTTAGTATTTTTTTCAGCTCGACGTAATTTAGAACTTGAAACCATGTTCATCGCTTTGGTAATCTGTTTCATTTTTTTCGTCGATTTAATACGACTATCTATCTCTTTAAGAGAAGCCATTATCTCACCACCTTTTTGATTTAAAGTTTAGTTATTCAGATTTGCTAAAACTTTTCTTAAATTCATTAATAGCTGATTCAAATTTAGCATCATCTGGAAGATTACCAGTTTCTCTGATTTCCCCTAATAATTCTGAAGCATTTGATTTAGACCAACTATTTAATTCATCTTCAAAACGTGTAATGTCTTCTACAGGGATATCATCTAAATAACCTTTTGTTAAGGCATAAATAATTAACACTTGATTTTCAACAGGAAGTGGCTTGTTTTGATCTTGTTTTAAAACTTCAACCGTACGTTTACCACGTTCTAATTTTCTAGCAGTATATTCGTCTAAATCAGAACCAAATTGTGCAAATGATTCTAACTCACGATAAGATGCTAAATCTAAACGTAATGTACCAGCAACTTTTTTCATTGCTTTAATTTGTGCTGAACCACCAACACGTGATACAGACTGACCAGCATTAATCGCAGGTCGTACACCTGAGAAGAATAAATCAGATTGTAAGAAAATTTGTCCGTCAGTAATTGAAATCACGTTAGTTGGAACATATGCAGAGATATCCCCAGCTTGTGTTTCAATGATAGGTAAAGCTGTAATTGAACCGCCACCTAATGCATCGTTTAATTTAGCTGCTCTTTCTAATAATCTACTGTGTAAGTAGAAGACGTCACCTGGATACGCTTCACGGCCTGGAGGTCTACGTAATAATAATGATAATTCACGATAAGCAGCTGCTTGTTTAGTTAAATCATCATATACAACAAGTACATTTTTTCCATTAAACATGAACTCTTCACCCATTGTCACTCCTGAATAAGGGGCGATGTATAATAATGGTGCTGGTTCCGCTGCTGATGCAGATACAACAATTGTGTAGTCTAAAGCACCAGCTTGACGTAATTTTTCAACGTTTGCACGTACTGTTGAATCTTTTTGACCAATAGCTACATAAATACAAATTGTATCTAAACCTTTTTGGTTTAAAATTGTATCAATACCAATCGTTGTTTTACCTGTTTGTCTATCACCAATGATTAACTCACGTTGTCCACGACCAATTGGTACTAATGCGTCAATCGCTTTAATACCAGTTTGTAATGGTTCATCAACTGATTTACGATCCATAACGCCTGTTGCTTTTTGCTCAACAGGGCGTGTCTTAGTGGAATTGATAGGACCTTGTCCATCAATTGGTTGACCAAGTGGATTTACAACACGTCCGATAAGTTCTTCACCTACTGGCACTTCCATGATACGGCCAGTACGTTTAACTTCGTCGCCTTCTCTAATTTCACTATAAGGTCCTAAAATTACGACACCCACATTTGATTCCTCAAGGTTTTGTGCTAAACCAAGCACACCGTTTGAAAACTCTACAAGCTCACCAGCCATACAATCATTTAATCCGTGAATTAATGCAATACCATCACCAATTTGAAGGACGGTACCTACATCATCAACAGACATTTCTGACTCATAGTTTTCAATTTGTGAGCGAAGTAATGCACTGATTTCTTCAGCTTTGATGGCCATCTATGTCACTCCTCTTTTTTAATTAACTCTTTTAAATTTACGCTCTATTTGTTCTAAATCATTTTTTATACTACCATCTAATACAGTAGTCCCAACTTTTGCTCTAAACCCGCCAATTAAGTTAGGATTTATTTTAGTTGTAATATGTACTTTAGACAATTTAGTTTTGTTAAGAATTACTCTTTCAATATGAGATAATTCTTCTTCATTCAATTGATATACAGATTCAACCAAAGCATCACCTTGATTATAATGATGGTCATACAAATGTTTAAATTCTTTAAAGATAGAATGTATAAGCGCTAAATGACGATTATTTGCTAAAATCATTAGCATATTTTTTAAGTAATAGTTCGCATCCCCAAATACAATACCTGCAAATTTACGTCTTTCAGAAGCAGGTTGATTAGGATTTGAATCAATTGCTTTTAAATCATCAATGTAATTTAAAGTTGCATTACTAACTTCTTTTAATTCTTCATACATTAAATCTAATCGATCTTTATCTATAGAGACATCAAATAAAGCTTTAGCATATTTTTTTGCTACATCTGCCATTATTTATCGCCTGCCTCTTTAAGATACTTATCAACGAGACCTTTTTGATCTTGTTCTGAAATCTCTTTTTGTAAAACTTTAGAAGCAATTAAAACAGATAACTCAGAAACTTGATTATTAATATCTGCAAGAGCGCGTTCTTTTTCACTTTTGATTTCACTTTGTGCTGTTTCAATCATACCATTTGCACGTTCATGTGCATCTTTAATAATTTCTTCATGTTGTTTACGTGCTTGAATTCTTGCATCTTCAAGAATATGATGAACTTCATCTTGTGTTTCTTTAAGTGTCTTTTTATTTTCTTCTTCAAGTTTTTGTGCATTCAATTTTGCTTCTTCAGCTTCGTCAATATCTCTATTGATATCGCGTTCACGTTTATCCATTACTTCTTTTAATGGACCCCAAGCAAATTTTTTCAATAACGCCAATAGGATAATAAATGTAATAATTGTAACAATTGTTGTTCCCCATTCAACGCCACCTGCAGCTGCACCTAAAACAAATGAATTGGTTAATGCATTCACTGGCATTTGACACTCCTTTCATTATTAATCATCACTTTGCCACTAAATAAAACGAATGGCGAAGATCAAAGAGACTTCGCCTCGAACATTTCTTATCTGAATAATGTCATGAATGAGATAACAACGCCGATGATTGGTAATGCTTCAACTAAACCAATACCAATGAACATAATACTCATTAATTGACCACGTGCTTCTGGTTGACGTGCTACACCTTCAACTGTTCTTGAAACAATAAGACCGTTACCGATACCAGCACCTAATGCTGATAAACCGATTGCAATTGCTGCTGCGATTAAACCCATATTAATAATTCCTCCTAAAATGTTTGTTTATGTTAATGTGCGTCCGCAACTTTATGGGACATGTAAACCATAGATAGCATAATAAAGATATATGCTTGGATTGTACCGACAAAGATTGAGAATCCTTGCCATATAATTAAGCCAGGAATACTAATTATCCAGCCCCAGCCGTTTTGGAAAAACAGGCCAGCTAATAGTGATAATAGTAACTCACCAGCAAAAATATTACCGTAAAGACGTAAACCTAGTGTTAATGTTGAAGAGAATTCTTCAAAGACATTAATAATTGCTAATGGCCAGAAAGGTTTAAAGTAATTACCAACATATGCCTTTGTTCCACGCATTTTAACACCATAATAATGTGTTAATAAAATCATCATCGTAGATAACGTCAACGTTACAGTCGCGTCAGCAGTTGGAGATTTCCACCATAAATAATGATCATGTGTAACAATTGCAAATGGTAAACCTAGCATATTGGCAACAAAAATAAATAAAATTAATGTTACCGCCAAGAAGTGAAATTGACCACCTTTTTTCCAAGCCATGTTACTCTCAATAATGCCTCTTACAAAATCGAAAATCCATTCGATAAAGTTTTGTTTGCCACTAGGTCTTTTCTTGAGATTACGCGTACAAACAATAGCTATTATAAAAACAATAATAGCAGTAATAATAAGCATCATAATACTTGCTAAGTTGAAAACAATATCAAATCCAAACACATTCCAACTTACGAGTGGGGATTTGTGATCCATGTACTCACCTCTTTCTGTATATAGTTTACTATTTTAGCAAGAGAGGGCGTAAAATGATTAATACATAAGAAATCATAAGGCCTATCATTATACCAATGATATTTACATTCTCTTTAAAGACAACCCATACTATACATGCAATAATTGCGACTAAGTATCTCCATACATTGCCTGTAGAAATATGTATATTATCTGGTTGTTTTGTCCTAGAAAGATATATCTCAAAAATGTATGTGTTGATTAGAGACCCGAGTGTCCCAATTATTAAGCCTAATAAAAAAGAATTAGATTTAATAAAATACAAAATACTTAACATTATTAAAAAATAAATGTAATATTGAATGAATTGTCTAAATATGATGCTGAACCGTTTCATTCTTTGTGCCTCCAAAACTTATGACAATCATGGAAACCGTTCCACTCATACAAATTTAATAATAATATAGGGTAATTTATGTGTCAATTCTATTCAAATTGTTGTTTAATTTAACACCAATATTGTCATAAAATGTTCACAATTAAATCAACAATTTTTTAACTTTTCAAATTCTTTAGGTATTTCTTCGGTTAATCCTAAATAGTATTTAATGCTTTCACATATACGTTCAGATGCCTTTCCATCTCCATAAGGATTTTGAGCATATGCCATATTATTATAAACTTGTTTGTTCATTAATAATTTTCTTATTTCTTGATACACATGTGTATACTCTGTTCCAATTACTTTTAATGTTCCAGCTTCTACACCTTCAGGTCTTTCAGTTACATCTCTAAGAACTAAAACTGGTTTATTTAATGATGGTGCTTCTTCTTGAATGCCTCCAGAATCAGTCAAAATTAAATAAGCATGATTAGCAAAATTATGAAAATCAACAACATCTAATGGTTCAATAAGCTCTACCCTTGGATGTTTTTCTAAGTAAGCGTATGATAGTTTTCTAACTTCGGGATTCATATGTAAAGGAAAAACTACTACCACGTCTTCAATATCTTCAACGATATCTCTAACTGCTTTGAAAATATGTTCCATAGGTTTTCCAATATTTTCTCTACGATGAACGGTCAGCAATACAATTTTTTTATTTTTATGCTTTTCTATCAACTCAGAGGTATAATTTTTATTAATTGTAAAATTTAGTGTATCAATGGCAGTATTGCCAGTAATCACTATAGATGTCTTATCTTTATTTTCTTGAATTAGATTGTGTTTTGCACCAATAGTAGGAGCAAAGTGTAAATCGGCAATGTTACTAACCATCTGTCGATTTATTTCTTCTGGAAAAGGCGCATATTTATTCCCACTTCTAAGACCAGCTTCTATGTGTCCTACAGATGTATGATTATAAAATGCTGCTAATGCGCCAGAAAAAGTAGTCGTGGTATCACCATGAACAAGTACCATATCTGGACATTCTTTTTTCATAATTTGCTCAAGTTGAATAATAGATCTAGCTGTTATTTCTGAAAGAGTTTGCCCTTTTTTCATGATATTCAAATCATAATGGGGTGTTATGTTGAATGTTTTTAAAACTGAATCAAGCATTTCTCTATGTTGAGCAGTTACAACAATAATTGGTTCTAGCATTGAATCTTTTTCAAGTGCTTTAACTAAAGGTGCCATTTTAATTGCTTCTGGTCTTGTACCAAAGACTGTCATAATCTTTCTCATAATATTTACTCCTATAGTACTATTTAGTACCAAATAATCTATCCCCAGCGTCTCCTAAACCAGGTGTAATATATGCTTTTTCATTAAGTTTTTCATCTAAAGCTGCAATATAGATATCAACATCTTTATGCGCTTCTTGCATTTTTTCAACACCCTCAGGTGCGGCAATTAAACACATAAAACGAATATTCTTTGCACCTCGATTTTTTAGTGAATTGATTGCTTCGATTGCTGAAGCGCCTGTAGCTAACATTGGATCAACTACTATAATTTCACGCTCATCAATATCTTGAGGTAATTTAGCAAAATATTCTACTGCTTTTAATGTTTTAGGATCACGATACAATCCAATATGTCCTACACGAGCAGCTGGAACTAAGTTTAATACACCATCTGTCATCCCTAAGCCTGCTCTTAAAATAGGTACAATTGCTAATTTTTTTCCAGCTAATCGTTTGGCTGTCATAGTTGTTACAGGAGTTTCAATTTCTACATCTTGCAATTGTAAATCTCTTGTAACTTCATATGCCATTAGCATACCTACTTCATCAACAAGCTCTCTAAATTCTTTTGTTCCGGTATTTTTATCACGAATGTAACTCAATTTATGTTGAATGAGTGGGTGATCAAATACATGTACTTTACTCATAATTCATTTCCTCCATTTATGTTGTTATTCATATAGCGGATATTGTTGAGTCAATTGTTTTACTCTATCACTAGCTTCTTTCAATTTTGCTTGGTCATTTGAATTTTTTAATGCTGTACTGATAATTAAAGCTACTTCTTTAAATGCTACTTCATCAAAACCACGCGTCGTTGCAGCAGGAGTGCCTAGTCTAATTCCACTTGTAACGAATGGTTTCTCCTGATCAAAAGGTATTGTATTTTTATTACATGTAATACCAATTGAATCTAATGTTTCTTCAGCCTGTTTACCAGTTAAATTAACTGATTGTTTCACATCTACTGAAACTAGATGATTATCCGTACCTCCTGAAACAATTCTAAATCCTTCATCTTGAAGTGTTTCAGCTAAAGTTTTAGCATTTTTAATGACTTGTTCTTGATACACTTTGAAATCTGGTTCTAAAGCTTCTCCAAAAGCAACAGCTTTTGCAGCGATCACATGTTCTAGTGGTCCACCTTGAATTCCAGGAAATATTGTCTTATCTATCTCTTTTTTATATTTTTCTTTGCAAAGAATTAGGCCTCCACGTGGTCCTCTCAGCGTTTTATGAGTTGTACTGGTAACAAAGTCAGCATATTCTACAGGATTAGGATGTAATCCAGTTGCTACTAAACCTGCAATGTGTGCCATATCAACCATTAATTTAGCACCAACTTCATCAGCAATTTCTTTAAATTTCTTAAAATCTAATTGTCTAGAATACGCTGACGTACCAGCTACAATTAATTTAGGCTTATGTTTCAGTGCTAATTCACGAATTTCATCATAATTAATTCTTTCAGTTTCTTTATCTACACCATAATCGATAAAGTTATAAAACTTACCACTAAAATTAACTGAAGCACCGTGGGTTAAATGACCACCATGACTTAAATTCATTCCAAGCACAGTATCTCCCATTTCTAAAGCAACTAAATACACTGCCATATTAGCTTGCGAACCTGAATGTGGTTGTACATTTGCATGTTCAGCTCCGAATAAAGCTTTGATACGTTCAATAGCAATTGTTTCTGTAACATCAACATATTCACAACCACCATAATAACGACGACCTGGATAGCCTTCTGCATATTTGTTTGTCATTACAGATCCTTGCGCTTCCATTACCGCTTCTGAAACAAAGTTCTCTGAAGCAATGAGTTCAATATTATTGTTTTGACGGTTATATTCATTTTGAATCGCTTCATAAATAATGTGATCTTGTTCTTTAATATAAGACATATATTCCCCTTCTTCCTTTAGAACTTATTCGTATTTAGCTCTTTCTCCACCAATTTTTTTTGGTCTTGAAGTAGCGATTGTAACTATAGCTTCACCAACTTTTTTAACGCTTGTTCTCAATGGAACACAAACATGATTAATGTGCATTCCAATAAGCGTCTGACCAATATCAATACCTTTAGGCACTTTTATATATTCAATGACTATTGGATCGTTCATATGTTGATAGGCATATGTAGCAAGACTTCCTCCTGCATGAACATCTGGTACAACAGTTACTTCTTCCATAGTAAATGGATTATAATCTTCACGCTCAATTGTAATCGCCCTATTGATATGTTCACAACCTTGAAACGCAAATGAAACGCCCGTTTCACGTTTTATACGTTCTAATTCATTAAAAATAGTTTCAGCGACTTCCATTGAACCAACTGACCCAATTTTTTCCCCAATTACTTCAGAAGTTGAACATCCTATCACACACATCTCATCTTTCTTGAAAAAAGATTGGGATTTCAATTCATCCAGTAAAGTTGTAAGTTCTTGCATATTATTTCACCTCACTTGCAAAGATAAAAAGAAGCATAGCTGACAAGCTATACTTTTTTATTATAACTTATTTATTACTCAACTTATACTATTAGCGTAATATTTCTCTTTATTCTTCGTGTTTCAATTTGTTAATAAGAGAGTATAATTGGTTAAATGTGTGACGATAGGTATCTATGCTACCGCCAAATGGATCATCTATTTCACCTGTTTCTGATACATACTCACATAATGTATAGATAGGATATTCTGTCCCATATTGACTGATTAACTGTCTTTTATGATTATTGGTCATTGTTAAAATTAAATCACTTTTTAAGTCATCTTGACTGAATATTTGAGATACAGAGGGTTCTGGTAAATTATTTTCTAAAATAACTTCTAATGCTTCAGGAGTGATAGATTGTCCATTCATTGCAAATAATCCACGTGATTGAATAGAATCGTTAGGTAGAAGCGCTGTAGCTATACTTTCTGCAATAGGACTTCTACACGTATTTCCAGTACATACAAATATTATCTTCATAATTCTCTTCCTTTAACTATTTGATTTCCCGTTGCTTTCATCATACGATTCATAACTGCTTCAGAGCCTTCAATATTATCAAAAGTATAAATAAATGCTTTTTGTATTCGTTCATCATCATCAATGTCATGTAAAATTTTATATAAGTTATGATTAGCCCCTTTAACATCTCTTTGATTTTCACAAAGAGAGATAAATATACAATCTTTAGGTACATACTTTTTCATACTAGAAGGTAAAACAAATGCTAACCCTGATTCATTTAACTCAGAAATAGGTTGTGTAAATTCAGTTAACATATATACAGGTGTTTTAGGTGCATAGTGTTTATATTTCATACCTGGTGCTATGGGACGTTCTAATTGATTATAATCATATTGAATGACGCTGTGAGGTACCACGTGATTAAGCATTGTTTGAGTAATTGATCCTGGTCTTGCTATTCTAAAAGGAAATTGTGTGCAATCTAAAACTGTACTCTCTAAGCCTTCTTCACTTTGATCGCCATTTACAATACCATCTATTTTTCCATTTAAATCATTATACACATGTTGAAATGTCGTTGGAGAAGTTCTTCCACTTATATTTGCACTGGGTGCTGCGATTGGCAAATCAACATATTCTAATATGGCTCTTCCAATTGGATGACTTGGCATTCTTACAGCAATAGAATTAAGCCCACCTGTCACTTTCTCACATAAGTATCCTTGTTTTAAAGGAAGAATAAACGAGATTGGGCCAGGCCAAAATGCATTCATTAATTTTTTGACTTCCTTAGGGATAGTTGATACAAATGCATCCATTTGTGATTGCTTGTAAATATGAACAATCAGTGGATTATCAGACGGACGTCCTTTAGCTTTATAAATGTTTTCTACTGCCTGTTCATTTTTAGCATTGGCACCTAAACCGTATACTGTTTCAGTAGGTATCGCAATTAGACCCCCATTTTCATAAATAGTTTTTATTTCTGCTAATTGAGAAAACGTTTGGGAATCTTGACTATAATCTTTCATATTCCATATTTTTGTTTTCATTTTGATCACACCTTTCACATATGTGAAGTTATTAAAGAAAAAGAAGTGGGTTAGAAAATAATACATTTCTTTCCCACTCCACTATTACCACTTAAATGAAATCATTCTATTTAATCCGTTAATATCTTTCAAGAGATTTACATTAACATGCGGATATTTATTTATAATACGTGCTTTTAATATTTCTCCTTGATTATATCCAATTTCAAAAGTTACATAAGCCCCTTTATTAAGTACTTTGGGCAAATCATCTAGAATCATCTCATAAATCTCATACCCTTCATCCTCAGCAAATAACGCGATATGAGGTTCATACTTTACTACTGTGTCTTCCATATCTTTCATCTCAGTTTGATCAATATAAGGAGGGTTTGATATTAAGCCATCTAATTTAATATTTTCTTTAATAAGTGGTTTAAGGGCATTACCTTTTAAAAATCTGATATCCGCTTTTAATTGATGTGCATTATCAGATGCTACCTCTAGAGTATCTTCAATAAGATCTGTGGCTATTACATTTAAGGTTGGATTTAGTTTTTTAAGTACAATTGCAATCGCTCCACTGCCTGTTCCTATATCAGCAATTGTACTCCCATCCTTACAATGCTCTAAAAAATGAAGCATGACTTCTTCTGTTTCTGGACGTGGAATAAGACAATGAGAATTTACTTGTAATTGATATCCATAAAATGATTGAAAACCAACAATATATTGAATGGGCTCTCCTAATAACATACGGTCTAATGCAAGTGAAAATTTTGCTTCTTCAGCTTGAGACATCTCATCATACATATGCATTAAATAATCTGTCCTAGACCATTCAAATAAGTCTAACATCAGCCATTCCGCTCTAGATTGTTCAAATCCTTTTTCTTTTGTTAATTCAATTGCTTCTTGTAAGGTATCTTTAAAGCTCGCCATTATTTAGTTCTTTCAGTTTTTCAGTTTGCTCAGAAAGTGTTAATGCATCAATAATTTCATCCAATTTACCTTCCATAATTTGGTCGAGTTTTTGTAAAGTTAAACCAATTCGATGATCTGTCACACGACTTTGAGGATAATTATAAGTTCTTACACGTTCAGAACGATCTCCTGTCCCTACAGCTGATTTACGTTGAGCCGCATACTTTTGTTGTTCTTCTTGTAATTTCATATCATATAATCGCGCTTTTAATACTTTTAATGCTTTTTCACGGTTTTGAATTTGTGATTTTTCTGAAGACGTTGCAATAATACCGGTTGGAATATGCGTAATACGTACAGCAGAGTCTGTAGTATTAACGTGTTGACCACCAGCGCCACTTGAACGATACGTATCAATTTTCAAATCTTCATTACGCACTTCAATTTCTACATCTTCAACTTCAGGTAAAACAGCTACAGTCGCTGTAGATGTATGAATGCGTCCTCCAGATTCCGTTTCGGGCACACGTTGTACACGATGAGCACCATTTTCAAATTTCAACTTACTATAAGCACCACTACCTGAAACTGAAAAACTGATTTCTTTATATCCACCATGATCACTTTCTGCCGCTTCAACAATTTCAGTTTTAAAATTTTGAGATTCCGCATATTTTGTATACATTCTTAATAAATCGCCTGCGAAAATAGCTGCTTCATCTCCACCAGCTGCTGCTCTAATTTCGACAATAACGTCTTTTTCATCGTTTGGATCTTTAGGAATTAACAAGAATTTAAGTTGTTCTTCTAATTCTGGAAGTTCACTTTTTAATCCTGATGCTTCTTCTTTTAACATTTCAATTTCTTCTTTATCATCTGTTTCAGTTAGCATTTCATCTATTTCTGCTACTTCTTCTCTTTTACTTTTGTAATCTCTATAAACATCTACTGTTTTCTGTAAATCAGCTTGTTCTTTAGAATATTTTCGTAATTTATCTGGATCATTAACAATTTCTGGATCACTTAACATTTCATTTAACTGTTCATATCTTTCTTCAACAATATCTAATTGATCAAACACTATATTTCCTCCTTGTCATTGATGCTAGGTGCTACAATATGATGTGCTCTGCATCTTGGCTCATAACTTTCATTTGCTCCTACTAATATAATTGGATCATCAATTCTTGCTGGTTGTCCATTAATTAAACGTTGCGTCCGACTTGATGACGAACCACATATTGCACAAACGGCTTGTAATTTGGTCACTTGTTCACTTACGGCCATAATTTGAGGCATGGGGTCAAAAGGTTCACCTCTAAAGTCCATGTCTAATCCTGCTACTACAACTCTATGACCATCTTCAGCTAGCTTTTCTACTATATGTACAATTTCATTATCAAAAAATTGAATTTCATCTATACCTATGACATCAAATTGAGATAAATTTTGTAATAGTATTTCTCTAGCTGTTGAGATATTAATGGCTTCTAGCTCATTACCATCATGTGATACAACTTTCTCTTTATGATACCGGTCATCAATAGCTGGTTTAAATACGATTACTTTTTGTTTAGCATAAATTCCTCTTCTTAATCGACGAATTAATTCTTCCGATTTACCACTAAACATACTTCCAGTAATGCATTCAATCCAACCAGAATGGTAAGTCTCATACATTATAAGTTCCACCTTTTTCAAAACATAATCGCTTAATTATATCATATTTTCGATTATTATAAATGAGTTTATTACTGGGTTATCACTGAAGAAATTAATAAAATAGTTTAGAAATAAAAAAATACCTGCTTAATTCTATACATAATAGATTAGGCAGGCATTTTAAGTTCAAAATTAATTGTTGTTTGATTTGAGACCAAACTTTTTGTTGAAACGTTCCACACGACCATCCGCAGCAGCGAATTTTTGACGTCCTGTGTAGAATGGATGTGAATCAGATGATACATCTAAGCGAATAACTGGGTATTCGTTACCATCTTCCCATTCCATTGTTTCTGAAGAAGTTTTAGTAGAACCACTTAAAAATTTAAAGTTCGTTGTTGTATCTAAAAAGATGACTTTGTGGTAATCAGGATGAATTCCTTGTTTCATTTTTTTCAGCTCCTTTGCCCTGAACCATCTGGAACAGAGTTATTTGTGAGTTTTTACCCAATACTGTGTAATTATAATAGTTATTGAAGGAAAACGCAACCCTCAATCACATATTTTAGATAATTGGTTTTCCTGTTTTTGTACTTTCAGCGGCTGCCTTTTGCAATTGTTCAAAAAATTCTTTGTTATTTTCTGAACGTTTTAATTTTCTTATAAAACGCTCTGTAAAATCGGTAGAATCAGTAAACATATTTCTAAGTTGCCATAATGACTCTAATTCAGACTTACTAATTAATAATTCTTCTTTACGCGTAGAACTACGCCCAATATCAATAGCTGGGAATATTCGACGTTCAGATAATTTACGATCAAGATGAAGTTCCATATTACCTGTACCTTTGAACTCTTCATAAATCATATCATCCATACGTGAACCTGTATCTACTAGAGCCGTTGCTAAAATAGTTAGGCTACCACCTGCTTCAATATTACGAGCAGCACCGAAAAATGCTTTAGGCTTATGTAAGGATGCTGGATCCAAGCCACCTGACAATGTTCTACCACTAGGCGGGATAACAAGGTTATATGCTCTTGCTAAACGCGTAATAGAGTCCATCAAGATAATGACATCTTGTCCTATCTCTACAAGACGTTTTGCTCTTTCTAATAATAATTCTGCTACCTTAACGTGATGTTGAGGAGGTTCATCAAAAGTGGAATGTACTACTTCTGCTGACTCTACTGAACGCTCTATATCAGTTACCTCTTCAGGTCGTTCACCTACTAATAATATAAATAATTTAGCATCTGGTTTATTTGTACTAATTGCATTTGCATTTTCTTTAAGTAATGAAGTTTTACCAGCTTTAGGAGGAGCGACAATAAGACCACGTTGACCTAAACCAATTGGAGTAACTAAATCCATAATTCGAGTAGAATAATTTCGAGGCTCTGTTTCAAGAATAATTCTTTCCTCTGGATATAACGGAGTAAGTGCTTGGAAATGAGGACGTTTTTTTACAACTTCTGCATTTTCATCATTAACAAAGTCAACTTGTAGAAGTCCATAGTATTTTTCATTGTCTTTAGGCTTTCGTACTTTTCCAGTTACTTTATCGCCTCGTTTAATTTCAAAACGTCTAATTTGACTAGCTGATATATATATATCTTTTTCACCTTTAGAATAATTAACGGTTCTTAAAAAACCATATCCATCAGGTTGTATATCATCTAAAACACCCTCCATATAGTAATTTCCATCTTTTTCCATTTGAGCTTCCATAATTGCCAAGACAAGCTCACTTTTATTCAATTTACTATAATTAGTTAGTTTTAATGATTTTGCTTTTTGCGTAAGTTCTTTTGTCGTATAATTTTTATACAATTCATGAAAAGATTCATATTGTGGTGATGTTCGTTCTCTTTCAGGCATAAATTGCACCCATTTCTTATATTTTTATAAAAATCATCTAGCTACTAGCATTGTTAAATCATCTAAATGATTATAACTTAAATGTTTTAAACGTTAGCATCTTAAATACTAGAATTAATATAGCAAATTTTTAATTTAATTACAAAATGATTTTATTAAATTTCAAAAAATAAAACAGCTCATGGAACTAAAATGATTCCATGAACTGTATTTATATTAAACTATTTCATTATACTTAATTATTTAAAATAACCAGCAATTGATTTTACTTCTAAGAACTCTTCAATTCCGTAGTCGCCCCATTCACGACCGATACCAGATTGTTTATAACCACCAAATGGTAAATAGGGTTCGTTTGGAGATTCATTAATTTGAATTCTACCTGCCTCAATTGAACGTGCCACTTTTTGAAGCGTTTCTTTATCTTTACCAATTACATATCCTGCTAAACCATATTTAGTATCATTAGCAATTTCGATTGCTTCGTCTAAATCATTATATGTGATTACTGAAACAACTGGACCAAAAATTTCTTCTTGTGCAATAGTCATATCATTTTTAACATTTATAAAAATAGTTGGTCTAGCAAAATAACCTGTATCTAATCCTTCTGGTTTACCTGGACCACCATATAATAATTCAGCGCCTTCTTCAATACCTTTATCAATATAAGATTGTACTGTGTCGAATTGTTTTTTACTAATGATTGGTCCTACTTGGGTATTTTTATCAAGTGGATCGCCAACTTTAACATTACTAAACTCTTCTTTTAAGGCAGTTAAGAATTCTTGTTTAATACTTTCTGGAACTAAGATTCTTGTTCCTGCAGTACATACTTGACCAGTATTATTAACAACCTTTCCAGTTGTAGCTTTTGCAGCTTCTTTAATATCTACATCGTCAAGTACGATATATGGTGATTTGCCACCTAATTCAAGAGATACTTTTTTGATATCTTTAGCTGCTTTTTCCATAATTTTAGAACCTGTAGCTCCAGAACCAGTGAATGACATCATTCTAACTTTAGGATGTTCGCTTAATGGATTACCTACACCTTCACCATCACCATTAACTAAGTTAAATGCGCCTTTAGGAACGCCTGCTTTTTCAAAGATTTCAGCTAAAATTATTGCAGCAAATGGTGTTTCTTCAGAAGGTTTTAACACAACTGGACTACCTGCAGCAAATGCTGCTGCTAATTTAAGAGATGTTTGATTAGTTGGGAAATTCCATGGTGTAACTAATCCAGAAACGCCAATCGCTTCTTTAGTTACCAAATCATCTCCGCGACGTTCTTCAAATTCAAATGAATCTAAAGCTCTACGTGCTTCTGAAAAGTGTTGTAAACCCATTTGATAATGAACATTTTCTGAAACAGTTAGTGGAGCGCCTAACTCTGCTGTAATTGTTTCAATAATATCTTGTTTTCTATTTTTATATTCTTCTACTATTCTATCTAGTAGTTGTTTTCTTTCTTCAACTGAACTATGGCGAAATTCTAAATATACGTCATGAGCAGCTTGAACCGCTTTTTCTACATCTTTTTCATTACCTTTTGCAACTTTTCCAATAACTTCTTCTGTTGCTGGATTAATTACATCAATTGTTTCGTTACTTTCACTATCAATCCATTCACCATTAATATATTGTTGAGTATAATTTCTCATCAATGATTCACTCCTTAAGAATGTGTATGTCTAATATATATCCGATTTGATGTTATTTAAACATAATTAAAAGGTTAAAGTTTATATAAACTCCAACCTTTTAACTATATTATTTAACTGAATCGTTATGTTCTAATGTGACGTAATCTCTAGCCCATGCTTCAATTGGTCTTAAAGCCTCAGCAAGTGCTTTTCCTTTATCGGTTAACTCATAAACGATAGAAACAGGACGTGTAGAAATGACTTTTTTGTCTACTAATTCCCACTCACCTAATTCTGTAAGCTTAATACTTAATGCACGTGGAGTAATTGTTTTTAAATCCCTTTTCATATCGGAAAAGTGTGCAGTATAATCAGCGCATCGAGATAGGTAATTAATGATTAAACCGTTCCAACTTCTACCAACAATTTTAAAGGTTTCTTCGAGATATGGACAGATTTCCATTGTCTTCACCTCTATTCAAAACTTCTTAAACATTGCAGGTATTTAATATACTTCAGCAATTAATATATTTAAGTATATCAAAAATAATTAAACTTGTTCAGTCCAAATATCCGCACCTAATTCTTGAAGATGTTTAACGATATCTGTATATCCTCTATAAATATGTTTAACATTATAAATTGTTGTAACACCTTCTGCTAGTAATCCAGCAATAATCAAACAAGCTCCTGCACGTAAATCACTCGCATATACTTCGGCACCTTGAAGTTTAGAAGGTTTAATTGTTGCAGTACCAGTAGACGTATCTGCTTCAATACTAGCTCCCATATTTTTGAGCTCTTCTACATGGCGGAAACGAGCTGGATATATCGTTTCTGTAACGAAAGAAGGACCATCTGTCATAAATAATAAAGGCGTAATAGGTTGTTGTAAGTCAGTAGCAAATCCAGGATATACTAATGTTTTAATATCTACATTTTTATATGATGATTTACCTTTAATTACTATTTGTTCTTTATCATCATCGATATCAATATCAACGCCTAATTCATTTAGTTTAACTGTGAGAGCTTCTAAATGTTTAGGTACAATATTTTTAATTGTTACTTCTTCACCACAAGCAGCGGCAATACACATATACGTTCCCGCTTCAATTCTATCAGGAATCACTTGATATTCGGCTCCATGTAACTCTTCAACACCACTGATTTTTAGAGTACTCGTACCGGCGCCTTTGATATTTGCGCCTAAGCTATTTAAAAAGTTTGCTACATCTACTACTTCTGGTTCTTTGGCAGCATTTTCAATCGTTGTTTGCCCTTTTGCATGAACAGCTGCAAGCATAATATTGATGGTTGCACCAACACTTACCATATCTAAAAAGATGTTGGCTCCGTGCAATTCTTTTGCTTCTATTTTCATTGATGTATCACTTGATTCATCAATTTCAGCACCTAAAGCTTTAAATCCTTTAATGTGTTGATCAATTGGACGTGGGCCCAATGGACAACCACCTGGTAAACCAATCACACATTTTTTAAATCGACCTAACATGGCTCCCATCATATAATAAGAGGCACGTAAAGATTCAACTTTATTATTTGGTAATGGTGCATTTTTAATTTCTGATGTATCAACTTCTAATGTTTTACCATTAAGATTTGTTTTAATATTTAAATCTTCTAATAAACTCACAAGTGTTTCAACATCTGAGATTTGCGGTAAACCGTCAATTTTCACTTGTCCTTGCGCTAATAAAGTAGCTGGAATAATAGCTACGGCACTATTTTTTGCACCACTAATTGTAACTTCACCCTTTAGTGGTTGACCCCCTCGGATTTTAATTACTTCTTGACTCATTTATTTTTTCTCCTTTATCGCCTTTTGTAAAATTATACATAATTCGCATTATAAATTATATATTATTTATTTGTAAAACACTAACTTTTAAAAAAATTTAGCAATTATAATATTAATATTAATATCTAAAAATCTAATAATTCATATAACGGATTGATAACACTATTATAAATCAATTTATACAATTAATTAATTCTGTTTTTTCATAAATTTTATAAAAAGTTAATTTAATTTTTATACATCGTGAGTCAGTCATTGAGTAACACTCCGCACGACTAACTTTATACAAATACTTTAATAATATATCGTAAAATTTTGTATAAAATAAAAAAACTGTCAACAAAGCGATCACTTTGCTGACAGTTAAGGTTGCCTTAACCTTTAATAATCTTTATTTTATTTAGCACGATTAGACGTACCAAACTCTCTAATCTTGCCTTTTACTGTTTCTTTAATAGCTTCACGTGCTGGACCTAAGTATTTACGAGGATCGTAAACTTCTTTATCATTGTTCAATACATCTCTAACAGCTTTAGCTGAAGCAATTTGATTTTCAGTATTTACATTAATTTTTGCAGTACCATAAGGGATTGCTTTTTGAATATCTTTAGTTGGAATACCTGTACCACCATGTAAAACAAGTGGTAAGCCAGTTGATGCACCAATTTCTTCCATTTCTTTGAAGCCTAATTTAGGTTCGCCTTTATAAGGACCGTGTACTGAACCTAATGCTGGTGCTAAAGTATCAATACCAGTTCTTTCAACTAATTCTTGACATTCTTTAGGATCAGCATAGATGATACCGCCTACAACATCATCTTCTTGTCCACCCACTGTTCCTAATTCAGCTTCAACTGACACGCCATGTTGATGTGCATATTCTACTACTTTAGAAGTAATTTCAATATTTTCTTCAAATGGGCTATGTGAAGCATCAATCATTACTGAAGTAAATCCAGCATCAATAGCTTCTTTACACTTTTCAAAACTTGAACCATGATCTAGGTGGATAGCTACTGGTATAGTAATATTTAAATCATGCATTAAACCTTCTACCATTTTAACTACTGTATAAAAACCACTCATGTAACGTGCAGCACCTTCGGAAACACCTAAGATAACTGGCGCGTTCTCTTCTTGAGAAGCTTCTAAAATAGCTTGTGTAAATTCTAAGTTATTTAAGTTGTATTGACCAACCGCATAACCATTTTCTTTCGCATCGATTAACATTTCCTTCATTGAAACTAATGGCATGAAAGTTCCTCCTTGTATCCAATTACATAAATTTTCAAAAATTATTATAGCAGATAATATTTTTTATTGCATGCTTAATTTAAAAATAAGTGATAACTTTTGAAGCTTCATTGCATAAAATATCATATTTCATTACAATACTAATGAAATGGAGGATAATCATGTCAAAGATACTACAAACACAATTAACGGGTGTATTCAATCGTTTAGAAGACCAGGCGTTAGATATACAAATGGCTGCTCAATGTTTAATCCAAGCTATTGGTGGAGAAGGGTATGTATATATTAATGGTTATGGAGACTTAAAATTCTTTGAAACTTTTATATTAGACAGTGATGAAAAATTAAATTCTAGTAAAAAATTGAGTGAATTAAACAGTTTAAATGACTTAGACACAACTGACCGTGTATTTTTATTCTCTCCTTTTTATACCAAGGAAGTTGCTCAAGATGTTCAACAATTAATAGACAAAGATATTGATTTTGTATTAGTATGCAATCGTCCTAAACAAGAAGATTTCCCTGAACATCTTATGCATTTTGTAAACTTATCAACCCCGCGTCCAATCGTATATACTGAGGATTATGATAAAATTGTACAACCTCATACAATGGCGTTTAATTACATTTACTATGATATATATACACAAATGATTGAAATGACTAGAGACTTGGAATTATAAAATAACTTTATAATCATTAATACTTAACATGTACAGCCTTTAACTTCTATATAAATTGATATAAATGAAGCGGAATAGACTTTAAAAAGTAGTCTGTTCCGCTTCTATTTTGATATTTTAATTTTGTTGGTGTTTATAAGCAGCTTCTACAAAAGCTTTGAAAATGGGTTGTGGTCTATTAGGTCTAGATAAGAATTCCGGATGGAATTGACAAGCAATGAAGAAATCATTTTCTGGAATTTCTACCATTTCCACTAAACGACCATCTGGACTAGTACCAGAAAAGACCATTCCTTTATCTTCTAATTGTTCTCTATAAGTATTATTAAATTCATAACGATGACGATGACGCTCTTCAATATTTGTTTCATTATAAATATCATGCGCCAAAGTATGATCTTTAATAGTACATGGATAAAGACCTAAACGTAATGTGCCACCTAAATCTTCGATATCTTTTTGTTCAGGTAACAAATCAATAATTGGATATGGTGTATTTGGATCAAGTTCTGCTGAATGGGCATCTTTAAGGCCTACAACATTTCTTGCAAATTCGACAGTTGCTAATTGCATCCCTAAGCAAATGCCAAAATAAGGTATATTATTTTCTCTTGCATATTTGATAGCTGAAATTTTACCTTCACTTGCTCTAAAACCAAAGCCACCAGGAACTAAAATTCCATCCACATCACTTAAGTAACTCTCTACATTTTCGTCTGTTACTTCACTTGAATCAATCCATTTTACTACAACATCTTTTTTCAATGGATAACCTGCATGTTTTAGTGATTCAACCACTGACAAGTATGCATCTTGTAAACTTACATATTTACCAACTAAGCCAATAGTAATTGTACCATCTAATGAATTAACGGTATCTAATAAATATTGCCATTCATCTAATTGTGTATCGTATTTAGCATCTAAATCTAATCGTTTAATTACAATATCGTCCATATTTTGAGCACTTAATTGTAATGGGATTTCATATAATGACGATGCATCTCTACATTCAATAACACTCTCTTTATCTATATCACAGAATAAAGCAATTTTATCTTTTAAATCTTGAGTCATTTCATATTCTGTTCGAACAACAATTAAGTCAGGTTGAATACCTAAACCACGTAATTCTTTTACACTATGTTGTGTTGGTTTAGTTTTCATTTCTCCAGCTGCTTTAATGTATGGAAGTAATGTACAATGAACATACATAACATTCTCACGACCAAGGTCACTTCTAATTTGGCGAATAGCTTCAATAAATGGAAGGGATTCAATATCACCTGTTGTGCCGCCGATTTCGGTAATGACTACATCCGCATTTGTACTTTCTCCAGCTAATAATAAGCGTTCTTTAATTTCATTTGTAATGTGTGGAATCACTTGAACTGTTCCACCTAAATAATCTCCACGACGTTCTTTTTTTAGCACATGTGAATATACTTTTCCCGCAGTGACATTAGAATATTTATTTAAATTTATATCTATAAAACGTTCATAATGTCCTAAGTCCAAGTCAGTTTCAGCGCCATCATCTGTAACAAATACCTCTCCATGTTGATAAGGACTCATTGTACCAGGATCAACATTTAAATATGGATCAAATTTTTGAATTGTTACTTTAAGTCCTCTGTCTTTTAACAATCTTCCTAGAGAAGCGGCTGTGATACCTTTACCTAAAGATGAAACTACTCCGCCGGTTACAAAGATAAATTTTGTCATTGTCTGACCTCCTAATTTATTAAGGGTTGCTTCCTTACTCTATCTCTACAAAATTTAAACATTTCCTAAAAATAAAAAAATCGCTCCCTCTCACATATTTGTAAGGGGAGCGTATAACATTTATACACGTGTCCTAATTAAAGGAGCCCGAATAAAATTTTAACATTTTTCATTCAAAAGTCAATTAAAACTAATATTTAGTCATTAAAATCTTCTGCATCTTCAAATGCTTCTTCTTCACCTTCAGCGATGTCGTCATCATCATCTTCTTCAATAACGATATCTGAACCGTCAATATCTTCTTCATTATCATCAGAATCATCTAATGTTTCTTGATCATCCGTTTGAGCTGGAATATCATCGTCATCATCCATTTCATCGTCGCCAAGTAACTTAAGATTTTCATCTTCTTCATCATCGTCATCAAGAATATCAAATTTTTGAATTGTTGGTGCAATTTTTTCTTCAATATCATCTACTGAATACCAATCACGTAATCCCCATTGATTTTCACCAACGTTTAAGAAACGTCCATCTGTATTTAAATCAGTATAAAATTGTACAATACGGTTTTCAATTTCATCATATTCATAATTACCAAGGCTTTTAAATTCATCAATAATATCGTAGAGATTCATTGTTGACCCTTTATCATGTAATAAAGTATAAGCCATATCGATAAATGATTTTTCATCAACCATTTCTTTAGTATAATCTTGAATTTTCATTATAACTAAACTTCCTTTCAAAGGATTTTATTATCTTTATATTGCTTTTATTAATAGTAACAAAGATAAATTATAAATGACATTTTATGATTTCGCAATTGCTATTCAATTAGTAATTAATATATTTTTTGAAAATAACTAAGTCATCTGATTGATCTGTCTCAACAAAGCCGCTACTAATACATAATGGCTTAAGTTCATTATTTTCTCCAAATAATGTAATACCTATACTTCTTATTTCTTTAAAATGTTTGCGTACATATGTAGGGAGTTGTCTTAAAGCACTCCCAGCAATCCCCTCTTTTCTTTGATCTTTATATACTTCTATTGCGGCGATTTTTAGATGGGTATCTAGATGTTCGAGTGCAATAAATCCAACTTTTTGATCATCTTTTAATAAATCAATAATTTGATACATTGCAATATTTGAATCTTTATTCTCAACTAATTTCAATGACGATACATGTTTAGAATCCAAATCTAAATAGTATAAACGTTCTTTACCGATGGGTCCTTCTTCTTTAGTAGCTGTATGCATGAATCCAGCACGTTCATATACATTCCAGGCCCCTTCATTTTCAGTATCAACAACTAAATATAAATGATTGAAGTCTGGAAACAATGCTTGAACATATTGAGGTAAATACATCATCATAGTTGTACCATAGCCTTGTCCTTGAAACTTTTCATTAATAGACAATGATCGAACATAAACGACATGCTCAGGTGTATCATATCCTTCATGTTGATAATATTGATGAAGTACGAAGAATCCTACTACATCTCCATTTTCATTAATGGCAATATTAGCTACTCGATTTTCATCATTTAAAGCATCTTCTAATACAGATTTAGGTAATGATGAATAAATTTGTTGTCGTTCACTTAATTCAAAATTTAAGACATCATCGCGATATTGTTCTTCAAATTCTTGAATTGTAATGTTTTCAAATTGCTTTACTATACTCATAAAATTAGCCCCTATATCACAAAGTTGTTTTAATAATATCATATATAACCTTTAAATCTTATAAAATGATCTATTTACTCTAATATTTACCATTTATTTTATAATATTGTAAAATAATTGCAATTCGTCAAAATTATTATAGTATTAACTTGTCATATATTAATTTTAGAGGTGAAAAAAATGAGAGTAGGTATCGATGCCGGCGGTACATTAATTAAAATAGCAATGGAAGATGATACACACCGTACATTGTCAACTGAATTAACAACAGATATAAATAAAGTCATTCAATGGTTAAACCAAAATGAATTCGAAAAAATCAATTTAACAGGGGGTAACGCAGGCGTTATTGCTGAAAACATCAAACAATCATCCCAAATATTTGTTGAGTTTGATGCTGCTTCAAGGGGATTAGGTATTTTACTTAAGGAGCAAGGCCATCATATTAATCAATACATATTTGCAAATATAGGTACTGGTACATCTTTACATTATTATAACGGTCACCATCAAGAACGTGTAGGTGGAATTGGTACTGGTGGCGGAATGATTCGAGGTTTAGGTTATTTATTGACTGAAATATCTGATTATGAAACACTTACAGATCTCGCTCAATCTGGAAATAGAGATATTATCGATTTAAAAGTTAAACATATATATAAAGATTCTGAACCGCCTATTCCTGGTGAACTCACTGCTGCAAACTTTGGCAATGTACTAAATAATATGAATGAACATGTTACTAACTCAGATAAATTAGCATCTGTAGTAGGTGTCGTTGGAGAAGTGATTACAACGATGGCGATTACAGTAGCTCGTGAATACCAAACAAAAAATGTTGTTTATATTGGGTCTTCTTTTAATAATAATCCCTTACTACGAAAAGTTATTGAGGATTATACTGTCTTACGAGGATGCCATCCTTTTTACATTGAAAATGGTGCATTTTCAGGTGCAATCGGTGTCCTTCATTTAAGCTAATTCAAACCAAAAATATTAACATACAAATCCCAATAGATTTCTTAAAAAAGAAACCTATTGGGATTTGATTTAAAATGATAATTCATTAGATACTTTTTGTGGAGAAACAATGGTACCTACGACTCCAGGTTTTAAGTCTACTGCAACAGCTTGATCATTATCTCTTAATTTATCAAGCCATTCACTAAATACACTACCTTCGATTTCGATTAAATCACATTCTTCAAAATCTTTATCACGAACTTTTCGTGCCCGATTTTTAATACTCCATACAGGCATAATATTAGGTTTTTGATTTTCTTTATCACTAATAAGAATAAATCTTTTTTCCCCTTTACGTGTTAAACCAAAAACATGATTTTCTTTTGAAATATCTTTTGCAAATTCTTTAAGACGAATTTTGTCTAATTCAGACATGAGTTCATCCATCATGTCTACAACTTTGACAATATGTCCCTCTTCTTTAATTGAAGTATTGATTAAAATTTTATCACTTTCATCAAACAATTCATCCATGTCATACGTAACGAACGTATCAATATCAATATTTAATAGTCGATCAAATTGAATGTCTGAGTGATTTAAATACTCTTTTGCGATGTCTTCATTCGTCCACATCCCTGTATAATCACCATCTTCATGATGAATACGAATTAATTTTTTATTTTTACTAGCCAAAATAATGACTTCATTAATTAATATCTCTTTGAAATAGTCATTATGCTTATATTCCATTGCAAACCCTCTCTCTTAATATACTAATTAAATGTTAAATTATATTAAAATTAACGTCAAACATCTATATTCTTTTTTATAGTTAATTTAACCTATACTCTAACTTAATTAGTATCATCAAGTTCACTAATAAATGCTTGTTCTAATTGTTCAACTTCTTCTTTAGAATCAGCATTCCATATACATCCAAAGCGAGATTTCACTTCATCTTTACCAAACCAATCACCGTCATAATACGAAAGAGGATAAAGCACGCCTTGTTTAACATATTTTAAAATAACATTGAAAAAACGAGTATTATCTCCTCTTGAAAAATAACTATAAAATTTTTGATAGTTAGGATTTAATTCATCTTGCAATAGTAACATGCTTGTCGAACCATTTTGTCTAAAATTCAAATCTATAGCAAATACATTATCATTTTCATCTAATAATAAATCAAATCCTGCCACACCAATAAAGCCTAAGTTCACTCCATTTTGCATAATTTCACGACCAGCTTGAATCACTTTTTCTGGAACATCATGCACATTTTCATTTCCTGCGTATAGACCATATTTATCGGTAATTTGATGGGCAGTACCTAGATAGGTAATACCTATTTCTTTAGAATATGCAAATTGGACACAATAATTTTTAACTGCTTCTATTTTTTGTTCAATGATTAAATTATCGGTGGCATGGGCCGCTTCAAATATTCGTTTAGTTGCTTTTTCTAAGTCTTCGTCGTTATAGCAAATCATTACGCCATAGCCACCTGCAGTTGGTAATTCATCTCCTGGCTTAATTACAAAAGGATAATCCCAATCTTTGATACGACCTTTGAAGTCTCTAATTGACACAATTTCACGATCCGGTAAATATTTATGATTTGTCCATTCAGGAATACATGATTTATTATTTAAAGCTACAAAAACGTCTTTATCAATGGCATACGCTTCGTCATCTACTATGTCATTGTTTTCGATATATTGAAAATATATTTTTTTCCCTTCTTTATTGATAATCTCTTGTAACAAGCGTTCATACGTTTCACGATTTCTAAATGTATAAAGATGCTCCGGTATTTTTTTACCAATAAGATCAAATAGTTGTTGTAACTTATCTGTAATACTCGCTTCGTGTACAACAATCGGCATATCCTTAGCGATAATCATTTCACGACCAGTCAAAAAATTAGACTGATGTTCTTCTGTTGTGAGCCAAGGATTCAATGCATAAGAAGGTCTTGAATTATATACAATATTTTCATCATACAAATCACTTAACGTTAACTTTGGAACACTATATTCATTTTTCATTTATTTACCCCTTTATTTGAGAATGTTGCTCTACAACCTCATCAAATAGTTTTTTATTTTCAATTAATTCTAGTCCCATAAGAGCAATAATTTTTGCGCCTCGAATCAAAGCTTGATCGCCATGAACACTTGCAGCTGCTTCTCTAAAACGGTGTGTATGACCTACTAAATTTCTTGAGCCAATTTTAACATGTGGATGAATCGTAGGAACTATATGACTAACATTTCCTGTATCTGTCGAACCAAAACCAAAATCATCATAACTTACTTCTTCGCCAACTTCTATGGCGTATTTTTCAAATAATTCATCTAGTTTAGGTGTTTTTATAAATTCATTTACACCATTTTGAATAGGACCAAATTCATAGTCACAACCCGTTTGGATGGCTGCACCCCTTGCAATTTGATTAACACGTTCTGTTAAAATATCAAGTTCTTTTCTAGTAGTGGCACGTGTATAAAATCTTGCATGCGTATAATCAGGTATAATATTAGCAGCTTTACCTCCATCTAAAATCACACCGTGTACACGATGACTTTTCTTAATCTGTTGACGTAATTGAGCTACACCATTGAAATAAGAAATCATCGCATCTAATGCATTTAAAGCCTCATCCGCATTTTCTGAAGCGTGGGCGCTTTTACCATAAAATTTAATATCAAGCACATCAACGGCTAATGTATTTATCGTTGGATATGTTTCATTTCCAGGATGAATCATAAGTGCAATGTCAATATCATCAATCACACCGGCTTTTACATATGAAGCTTTCGCACTTCCATTTTCTCCACCTTCTTCGGCAGGACATCCTAATACAACTACTTTTCCACCAATATGGTCGATGACTTGTTTAAGTGCGACTCCTGCTAATACACTTGCTGTCCCAATGATATTGTGACCACACGCGTGACCTAAACCAGGTAAAGCGTCATATTCAGCTAAATATCCTATAGTTGGTCCTTCTTTTTCAGACTGGTAAGTTGCAATAAAACCAGTAGCATGTCCGGCAATATCTGTTTCTATCTCAAACTCATTTGCTCTTAATTGATCAATTAATGTTCTTGAAGCAAATATCTCTTCATTGCCTAACTCAGGACGCTCGTGTATACGATGGCTTATTTCGACATAATCGTACTTTTTATTCTCTATATAGTCTAATATCTCTTGTTTACTACTCATCAATCTATACTCCTTTTATACACGAATATTAATATCTATATTTATTTAGACATAAAGTCAATCAATTTCTTGATGTATCTTTAAATTTAATTATTACTTATTTTATCGGATTTACTATAGATTGTCATTAAATTCGTTTGAATTTACAAAATTTTCTTACAATAAGTATTTAAATCACTTAATTAAGAAAATTGTAAATGATTGGCACTCTTGTTACAATCATATTATTCAAGCAATGTATTTATAGGAGGAAATAAAAATGACTAAAATGAACGTTGAAAGTTTTAATCTTGACCATACAAAAGTAGTTGCTCCATATATTCGCTTAGCAGGCACAATGGAAGGGATTAATGGAGACGTTATCAAAAAATATGATTTACGTTTTAAACAACCAAATAAAGCGCATATGGATATGCCAGCGCTACATTCATTAGAACATTTAATGGCTGAACATATCAGAAATCATTCTGATAAAGTTGTAGATTTAAGTCCTATGGGTTGTCAAACTGGTTTTTATGTTTCATTTATTGATCACGATGACTACGAAGATGTATTAAATATTGTTGAAAAAACTTTAAATGATGTGTTAGAAGCTACAGAAGTTCCTGCTTGCAATGAAGTTCAATGCGGTTGGGCTGCTAGTCATTCTCTTGAAGGTGCTAAAGCACTCGCAAAAGAATTCTTAGATAAACGTAATCAATGGAACGACGTTTTTGGTGAAGGCAAATAATTAATAATTAAATAAACCATACCCTACCTAAATGCTTTAGGTAGGGTATGGTTTATTTAAATTTTATTATAATTTTTTTACGATAGCTATTAAAATGAATTGAAGTGGTAATCTTAAGTATAATGCCCACTTAGGAACAGATTTATTTCCTAATGGTAATTGCTTTCTTGCCATGTAAATGTTTGCTGGTAAAACTGCAAGTAAAAATGCATTAATACCTTTTTTCAACCAATCAGCAGGTCTTTTGGCTAATAACATAACTCCAAAGAACATTTCAAATACGCCTGTCACTAAAACTGCTGTTTTTCGTAATGGTAAATACTCCGGTACAATCGATCTAAATTGACGTTCATTTGTAAAATGTAGTATTCCTGCTGATCCAAATGCTAAACCTAGTAAATATCTCATTATTTTCATAATTATTCAACTCCCATTTCTTTTAAATAACTTTTTCCGTATTTTGGCAATTCAACATTGAAATTATCTGCTATTGTTGCACCAATAGAACTAAATGTTGTATCTCCTGATAATTCATGGTATGCATCTATTTTAGGGCTAAACATAAGCACTGGAATATATTCTCGCGTATGGTCAGTACCCTCTGCAATTGGATCATTACCATGATCTGCCGTAATAATAACTAAATCATCTTCTTGTAAATGATCAATTAATTCTGGTAAGCGTTCGTCAAAATCTTTAATGGCTTGTGCATAACCGTCTTTGTCTCTGCGGTGACCATATAACGCATCAAAATCCACTAAATTCAAGAAGCTGATACCATTAAAGTCCTTTTTAACGACATTAATGAGCTGATCCATGCCATCCATATTATTTTTAGTTCTTATTGCTTCTGTTACACCTTCACCGTCATAAATGTCATTAATTTTACCAATTGCAATAACATCATAGTCATGATCTTTTAATGTGTTCATTACTGTTTTACCAAATGGTTTAAGTGCATAATCATGACGATTAGACGTGCGTGTAAAGTTTCCTGGTTCACCTACATATGGGCGTGCAATAACACGGCCAATTAAGTACTTAGGATCTTTAGTTAATTCACGAACCTTTTCGCAAATATCATACAATTCTTCAAGTGGGATAATATCTTCATGTGCAGCAATTTGAAGTACTGGGTCTGCACTAGTATAAACAATTAAATCTCCTGTCTTCATTTGATGTTCGCCTAATTCATCAATAATTGCAGTACCTGAAGCAGGTTTATTTGCTACAACTTTTCGACCTGTCATTTCTTCAATCTCTTGAATTAATTCATCAGGAAATCCATTTGGATAAACTTTAAATGGTTGCATGATATTTAGTCCCATAATTTCCCAATGTCCTGTCATCGTATCTTTTCCAACAGAAGCTTCACTTAATTTAGTAAAAAAAGCACCTGGTTGTTCAACTTTATTGACCACTGGCAAATCTTCAATATTACCTAATCCTAATTTTTCTAAATTAGGTAATGATTGGTTAAAACCTTCTAACGTGTGTTTTAATGTGTGTGAACCTTCATCATTAAAAGCTGCAGCATCAGGTGCTTCACCAATACCTACTGAATCCATGACAATTAAATGCACTCTTTTAAATGGTGTCGTCATATTTAACACTCCTACTCTGTAATTATTTTATGAATTAATGTTGGTGTTTTTGCTTGCGCTTTAATTTCGATACTTTCGTCAAGTTTCTTAATTACATCATCAACATTTTCACGATTACTGTGAATCGTTAATAAAGACTCTCCTACATTGACTTTGTCTCCTACTTTCTTATTCAACACAATGCCAACACTTAAATCTATGTCATCGTCTTTCGTTTGTCTTCCCGCACCTAACATCATTGAAGCAACTCCAATTTCATTAGCAATAAGCTCTGAAACTACACCACTTGATTTTGCTTTATAATCAATTTGATATTCGGCAGTCGGTAATAACTCCGGTAAATTGACAACTGAAGCATCTCCACCTTGATTTTCTAAAAATGTTTTGAATTTATCTAATGCTGAACCATTTTCGATGGCTTCATTGAGCAATTGACGCGCCTCTTCAAGTGTATTTGCTCTTTCAGCAAGTACGACCATTTGTGAACCAAGCGTTAACACTAGTTCAGTTAAATCTTCAGGTCCCTGACCATTTAAGGTATCAATCGCTTCTTTTAATTCTAAAGCATTCCCAATCGCACGACCAAGTGGTTGGCTCATATCTGAAATAATAGCCATTGTATTTCTACTAACATTATTTCCTATGCTAACCATAGCATGTGCTAAAGCCTCGGCGTCTTCTAATGTTTTCATGAATGCACCATTTCCAGTTTTAACATCTAGGACGATTGCATCAGCACCCGCGGCAATTTTCTTACTCATGATAGATGATGCGATTAGAGGAATAGAGTTAACTGTTCCTGTAACATCTCTTAATGCGTATAGTTTCTTATCTGCAGGTGTTAAATTGCCAGTTTGTCCAATCACTGCAACTTGATTTTCATTAACAAGTTTAATGAAGTCCGCTTCAGAGATTTCAACATGGAACCCATCAATAGATTCTAATTTATCAATCGTACCACCCGTATGTCCTAAACCACGGCCACTCATTTTGGCAACTGGCACTCCCACTGCAGCTACTAATGGTGCCAACACTAATGTCGTCGTATCTCCAACGCCACCAGTTGAGTGTTTATCTACTTTAATACCATTGATTTTTGATAAATCAATAACATCACCTGAATTAACCATTGCCATAGTTAAAGCTGCACGTTCTTCTTCATTCATATCTTGGAAAAAGATTGCCATCGCTAAACTAGAAGCTTGATAATCTGGGATATCTCCATTGGTATATCCTTCTATGAAAAATTCGATTTCTTCTTTAGTTAATATCTGTCCATCACGCTTTTTTTCAATGATGTCTACCATTCTCATTGTGCTATCCCCTTTCTCGGTTGTTGCATTTCTAAATGATGTTAAAAAATATATTATTAATAATCAGAATTTGATTCTAAACCTTTGACAATTTGAACACCTGCACTTGCTCCAATACGTGTAGCACCTGCATTAAGCATTTTGTGAAAATCTTCAAGATTACGCACGCCACCTGAAGCTTTAACCTCTAATTCGTCTCCCACAGTGTCTTTCATTAATTTCACATCTTCTGGTGTAGCGCCTCCCCCAGCAAAACCAGTTGATGTTTTAACGAAATCTGCACCAGCAGCTTTTGCTAGTTCACTTGCTTTCACTTTTTCATCGTCTGTTAAAAGAACAGTTTCAATAATAACTTTCACTATTTTTCCGTTAGCTGCGGCAACTACGCCTTCAATATCTTTTTGAACATCTTCATATCTTTCATCTTTAAGTGCGCCTATATTGATAACCATATCAATTTCAGACGCGCCATTTTTAATCGCATCTTCTGTTTCAAAAATCTTTGTAGCGGTTGTTGTAGCTCCAAGTGGGAACCCAATCACTGTACATACGAGTACATCAGAATTCACAAGTTGTTCAGAAGCATACTTAACGTGGGTCGGATTGACGCAAATCGATTTAAAATGATACGCCTTAGCTTCAGAAATAATTTTATCAATCTGTTGACGTGTTGATTCTGGTTTTAAAAGTGTATGATCAATATATTTTGAATATTCCATAAAAATTTCCTCCAATGTATTGCTCGAAAGCCAACTTATATTAACATAATTTATATGTTTCTCTCATTTATATAGTACAAAAATTCGCAAAAATTTTAAACAAATGTTATCTTTATTTTGAATAAAATGTTAAGGAGAAGATATTCATGACAAACGGTACACCTCATATTCAACCTAATGGAGCTAAAATTGCTAAAACAGTATTAATGCCTGGAGATCCATTACGTGCAAAATATATTGCTGATAACTTTTTAGAAAATGTTGAACAATTTAATGAAGTACGTAATATGTTTGGATACACTGGCACTTATAAAGGTAAAGAGATCTCAGTAATGGGTTCAGGTATGGGTATTCCAAGTATTGGAATTTATTCGTATGAGCTTTATAATTTCTTTGATGTTGATACAATTATTCGAATAGGTTCATGTGGTGCATTACAAGAGAATGTGAATTTATATGATGTTATTATTGCTCAAGCTGCTTCAACTAATTCAAATTATGTAGATCAATTTAATATTCCTGGTCACTTTGCTCCAATTGCAGATTTTGAGTTAATTACTAAAGCTAAACAAGTTGCTGATGATATCGGGGCAGTTACACATGTTGGAAATATTTTATCATCAGATACGTTTTATAATGCCGATAAACATTTCAATGATAGTTGGAAGAACATGGGTATCTTAGGTATTGAAATGGAATCAGCTGGCTTATATTTAAATGCGATTCATGCTGGTAAAAAAGCTTTAGGTATTTTTACTGTAAGTGATCATATCTTAAGAGATGAAGCTACATCAGCTGAAGAACGTCAAACATCATTTACTCAAATGATGGAAATTGCTTTAGAAATCGCTGAATAATCACTTATCAATGTTAATATTAAAAGTTAAAAGAGCCATTGTAGACGTTTTATCGTCCACAATGGCTCTTTTTAAAATAGAATACTTAAACTAAATAAGATTTAAACATCCAATTATGTTTATCTACTGATGTTTGCATACCAATAAACATATCTTCTGAAACGTCGTCTCCTGCTTCACCTGCAACTTCAATTGCTTTTCCAAGTTGTTTAGAAATTTGAGTTAAATCTTCAGAGAAAGCTTTAACCATTTCTTCAGCAGTGTAATGTGTATCTGCTTCTTTTACAATTGAAAGTTCTAAACTTTCTTTTAATGTTGCTACTGGATTACCTCCAATTGCTAGAATACGTTCTGCTAAATCGTCTACATATTGACTAGCTTCATTGTATAATTCTTCAAATTTTTCATGTAATGAGAAGAAATTAGGACCTTTAACATACCAATGGAAGTTGTGTAATTTTGTATATGCTACTGTCCAGTTTGCCACTTGTTGATTTAATTCTTTTACTACATCTTGTTGCGTCATCGAATCTCTCCTTTTTTATACAATCATGTCTCTCTTTTACAATCATAATTATATTATAATAATTATAATCTGTAAAGTTATTTTACACACGTAATTTGAAAACACTAATACTCATGAATAAATATATAGAATCATTATCAAAAGCTTTATAATATATAATTAAAACTTATATATATTATCAATTAAAAATAGTTTTCTCATTTATTGTCTATCATCATCAATAAAGAATGATTTTTCATATGCGTTGGGTTTATGCCAATGTGTTTTCCACATTTTATCTCTATTATTAGCAAATAGTCGATAACCTAAGTTTCTTATTGGTAATGGCGTTACTCTAAGTAGTATACCTAACCATTTTTCACTACTTAATGTTGTGATTAATTTTGCTACTGCAGTAGTCTCGTAATATAAATGATCTCCTTCTTGTAGTATCACACTATTTTTATTTTTAGCTTCAGGATGTTGTTCAAATAAATGTTGTCCCGCTTTTCCTTTTAAAGTCGCAAACTCATAGTTTTTAGGTAAACCATGTTGTATTAGCCAAATACAATAATTATAGCAATACACACAGTTTCCATCGTAATAAACGATTGGCATGTTCCGTCACCTTCCTTTTTAACTTATTTAATTTATTCCTTTTACAAGGACTCATTAAACATAAAAAAGTGGATATAGAATTTATTTCAAATTCTATATCCACTTTAGCTCATTATACGTTATGATGTTTTTTATCTAACTTGTCTGCTATTATGCATCATGATTCACTTTTACAATACGTGTATATTTTAAAAATTGTTGTGAATATTTATTTTTTATATCTTCTAACTTTTCGTATGTTACCCCAATAATATGCCAATTAGGATTAAAATGATAAAAAGAATCTTTTTCACGAGACCAAGTAATCATGTTACCGTCTTTATTATATCTAGGTAATGTAACTTCGTACCCTTCTAAAACATTAATATAAGTTTGAAATATATCTGGATCAAGTCTATTAAAGTTATCAATTACTAAGTAACTTTTGTCATTTTTAGGCATAAGTTGTGTAATAAAACCTTCTCTATAATATAAGGCACCTGTCTCATTAGGTAGATATCTGCCATATAACATATCTTCACTAAAGTCAGGGTGACCACTAGTAATAACTGGATTAGCATTCGTTTTTTGTAAAAGATTATTGGCTGCTTTCAAACCTTCTTCACGTTTATCTACAACAAGTAAAATAAAAGGTTTAATTGTCTCATCATGATCTGTATTGAATCCTGGTTTTTTAATAGTCTCAAATGGTGTTCTAATCCCATCATTTTCACTCATTTCTATAATAGCATCGTATTGTGCTTGACTCATACTTGCTATTGCTTGCTTAGCATTTTCTTGTAAAAAGTATAAGTTTTTTAATTTAGGATGTTTATTTAGTGCGCCTAATGTAACAGGAGTGATATTCTTTTCATAATAAATCTCTATTGCAGTACTATTAGTACGACCAGGAATTGGAGGTTTTTCATGAATATGACGAGATACTTCACCAATTCCTACGACCGATTGATTACTATTCTTATCATAAAATATTAAATTATCCCCTACTTCTAATTGGTTATAAAAATGATAACCATTCCGTTTAATTCCATTATAAGTATGTGTAAAAATCGTATAATGTGTATCAGGTTCAAATTTTTCAGTTTCAGATAAGAAGAAATATCGAGGTAATTGAATGTTACCTTTTCCTAACTCAACGATTAATTGAAACTCTTCTTTTGTGAGCTGATTTATTAACGTTTCTCGCATATTATTCATTCGATAATCTAGCACTTCACTACGTTTTAAATAGTCAGTAGTTAAAGGCTTTAATTCTTCATTAAATTTAAATTCAACTCTAATTTTATTTTGTGCTCCTGTTTGAACACTAATAATTTCCCCAATTCCTAATAATCCAGTATCTGTTTGTACTTGATAAAAAATCACTTGATCGCCAATTTTAGCTTTTTTGAACGCTCGAAAACCCTGAGTAGGATTGAACTGTGCTCCAGACTCAAATAAAGTTATTTGTCCAACTAATGGTTCATTATGGTTCCATCTTGTATATCCACAATTTAACCAAAAGTAATTTACTTCTTCTGCCATCTAGAATCTCCTTCTTACTTATTTTAAATTTAGCATCTTTATTCATGTATATATTAATATTAATTTTAGCACCTATTAGTCATTTTTAGATAGCTTAACTTAAATATATGAATAGTCTATAAGATTTCGTTTTTTTTATTTTATCATATTTTTTTAATAGAGTTGACGTATTATGAAATCACTTTTTAAATTCAAAAAAGTGAAATAGAATCATATGAATCATCACAAAATTCCATTTCACTATTAAAATATACTACCTCATTATTTAAACCTTATTAGATTTCCGATTAACAGAAAAAGGAAAATAAAAAACTTCTAGATTCAGCTATCACACTAGAAAATCATGCTAGATATAGAAATTATTCCAACATTTCTGCTTATAAATTAAATTGATTAACTAAATATAACTTATAATTAGAGTGAACTCGCCTTCAAATACGCTATCTAAATCTTCAGAAGTTAAAATAAAATTAGACCCCTTTTCTAGCTTAAAGATTTCTCCATCTGTAATCACTTGTCCATGACCTTCTAATACAGAAATAAGACAAAATTCACGAGGCTTCATATAATTAAGCGTTCCACTTATTTCCCATTTAACCATTGTAAAAAAGTCATTAGATACAATTTGGCTACGTTTATGATTTTCTACAATTGTAGTTTCAGGTACTATAGCAGGTGCATTTGCAGTAAATTGAAGCACGTCTAATGCTTTTTTAACTTCTAATGATGATCCATCAGTTCGATTACGTTCATAATCATATACTCTATATGAAATATCAGATGATTGCATTGTTTCATATACTAAAACACCAGAACCTATAGAATGAAGCATTCCAGCTGGTATAAAATAAAACTCACCTGGTTTAACTTTGAGTCTTTCTACTACATCCAACACCGCCTCTTCTTTTATCTTATTCTCAAATGTTTCTTTTGAATCAGCAGAGGTACCGAGTATAATTTCAGCATCTTCTTCTGCATCAATAATATACCAACATTCTGACTTACCATATTGACCGTTTTCAAATTCATATGCATACGAGTCGTCAGGATGAACGTGAATAGATAGAGGGTGTCTTGCATCCACTATTTTACATAATAAAGGGAAATCTTTACTTGGAAAGTCTCCAAATAATTCTCTATGCTCATTCCATACTTGATCTAATGTTTGACCAGCATACTGACCATTTTCAATCATATTTTTTCCATTCGGATGTGCAGAAATACCCCAGCATTCTCCAGTTTGTTCACTTGGTATGTCGTAATTAAATTGATTTAACTTATTACCGCCCCATATTTTTTCAAAGAAAATAGGCTTTAAAAATAATGGCATGATTGCACCTCCTAAAACACGGTTATTGCTTCTCTCTTTATTTTAAAGTGAAATATCGTATTTAAATGATTATGTATAATTAGAACAATTGATGACCCATTTTATCTTTAAATTACTATCTATTTAAGCTTTTAATATATCAGATAACTAATTCTATATAAATGCTATTTCGCTTCTATAGTTAAATAAAAATTTTCACTCATATGTTTATTATATCAATTTCATTATTAATTTAATAGAAATTATATATATTAATAAAAAAGAATAGAACAGCAAGTTTTAAAACTCACTGTCCTACTCTAACACAGAACTTTTCATTTGTAATTAATTATCTAACTTAACTACTCAAAACGAGATAATGCTTCTTGAATAGATTGATGCCCTGAAAGAATTTGAAATTCTTTATTTTCAAATTTATTTTCAGAAGTCGCTACGTGTTTTAATACAGAAGCCACATCTTCGCGTGGAATTGTACTTCCTTCATCAAAATACAAGTCAGCTTTAATTTCACCAGTACCTGATTTATCTTCTAAACCACCTGGATGAACGATTGTATAAGTTAGTCCAGAATTTCTTAAATGATTATCTGCATAGTGTTTTGCAATTGTATAAGGTTTTAAATCTCCACTTGCATCAAATGCTTCACGACGTGAATCGTAAGTAGAAACCATTACATAATGTTTAACATTTGCTTTTTTACTTGCTTCAATCGTTTTCACTGCACCATCTAAATCAACAATGATTGTTTTATCAGCACCTGTGTTACCACCTGAACCAACTGAGAAAATAACTTTATCAAAGCCTTTGAATTTCTCAGTTAAATCATCAATACTATCTTTTTCTACATCTATTAAAATGGCATTAACACCTTGATCTTTTAACGCACTTTCTTGTTCTTCTTTACGAACACCGGCTGTAAAATCAACTTGATCTTCTTTTAATTGGTTAACCAATTTAGAACCTACGCCACCATTAGCACCAATAACTAATATACTCATAAACTTATTTCCTCCTTCAATTCATTTCATAGTTTATTAATACCACTTAGTATCATTTTTAAACTTATTTACTATATATCATTGACACTTAGACAAGGACACTATATATTAATATATGAATATATATTCATATATTAAAGAGAAGGTCTCATGTGATGTCCAATACAAATAAAGATAGAGATATATTTATAGATGAATACATGCTTAACCGTTTAACTGAGACATTTAAAGCGTTAAGCGATTATAACCGTTTACGTATTTTAGAATTGTTATATAAAGGTGAAGCTAGTGTTGGGCATATTACGCATACATTAAAATTAACTCAATCAAATGTGTCGCATCAATTAAAGAGTTTAAAACAAGCAGGCCTTGTTAAATCGTCACGTCATGGACAATCCATGATTTATTCTATAGACGATCAACATGTTTCTACTTTATTAAAACAAGCCATTCAACATGCTCATCATCAAAGAGGTGAATAATAAATGTCTAATCACACACACCATCATAACCATACTCATAATCATGTCCATACCAATAACAAAAAGGTATTAACAATTTCTTTTATTATTATAGGCTTATTTATGATTGTTGAAATTTTAGGAGGATTTATCGCTAATAGTCTTGCGCTATTATCAGATGGACTTCATATGTTTAGCGATACTGTTTCACTAGGAGTTGCTTTAATCGCATTTATTTATGCAGAGAAAAATGCTACTTCAACTAAAACATTCGGTTACAAGCGTTTTGAAGTCTTAGCTGCCTTATTTAATGGTATAACTTTATTAATTATTAGTGGCGTCATTATCATCGAAGCGATTAGAAGATTTTTCAATCCTATTAAAGTGCAATCCACTGAAATGTTTATTATTAGTGTGATTGGACTTATAGTGAATATTATCGTTGCAATAATCATGTTTAAAAGCGGTGATACGTCACATAACTTAAATATGCGCGGTGCTTTTATTCACGTTTTAGGAGACTTACTTGGTTCATTAGGTGCCATTATAGCATCTATTCTTATATACGTATTTAACTTTACAATTGCTGATCCTATCGCAAGCATTCTAGTTTCCATTATTATATTGAAAAGTGCAATCGGTATTTCACGTTCGTCACTTAATATTTTAATGGAAGGTACACCAAGTGACGTCAATTTAGATAAAATCATTAGTACAATTATAAATCATAATGAAATTTATAATGTCCATGATTATCACGTTTGGACTATTTCAAATGATATGAATGCGTTAAGTTGTCATGCAGTCGTCTCTGAAACTATGTCTGTTCAGGACTGTGAAGGACTTCTTAAAAAAATAGAACATGAATTACTTCACTTAAATATACAACATATGACAATTCAATTAGAAACAGCACAACATGATCACGATACTTCAGTACTATGCTCTGGATTACATAAAGAGCACGCTCATCATTAAGACTACACAAACAATGTCCGCAGTTTACAATATAAGTAAAAAGTCGAACAGAATTCATATTAGTTTCTGCTCGACTTTTTTTACTTATATAAAATAATCGAAAATAAATTGTTTGCCTGGTACATGTTTTTCATCAAATCCTTGAAGAAATTCTTCATTATCATACGGTAATTTTACTCTTTCAACACTAAACTCATTTTCGTTAATTGTGACGATTCCATATACGGCATATTTACCATTATTAAGTCCTACTGAACCAGGATTGAAATAGGTTTTGTTATTATCATCATACAAGTGTAATTGATGATTATGTCCAAAAGCTATAAAATCCGCATCCTTATCTTCAAATAATTTAACTATCTCTTCTTTTTGATTATCTACAATAGGTTCAAATGGTTGTTTATCAATCCCCTCTTCTAATCTTTGATTTTCAATTTCATAATGTATAAATAAACATTTTTTCCCACAAATTGTTTTTTCTAAATATCTTGGTAGTGTATTTAATACATCATAGTAATCTTCATCCATTCGACTTTCAATCCATTGATGGTGTTCATAAAATTTATTTTTTAAATCTTCTGGATACGGTGTACCATTAACAATTGACATAATTGCTTCATCGTGATTACCAGCAATAATTTCCATATCATCTCGATCGAAAATCATATCTAATACTTTATTGGTTTCATGGCCAATTCCAATATTATCACCTAAGTTAAAGATTTGATCGATATCTTCTCTATTATCAATATCATCTAAAACAGTTTGTAAGGCATCAAAATTACCATGAACGTCGGTTAAAATTGCAAATTTCACCATAAAGTCTCCTTTCATTATTAAATCATTAGCATATTTTAACACTTAAAACATAATATTGTTAGATATTAATTTAAAAAAAGCACAAATTCTGATATTGTGTATTATATTAACGTAAAGGAGTGCTTATTTTGTTTAAATTTCATAGTTTAGCATTTAAAAATGCTAAGTCACAACTCATAAAAACAATACTATTTAGTTTAGTAAGTTTTATTATTGTATTTGTGGCATTTGTGATTGCTAGAACTTTCTTCATTCAAAACTTTATGCAGATGCAACTAGCAGCACAATTTCAACAGTCATCAGGCGCGTCATTAGTAATGATAATACTCGTCTTGGTCTTAGGATTATTATTTTTTATACTTGCAGGTTATCAATTACTTGCAGGGGCTTTTAATATTATGGCTAAAGCTATTGAAAAAGAAGCTGTTCAATTTTCTGATTTGTTTTTTGCTTTTAAAAAAGGAAAATATGTTAAAAGTCTTCTTTTAGCTTTAATTACTATTATTCTTTATGCTGTATTATATTTAATCACATTAGGATTAAACTTTTTATTTAATAAAGCTTTAACACCATTATTCACATCTATTCAACAGTCAGTAAGTACATCCGATCACGCTATTGGTATTTTACTTACTGTACAAATTATCTTAATTATCATTATGGGATTCATTCTTTCAATCGTATATTGGTTCTTCTTTATATTAATGATTAATTATACTGTATCATTTGCACGTAAAAATGACTTAAGTGCTATAGGTCATTTTAAAGATGGATTTAAAGGAATTAAAAATGGACGTAAAACTTGGTTCAAATTCTTTTTAGCTATCTTATTAATTAACCTACTCATTATTATCATTACACAACCACTTGGTACAATATTAACTGTATTAACCGGAAATATGTCCCAAAATGTAGCACAAGTGATTTTAATTATTGCTCAAACGCTTATTATTATTGTACGTTTAATTCTATATTTTGTAATTATAATGGGTATTGTTCAATATTTCTTACGTCGCGGTGAGAATGTGAAAAGACCTGTAAACGAAAAGAAAAAAAGTAAACGAAAAGAAAAAAAAGAAATAAATCATAAAAAAGAAGCGTTAAAAAACGATCCTTCATCTTTTAATGATACAAAAAATCATGTTAAAGAAGACTTAAATCATCAAAAAAATTTAAATAACGATAAATAAATCACTATTCAACACAAAAGGTAAGAAAGCAGGTTTCTCCTACTTTCTTACCTTATTTTAATTTAAAAGATGGTGTTCTAAATATAAAGCCGCGCCATCTTCTTCATTTGTATATTGTGTAGTATCATCAGTAATAGACTGAATTTCTGGACGTGCATTTTTCATTGAAACAGTGTATCCTCCAAATTCAAACATTGCTCTGTCATTATCGCTATCACCAATAACAAGTGTTTCTTCTTGTTTAATATCGAAATGATCTATCATTTCTTTAATTCCAGTGCCTTTATCCACTTGATAAGCCATCGTCTCAGCATTAAACCTTGAAGAATTAGATACGCTAATATTTAATAACACTTTATTTTGTATTAATTCATCTCTAAACGTTTTAATTTTATTTAACTTTTTATTGAAAAGATAAATTTTAGAATAGGCGTCATTTGGAATATCTTTTCTCCAATTAATTTTACCATTCATGGCATCTCGACGTGATTTCCATTCACTTTCACTCACTTCATTTTGTGGATGTTCACTATCAATCATATCTTCCATCCATGATTGATCTTCAATTAGTGAAATTCTATCTCCTTCAAAAGGAAAAACTTCATAATAAATATGTTGTTGTTGAGCCAGTTGCACGATTTTTTTTGCACTATCTATTGTCAAACTATGTTTAAATAAAAGTTTATCTTCAATATCACCTCTTGTTCCATTAGAACTAATAACACCATCTACTTTAAAACCTTTTGGTACTAAATTATGAATTTCAGAATAAGAACGTCCTGTTGCTAGAAATACCTTATAATTTTTTTCTCTTAATTGATCAATTACTTCTTTTGTTTTTACAGTCGCTTTATTATCTTCATGCAATAGTGTTCCATCCATATCTAAGAATATTGCTTTAATATTTTCAAATATCATCGTGATACCCTCCATCTAATTCTTTCTTAAAAATTGTGACATTTATTTAACCAAAGTGCAAACTCAATTATATTTTATATAAAGATGATATCGATTTCTATATTGAATGACTTCAATTTGATTATTAAAAAATTTAGACATAATCGAATCAGTTAAAATATCTTTTGTTATTCCTTTATCAAAACAACTACCCTCTTTTAATAAAAATATCTTACTAAATAAAGGAATAATTTCCTCTATGACATGAGTCACGTAAATCATCGTCAAATGAGCGTATGTCTTATTTAAATTTTCTAATAAATATAATAACTGCTCTCTAGCCAAAAAGTCTAATCCTGATGCTGGTTCATCAAGAATAAGCACATCAGGTTGATGTATAAGCGCGCGAGCAATCATTACTTTTTGTTTTTGTCCTGTTGAGAGATATCCTAAATATTGATCTTTATATGATAACATTCCTACTAAATTTAATAATTTTTCTGCTTCTTTAATATGTTCATCAGAATACTCTTTATATAGACCAATAGATTTAAATATGCCGCTTAATACGACATCAATCACTTTCTCACCGTCTTGAAATTTTTCTAATAAACTATGCGAAACAAATCCAATATGTTGACGAACGTTTTCTGCAGAATATCCTTTTTTACCTGGTACCATTTCAAACATTTCTATTTCACCCTGAGATACACTCTCATAAGCATTCATGATATTTAATAGTGTTGTTTTTCCTGCACCATTCAACCCATAAAGAATCCAATTATCTCCCGCTTCAATATGCCAATTTAAATCATTAAGGATTGTTTTTCCGTGTTTCTTTTTATAGATATGCTTTAAATTTATCAAATGATCACCTCTACTTAAAATAAGTGTATGATGATTCTGATTATTTAACAAATTAAATAAAAAACTGAGACATGTCATTCATGTCCCAGCTTTTTGAATTATTCAACTGTAACTGATTTGGCTAAGTTACGAGGTTTATCAACATCTAATCCTCTGTGTAACGCTGCATAATATGCGATTAATTGTAGTGCTACTACTGATACTAAAGGTGTTAATAATTCGTGTACATGAGGAATCACATATGTGTCTCCATCTTTTTCTAAACCTTCCATTGAAATAATACAAGGTTTAGCGCCACGAGCTACTACTTCTTTAACATTACCACGAATTGATAAATTCACATTTTCTTGAGTAGCTAAAGCAATGACTGGCGTATCATCTTCGATTAAAGCAATAGTACCGTGTTTTAACTCTCCACCAGCAAATCCTTCAGCTTGAATATATGAAATTTCTTTAAGTTTTAATGCTCCTTCTAAACTTACATTGTAATCCATCGCACGACCAATAAAGAAAGCATTTCTAGTCGTTTCTAAGAATTCTTTAGTAATTTTTTCCATTACTGGTGCGTCATCTACAATCGTTTCAATTGCAGTTGTTACTTTTGCTAATTCTCTTAATAAGTCAATACCGTTATCGCGTCCATGCGCTTTAGCTACAACTTGAGAAAGAATTGATAATACAGCAATTTGAGCTGTATAAGCTTTAGTTGATGCAACAGCAATTTCAGGTCCTGCGTGTAATAACAACGTATGATCAGCTTCACGAGATAACGTTGAACCTGCTACATTTGTAATTGTTAAAGACTTATGGCCTAATTTATTTGTTTCAACCAATACTGCACGGCTATCAGCTGTTTCTCCTGATTGAGAGATATAAATAAATAAAGGTTTTTCAGATAATAATGGCATGTTATAAACAAATTCTGATGCCACATGAACTTCAGTTGGCACTCCAGATAGTTTTTCAAGATATTCTTTACCAACTAAACCAGCATGATAACTTGTCCCTGCAGCAATGATATAAATACGATCTGCATTCGACACATCTTTAATAATCTCAGAATCAATATTTAAATCTCCATTTTCATCTTCGTATTCTTGAATAATACGACGCATTACTGCTGGTTGTTCATTAATTTCTTTTAACATATAGTGATCATAAATACCTTTTTCAGCATCTGATGCATCTATTTGAGCAGTATACGTTGGACGATCTTGAATATTTCCATCTTTATCTTTAATTGTTACACTTTCTTTTTTAACAATAACAATTTCATGATCATGAATTTCTTTATATTGATTTGTAACTTTAATCATTGCTAATGCATCTGAAGCAATAACATTAAAGTCGTCACCAATACCAACAAGTAAAGGTGATTTATTTTTAGCTACATAAATAGTGTCTTCATCCTCAGAATCTAACATGCCTAAAGCATATGATCCATCTAATAAAGATACTGCTTTAGTGAATGCATCTTCAGTTTCTAACCCTTTATTTGAAAAATATTCTACTAATTGAACGATAACTTCTGTATCAGTTTCTGATTTAAACGTTACATCTGATAAGTATTCGCTTTTTAGCTCTTCATAATTTTCAATGACACCATTATGTACTAAAGTAAAACGTCCATTATTTGATTGATGAGGATGTGAATTAACAGTACTAGGTACCCCATGAGTAGCCCAACGAGTATGACCAATACCAATGTGACCATCAATGTCATTGCTATCTGCTACTTTTCTTAATTCTGCAATACGTCCTTTTTCCTTAAATACAGTAGTACCCTCATCATTGACAACAGCAATTCCTGCTGAATCATATCCTCTATATTCTAATTTTTCTAAACCAGATAATAATAATTCTTTGGCATTATCAAAGCCAATATATCCAACAATTCCGCACATATTTCTTTTTCCTCCATTACATAGTCATATGATAATTTTATCTGCTATATAAAATTTTTTAATTAGACATTGTTCGTTTTTTTGTATTGGATTCTAAACATCATATTTCTATGTCTTCTATTTATTTTATATTTGGCATTCTTATTATAGTTGTACATCTAGTTACCTATATGTTTTAAATAATAAGCTAACGAATGTGCCTCATCCGGAATAGCATCCGCCGATTATATCGATAACTATTCTCCTCGTCTACAATATAATTAGTATGTCTATGAGTATTCTCCTAATTAATACTAAATGATTAACATTCTAATTACTTGTCCAGGCGCTTTGTTTTATTTTTATTACATCTATCCTCCTTTCTTCCAATACTATTTATTTTACCTTTTTTTATTAATCATTTGCAAATATTATTATATTTAATTCATAAACTTATAGTCATAATTTGATATTTAATTTATATTTTTTGATAAAAAATACTCTCTTTAAAGTTTTCAGTTCTACAACTTTAACTTTAAAGAGAGTGTATTCTTGTTTTTTAATGGTACTATTAATTTAATCCCATTTTTTCTTTTACTTTATTAGCAATTGTTTGAGCGTAACGTTCAGCATCTTCATTTGTAGCTGCCTCAACCATTACTCTTACTAATGGTTCAGTTCCTGAAGGTCTAACTAATATTCTTCCTTCACCGTTCATTTCATTCTCAACTTCATCCATAACAGCTTTAACGTCTTCATTTTCAGACACATGATGTTTATCTGTTACTTTTACATTGATTAATGATTGTGGATACTTTTTCATTTGGGCTGCTAACTCACTTAAAGTTTTACCACTTGATTTAATAATAGCTGCAAGTTGTACGCCAGTTAGTAGTCCATCACCAGTCGTGTTATAGTCCATCATTACTATATGTCCAGATTGTTCTCCGCCTAAATTATAATGGCCTCGTCTCATTTCTTCAACGACATATCTATCTCCAACTTTTGTTTTATTTGATTGAATGCCTTCTGTTTCAAGAGCTTTATAAAATCCTAAATTACTCATTACAGTAGATACAATCATATTATTATTTAATTCATGATTTTTATGCATGTCTTGACCAATAATAAACATAATTTGGTCACCATCAATGATGTTACCCTTTTCATCAACAGCAATTAAACGATCTCCATCTCCATCAAAAGCTAAACCAAAATCACTTTCAGTTTCTACAACTTTTTCAGCTAAATGTTCAGGATGAGTAGACCCACATTCATCATTAATATTGTATCCATCTGGATTACAACCAATTGTAACTGTTGTTGCCTCTAAATCACCAAATAAGAAAGGCGCAAGTGAAGAAGTTGATCCATTCGCCCCATCTAATGTAATTTTAAGTCCATCTAAATTTATATCAATAGTAGATTTAAGATAACTTAAGTATTTTTGTGCACCTTCATAATAATCTGAAAAATGCAGAATGTCTTTACCTGCAGGACGTGGTAAGTCAGGTTGTTCTTGGTCTAATAATTGTTCAATTTCTTCTTCTTGCTTATCTGAAAGTTTAAAACCATCAGCACCAAAGAACTTAATACCATTGTCAGCCACAGGATTATGAGAGGCAGAAATCATTATCCCTAATTGTGCTCCCATTTCACGTGTTAAATATGCAACACCTGGAGTAGAAATAACTCCTAATCTCATTACTTCTGCACCTATTGATGCTAATCCAGCAATTAAAGCAGATTCTAACATTTCACCCGACACACGAGTATCTCTACCAACTAAAACTCTAGGATGTTTCTCTCCTTCATTATGTGCTAATACATAACCACCATAGCGACCTAGCTTAAACGCTAATTCAGGTGTTAATTCTTTATTAGCTACTCCTCTTACACCATCAGTTCCAAAATATTTTCCCATTTTAATTACTCCTTTATTATCTAGTTTACTATTTTAAATTGACATGTGCTGTGACTTCATTGAATTCAGATTTCTTAACCTGTTTAGGTATTTTGAGTTGAAGAGTTTTATTAGTTGACTCAGTGATATCATCTAAATTTACATCAGCTTCTATGTCATTAATATCCTTCAAATCATCTTTATTACCATAAATTTCTACTTCATTCTCATTTAGTTTAATGTTATCTAAACTTTCATCGTCAGGTAACGAACCTTTTTTAACAGTTTTAATTTTTACTTTTTTACTGTAAGGTTCAAGTTTCACTGACATTTTAACATTATTAGGCTTGATCTGAACGTTTAATTTATTCAATTGCTTGTCAAATGCAGTAATTTCAGCTACATCAGTAGTATCCTCACTGATATTAGTCGCATTTTTAAATGTCGCTTTTAAATATGCAATTTTATCTAATTGCTTTTTACCGCCCGTAACTTGAACAGTATTTTTATTTAAAAAAGCTTCACTTACTTTATAATTTGAATTTATATTGTTTTGTGCAATATCAGGCTGAACATGCATAGTTTTAGTGTCTTTATCTTCCAAAGTGATATACGCATGTTTAGGTTTAACATTATAACTAATATCGTTACTTAATCCCTTAACAATATAATCTTCTTTATAATTTCCAGATTTAGCATTAGATAAGTTAACTGTAACCTTGATATCGTCTGAACTTTCTATTTTCAATAACTTTGATTGTGGTCCTGAAATAGTAACATCAACAGTATCTGGTGATCTAGTAACATGTAAATTTTTAGTATTATAAAGAATTTCTACAGGTACATCTTCTATTGTTTTAGAAGAATTCTGAGATAGATTATCATTGTTAAAAATATTGCCAAACACATTATTAACAGAAAGATAAAAAAAGATCGCTAATATTAAGGCAAAAAATCTTAATCCCCATTTACTTTCTAACATGCTATTTCACACCCTTCTTTTGAGCGCGAGCTCCAAACCAATGTTCAGCTAATAACTCTTCGAATACTTCATCAGAAACATCACGTCTTAATTTACCATCGAAAGTAACTGATATTGAACCGGTTTCTTCAGATACTACCACAGTAAATGAGTCCGAAACTTCAGAAATTCCTACGGCTGCCCTATGTCTTGTACCTAAACTTTTAGAAATTTTATTACTATCTGAAAGTGGTAAATAACATGCAGCACTAGCAATTTTAGTATTTTGAATAATCATAGCCCCATCATGTAATGGTGTATTAGGTATAAAAACATTTATCAATAATTCTTGAGATATTGCAGAATTCATTGATATACCAGTTTCAATATAGTCTTGTAATCCAGTTTCCTTTTCAAAAACAATTAATGCTCCAATTCGTCTTTTAGCCATATACTGAACAGCCTTTGATACAGATTGGATTAATTTTTCTTCATCATGACTGTAAGTATTGGTATAGCGTTTAAATAGGCTTCCTCGCCCTAATTGCTCAAGTGCTCGTCTTATTTCTGGTTGGAATATCACAATTAAAGCTAAAACGCCCCATTGAATCACAATATCAAATAACTTTGAGGTAGCAGTTAAATTAAGAAGTTTACTTACTTGTTGTCCAATAACTATAAATAATATACCTTTAAGCAATTGAATTGCTTTAGTTCCTTTAAATACAGTAATGAGAAGATAAAGGACATACCAGACAATAAGTATATCTAATATACTTGTAATAATCTTCAAAGTACTAAGATTATTAAAAAAGTTGGAAAAATCCATAATCTCTCCTCCGTCTATAACTTTCATACTCATAATTATACCAATGAAAGGTATAACTGTCATACTATGAAAGTCAATACTTATAAATTTTTTCATGAACATCACTACTAAAAATGGGTAATAAAAAAGCACCCCATTAAGGAGTGCTTAAAGTGAGCCATAGAGGATTCGAACCTCTGACCCTCTG
>NZ_KV810843.1:0-367 GCF_001812925.1 Staphylococcus sp. HMSC057A08 | reverse complement strand
GATAGTTATAAAGAACATATTGATGATGATTTAAGAATAGATATAGGGGATAAAAACTTTGAAAAAGTCAAAGACCAAACACCGAATGAGAAAGTTCAATTACTTATCAAACTTGAGAAATATAACAATGTGGATCAAGAAGAAGTTATCGAAAAACATATTAATCAAGTAGATAGAAATGATAATGACAATCGTATCGAACATGAAAATGAACCATCTAATCATATTCATTTACCAACTATAAACGCTAGTGACTTCCTTATGTATTATGCGAATGAAACTGAAAAACAAAACAATATTAATCATAAGAAAAAGAAGAAGAAACAAGATAGAAATAACCAAATGAGAAGATAGTAGGCCGTTGAAA
>NZ_KV810842.1:0-998 GCF_001812925.1 Staphylococcus sp. HMSC057A08 | reverse complement strand
CAATTTCTTTTTCTTTTTCCTTAATAAATTGCAATTCAACGTTATATTCAAAGCTATCTTTTTCTAAATTTTTAAGATGTCTTTCACTGAAAAAAATATCTTTACTTGTTTTTTTATAAGTATCTTCTAGCAATACATCAGTAGGAATATTGTTGCTTTGTTTGAATAGATACTGAACATTAGACGCTTTGATAATGTTACCTTTTTGTGCCTCATCTACAATAAATGCTTTCTCATCATTACTAAAATGATAATGAGATTTAGGATACATTTGCTGAACAATTAGGTTGTTTTTATCAATTTCAGTAAGGTAAACGTCTTTAGCTGATTGATAAATTTCTTTACGTTTTTCTTCTCTGCTTTCTAACTTATTCTTTTCATTGAGTAATTCTTTAAAGTTAGATTTAACAGTATTAATAAACTCTTGTTGACTATATCCTTTATTTTCAACTTCTCTTCTAAATTGATAATTAGTATCATAATTATCTGCATAAAATTTTAATTGACGTCTCTTAATTTCATTTTTGAGTAAGTCATTTTGAATTTTACGACCAAAAGTAGACGCACTATCAAACGTGTTTTTAATAGTTTCTTTTGCCTCTGAATAGCCAACATCATGTTTATATCTATCAAATAAAATAGAATAACTTTGTTCATTTTCGCTTACTTGATTGTTAGCATTTTGAATAAATAATCTAATTTCATTTTGTGCTTGTTCTTTCTCTTTATCACTAAATAATTGTGATACTTCGCCACGATTATATCTTCTAATTTGTTCATTTTTCTGTCCATAATAAGTAACAGGTTGGTACTCGATACCCTCTTTTTCACAGCGTTTTTTTTCGTTTTGTTCTAATCTATATTCTTCTCTTGTAAGTGGAATTTCTGCGATTTTTTCTAAACCTTGCGCTTCAAAAGAACGACTATCATATCGTCTTAAACTTTGTTCACGTTCTGAGTATTGATTTAATTTTAATTCCCAATGCTTACGAACTTCT
>NZ_KV810841.1:0-4329 GCF_001812925.1 Staphylococcus sp. HMSC057A08 | reverse complement strand
CAACAAGTTCATGAACTTGTTGTGCCTTTTTAATGTGACTCAAACTTCTGATAATCATCAGTTATGTTAAACTCTAACAAAAACTAAATTATCAGAAGAATTATCTAGGGTATTAAACATAGGTAAATCAATTTTCTATCGCCAATAGTATAAACATCATCCATATTAATCTGAAGATAGCTACATAATTCTTTAACAGCATAGCCTTTATTTGTATAAGGCGCCATAAACTCTATTAAATATGGTTTGTTTTGAGGTTTCTATGTTTAATCATTTAATTTTTCATTATATAAATCGAATAATTATAAAAAGTCATCATACTTTTTATTTTTTAAAAATATTTGAAAATTTAATAGTAATCCAATTATAAGATCAAATATCATTATCATTATAATCAAGGCAACTATAATCACTGTGACACTCGTTACATAACAAGCTAGTAATCTCCAGATAAAATTGACATTTTCACCAATTCCATAACTTAACATATTACAAAGTAGTAAAAGAATAATAATACCTATACTGTAAATTAAAATTGTCAGTGTATATTTTTTAATAACTCTATTAGGAAACAATAGTTCATCTATTAGGTTCTTTTTCACCAGTATCTCTCGTTCAATTCTATCTTTGTCACAGATTTTGATTTTACTATTTTTTATTTTTTCCTCTAATAAAATAACCTCGAACGATCTGCTAATTTTTAATAAATATGCAGGAAAAGCTAATGTTAAGCATAATGTAATTAATTCATTTACATTGTTCATGTAACTTATAAAATAGATGAAAGTTGCTACTAGTGCTCCTAAAAATATAGTTATATTAAGTTCTACATCAAATATTTTAAAAATATCTGCTCTATTCATCAGTTAATCATCCTTTCAAGGTTTATTAATACTAATAAATTATTAGATATAGGTATATCATATTATTAATTTAAGAAATTGTCTTTTATAATTTTACTTAATAATAAAAAAGTAGAACCATTTAAAATTAATGGTTCTACTTTTTAACTATTACTAATTTTAAAAATAAACTAATCTACAATATCTAAAAATATATGTTTAGTACTATTTTTGTTTAGTTATATCAAGTGATTTGGGAATTAACAAATAGACAACTATTGAAATGATAATCATGATAATCCCACCTACTAAAGCAGTTGCTACAAAAGCATCATTAAATGATGTTACAGCCTCGTTTGCAAGCTGTTTTATCCCCGTAGCTTTAGCTACTTCGACAGCGCCCACTACAGATTCTTCAGCTACATGAGCTAAATCTCCAACTATACCTTTTGATGAAAAAGATGAAATATCTAAAAATACACGATAAAGCATAGAAGATAGGCTACCAAGTACTGCTACACCAAAAACATTTCCAAGGTCATACATAGACTCTTCAACAGCAGCTGCATTACCTGCTTTTGATGTAGGTGTTTCTAACATTATTAGAGCAGATGCAACTGCTAGTGAAGCCATACCAGCTCCAACTAAAATTAATGCTAAAGCCATTGTAGAATATGATAATGGATGACCAAAGAAATACATAATAAACATGCCAATGGCTGCAATTCCAATTCCGGAAGGTAACACTATTTTCGGTCCAAATCGCGCCGCTAATCCGGGTGCAATTGGTGCAAACACCATATCTCCTATTGCCATAGGTAATAGGTATAAGCCAGCTTTAAAAGGAGAAAGTTCTTCCACAACCTGTAACCATTGTGAAGCTAATAACAAAACAGATGCCATTGCAAACATTGTCATAAATGCAGCAATTGTACCAGCTGAAAATGATCTCTTTTTAAAAAGTCTTACGTCTAACATTGGATCAGAACTTGATAAATTACGTTTAACAAATATCACTATCATGGTAATTGCTAATACTATTACAACCCATGGAATAATATCTGCTAGTCCTTCTTTTGAAAATTCTTTGATACTCCATACCAGTCCAATCATGCCTGCAATTGATAAAATTGTAGAAGGAATATCCCACGAGTGAGACTTTTCTTTTGATAACTTAGACTCTGGTAATAAAAATAAACCTGCTACAACTGCTATTATCGCAAACGGTACATTAATTAAAAATGCCGAGTGCCATGAAAATTGCTCAAGTAAAGCTCCTCCGATAATTGGTCCAAAAACAGCACCTATCGATGAAGCGATTGACCATACAGCTAATGCAGTGGCCCTTTCTTTAGGGTTTTCAAAAATTACTCTTATCATTGAAAGAGTAGTTGGCATTATTAAAGCACCTGCAATACCAAGTAAAAATCGAATAGCTATTACGAACTCTGCACTTTCTGCGAAAAATATAGCTAATGAAACGAGGCCAAATAAAGCAAATCCAGTTAATAATGCTTTTTTTCTTCCCCATTTATCAGCAAAGGCACTCAATGGAATTATAAAGCCAGCTAAAACAAGAGAGTATATATCAACTATCCATAACTGTTGGGTACCAGAAGGCTCTAACTCTCTTACTAATTCCGGTAAAGCCATAATTAATATTGTCATATCCATTGTAACAACAAACAAACTAACAGCTAATACTACTAGTGCAGTCCATCTTTTTTTTGATGTCATCATATCAGTAGTTTTTGTAAAAAATGAAATCATTTAAGTTCCCTCCAATCCTTATAGACCGTGCGATCGGTCTATAAGGATTGTAATCTATTTTTTTACATATTACAACAAAAAATCTTGCGAAATTTAAATGGCTGTATTGTGTTATACAATTATTCTTTGAATTTTTTGTGCTATCATTGATAGTACTTAATACTCATTAAAGGCGTGATGAACTTGAAAGATAAAATACTAGGTGTCGCAAAGGAATTATTTATAAAAAATGGATATAATGCCACTACTACTGGAGAAATTGTTAAATTATCAGAAAGTAGTAAAGGGAATCTTTATTATCACTTTAAAACAAAAGAAAATCTATTTTTAGAAATTTTAAATATAGAAGAATCTAAATGGCAAGAACAGTGGAAAAAGGAACAAATCAAATGTAAAACTAATAGAGAAAAATTTTATTTATATAATGAACTATCTTTAACAACCGAATACTATTATCCACTTCAAAACGCAATAATTGAATTTTGCACTGAATATTATAAAACTAATAGCATTAATGAAAAAATGAATAAATTAGAAAACAAATATATAGATGCTTATCATGTAATTTTTAAGGAGGGTAATTTAAATGGCGAATGGTGTATTAATGATGTTAATGCTGTTAGTAAAATAGCAGCAAACGCTGTTAATGGAATTGTTACCTTTACACATGAACAAAATATTAATGAAAGAATTAAACTTATGAACAAGTTCTCTCAAATTTTTTTAAATGGACTTAGTAAATAATTATATATATATTCTTGAAATACCAATAAATATTATTTCTAAATTACGTTCGTTTTTAAGACAAAATTTCAATAGTACTACACAAAAGGAGAGTGCGAATTCGCACTCTCTTTTCTTGTCTTATTATTAGAATCTCATAATAGATGAATAACATATAATTTAGGACGCTGTGAGAAGATCTCATTTGCATTAACAATCCATTTATCAAGATAATCCCTTACCATTTTTAATTCTATAAACTGTCTGTCTTGTGATATTAACCTCTTTCGCAATCTTACTAATTGCTTTGCCTTCTTCTAACATTTCAACAACACGATGGTAGATAATACGTTTTTGAGGATCTTTAGCATTAGGTGAATATAGTAAAGGGCGTCCTTTATACACACCTTTTTCTTTCGCAACTTGAATACCTTGTGCTTGTCTACGTTTACTTTCATTTCGTTCTTGTTCTGAAACCATTGCTAAGATTTGAACGATTAAATCTTTCATAAATTTATCTAATAGTGGATTACCAATCACTTCATTCATCATAGGTAAACTAGTAATCATCAATTGAACTTCTTTATCCTTTAAATAATTAACTGTGTTAATCACTTCATCATAATTACGACCTAAGCGATCAATCGATTCTACTACAAATCTATCGCCCATTCTCACAAAGTTAAGTGCTTCTTGAAATACGGGTCTATTTTCTACTGACTTTCCCGATTGTTTCTCTGTAAATATTTTCTCTACGCCAAATGTTTTCAAATTATCTAGCTGTCTCTCTAAATTCTGATCTACCGAAGATACTCTTGCATAACCTATAATCATTCATTTTCACTCCACAATTAATATACACCCTAATCATACGTTTAAGTTATTATAAATTCAATAACTCTCTTTGTATGATTAGGGTGTATCCTGTCTAATTTTTATCTTTCTTAAAATTTAGTAATATTATTTATCTTTATTTTCTTGGTTATTTAACTTA
>NZ_KV810840.1:0-796 GCF_001812925.1 Staphylococcus sp. HMSC057A08 | reverse complement strand
TTCTTGCGCTTGTGGTGATTCGTCTGCTAAATTAGTTGACAACTCATCTTTAATAGCATTTTGTTGTGCTACAATTTCTTCTGCACTATTATGTTCATTATTAAAATAATTATTTTCTTTTACTGTAGTTTCAGCTTTAGCTTCTTGTATTTCTTTTGCTAATGGTGATTCATCTGCTAAATGATTTGATGTTTCTGATTGAATTGCTCGACGTTGTGCTGCAAGCTCATCGGAAGAAATACCTGTATTTTTTCTATTTTTTAAGTCTTCAATTTTATGTCTTACATTATCAATTGTTTCTTCTGTTTGTTGTTTAATACTATAATAATTATCTTTAACTTCTTGTTCTTTTGCTTTTAAATCCTCAATTTTTTGGTTTGCTTTATTTTTAGTTAAAAGTCCAATAGTTGAGCCAATGATTGCACCAGTAATAAAGCTAACAATAAAATGTTTACGAGACTTAAATCTCGGATCGTTATAATAAGTTTTATAATCAATCTCTTGATTAGTATCACTAGCAGCTTGATTTGAGAATTTTGGATGATTATAACTCTCATAGTCATCACGATTATAATGTGGTGTATTAACAAAGTTGTTTTGATCTAGTTGATTTACACCATGACCGTGTAAGTCATTACCTGAGTTATTTGTCTCAAATGCATCTCTATCGTAATGTTTTGTCGCATTTGTGTACACATCACCATTAGGTTGATTTACGCCACGACCATGTAAGTCATTACCTGAGTTATTTGTTTCAAATGTATCTCTATCGTAGTGTTTTGTTGCATTACTTTGC
>NZ_KV810839.1:0-242 GCF_001812925.1 Staphylococcus sp. HMSC057A08 | reverse complement strand
ACTCTAGCCCAACCATCACGAATTTCATATACATAGAATACGTCTCCAGGTTTATATTCTTCATTTGTTGTAACCATCACATTATTGTGGTTAGGTCTACAAATAGTGACACCTGCATTATCTGCAATTGCTTTGAAATATGGTTGGTTACTCCATGTTAATTTTTTAGGAGGTTTTTTATTTACTGAAATTGAACTGTTAGATTTACGTTCTGATTTTTTCACTTCTTTAATATCTGTTAA
>NZ_KV810838.1:0-1670 GCF_001812925.1 Staphylococcus sp. HMSC057A08 | reverse complement strand
TTCTGTTGGGTTATTGAACACTAAAATATGTATAATAGATATATATCTAGATATAAAAAGAGAGTGTCCAGAAAATAACCATTTTCTGGACACTCTCTTAAAGTAAAAAAACATATTGACATATCGCTTTTCAACGATTTATTATAGATATATGGAAAAATTAGAAGTTTTTAAAGCATTAGCTAGCCCCACTAGAATTCAAATACTAGATTGGTTGAAAGACCCTGAAAGTAATTTCGGTGATCAGGAAGGTATTGATTTAGTAAAAATAGGCGTTTGTGTCAGTCAAATTACAGAGAAATTAGATATGACACAGTCTACTACATCACAACACTTATCTATATTAAACAAAGCAGGACTTATAGAATATAAACGTCTAGGAAAATGGACATATTATAAAAGGAATGAACAAGTCATTAAAAATATAGGTAAAGTAATTGAAAAAGAACTATAATTAAGTTCTTTTTTTACACTTACACATCGTCATTTAACGATATAACGATGTGAGTGCTTTATAACTTTTTCCATAATACTAATGAATAGGAGTTTTAATAATGAAAACATGGCAATTAGAAAATTTTGGTTTAGATAACCTTAAACAAGTTGAACTAGAGAAACCCGAAATTACAGAAGATCAAATTTTAATTAAAGTTAACTCTGTATCACTTAATTATCGAGATACTGCAATTGTAGAAGGTGTATATACACCAGATTTACTCAAATTCCCTTTTATTCCTGTCTCAGACGCTTCAGGGGAAGTTGTAGAGATAGGCTCTAATGTTACTAAGTTTAAAAAAGGAGATCGTGTCACATCTCATATGTTCACAACTTGGTTAGAAGGTAAACCAAAAGGTGATGAATAATTAAATGCATTAGGCGCTACTGTTAACGGTGGGCTTTCTGAGTATATGGTATTAAATGAAAATGCTACTGTTTTTTCTCCTGAAACTTATACAGATAATCAATCATCTACACTACCTGTTGCAGCATTTGTGAATTGGTTCTCATTAGTTGAGTATGGAAATATTAAAGCAGGTGATAAAGTTCTTGTTCAAGGCACAGGTGGTGTTTCTATATTTGCAATTCAAATAGCATCAGCATTAGGAGCAGAAGTTATTGTAACAAGTAGCAGTGACGAAAAATTAGAAAAAGCTAAAGAACTTGGTGCCTCTAAAGTAATCAACTACAAAACGCACCCTGATTGGGAAAAAGAAGTCCAAAAATTAACAAATGGTAAAGGTGTAGAACATATTGTAGAAGTGGTCGGCGGGTCAAGTATTGCAAAATCTATAGAAGCTTTAGCTTTCCAAGTGCATATATATGTTGTTGGTTTTCTAGAAAATATGGAAGCAGAAGTTAATTTATTCTCATTGCTTGCTAAACAAGCAAGAATCCAAGGTATCAATGTAGGACACCATAGAGCATTTGAAGATTTCACTAAAGCTTTAGATCAAATAAATATAGATCCTGTAATTGATACGGTTTATTCATTTGATCAAGCAAAAGAAGCATATGAACATCAAATGAAAGGCGCGTTTGGTAAAATTGTTATAGATTTTAATAAATAGCCCCTATTTTCTATATTAATAATTATTTTATGAAGAGGCTGGGACATAAAGTTCTTGGATAAGTAAATAAAGACAATTTCTATTGAAATAATATAGAAATTG
>NZ_KV810837.1:0-4521 GCF_001812925.1 Staphylococcus sp. HMSC057A08 | reverse complement strand
TAAGTTAAATAACCAAGAAAATAAAGATAAATAAAAAATATTACTGAGTTTTAAGAAAGATAAAAGTTAGACAGGATACACCCTAATCATACATGTATAATTGTTGAATTTATAGCAACTAAAATGTATGGTTAGGGTGTATATTAATTATGAGGTGAAAATCAATGATTGTTGGCTATGCGTGAGTATCATCGATCGATCAAAATTTAGAAAGACAACTTGAAAATTTAAAGACGTTTGGGGCTGAAAAAATATTTACAGAAAAACAGTCTGGGAAATCTATTGAAAATAGACCAGTATTTCAAGAAGCACTTAACTTTGTAAGAACGGGAGATCGATTCGTTGTGGAATCTATTGATCGTTTAGGACGTAATTATGATGAAATTATTGAAACTGTGAATTACTTAAAAGAAAAAGACGTTCAGTTAATGATTACAAGTTTACCTATGATGAATGAAGTTATTAGTAATCCATTACTGGATAAATTTATGAAAGATTTAATTGTTCAAATTTTAGCAATGGTTTCAGAACAAGAGAGAAACGAAAGTAAACGTCGACAAGCACAAGGAATTCAAGTTGCAAAAGAAAAAGGCGTTTATAAAGGACGACCTTTACTTTATTCGCCAAACGCGAAAGATCCTCAAAAGCGTGTTATCTATCATCGAGTTGTCGAAATGTTAGAAGAAGGCCAAGCAATTAGTAAAATTGCAAAAGAAGTAAATATAACAAGGCAGACTGTTTATAGAATTAAACACGATAAGGGATTATCTTGATAAATAGGTTGTCAATGCAAATGAGCGTTTCTCACAGCGTTCTAAAACGCATATTAATCATCTATTATGAGATTTTAATAATAAAACAAGAAAAGAGAGGGTAAAAACTCCCTCTCTTTTCTTCTATATTCTTTTTCTCAAAAATGATCGGTTATGGTACTATTGTTATTTACTTTATTATAATACTTTAAAGAAATATTCAATATAAATTAGTGTATAGTTTTTAAGTTATATCATGAATAGATTGTCCTGTTAATTCCCATTTTTTATCTGATACATGTTTAACAAACCTTGTATCATGTGATGTAAACAAAATGATTCCAGGATATTTATTCATAAACATTTCTAATGCTTCTAATGTTTTAATATCTAAAAAATTAGTTGGTTCATCCAAAATTAACATATTCGCTTTCGTTGAAAATAATACTGCTAACGATAATTTCGTTCTTTCCCCACCACTCAAAACATTACAAGAACGCTCAAGTGCTTCATTTAAACCCAAGTTATTTAAAATAGCTCTACTGAATGATTCTGATGAATCCGTTTCATCCATTAAATATTGCAATAATGAAACGTCACGCATGTCTTCATAAGCAAGTTGACGATAGTATGCCATTTGCACTTTAGGAGAACAATCAATTCCCTCTATTTGGTGGTAAATAGCTTCAAGTAAAGTTGTCTTACCTACACCATTTGCACCTACGAGCGCTATATTTTTGCCATATGGTATTTGGAATCGTACTTGTGTTAGCAGTTTTTGACTTCCTTTAACCAATGTTAGATTTTGTGCAATGATTGGATAATTATTATGGATATCATAAATTTTATTTTGTGGAAAATTGAATTCATGATAACTTTGTGGTTTTTCAACTTCTTCCAAATGTTCCATTCTTTTTTCAATATGCTTAGCTTGTTTTTGAGCAGCCTTCTCAACCGTGCCTTTTTGTTTTGATGCACTTAAACGATCTGGTGCTATACTTTTATTTTTTTGTTTTGATGATGCTTGTGCCATTTGTTGCGCTTGATTTCGTTTAGCTTTACTGGCTTGGGACAATCTTTGTTTTTCACTTATATACTGTTCATATTTACGTTGTTGTTCTAACTGTTCTTGTTCATATTGATTTTGATACTGTGTGTAATTACCTTTAAACACTCTTATTGTGCCATCTTCTTGTATATCCCAAATTGTGTCAGCAATTTGGTCTATAAGTGCTCTATCGTGACTTACTATAATTAAAGTACCATAGTAATATTTTAAAATATTATTCAGATAATCTTTACCAATTTTATCCAAGTGATTTGTAGGTTCATCTAAAAGTAATATCGGACTATAATTTGATATGACATTAGCTAATTTATATTTTGCTTTTTCACCACCACTCATACTGTCGGTTGTATGCATAGGTATATGGAGTTCACTCATTAAACTACCGTCTAACGTGTTAAAATCATTTTCCACATCCATGTTAAGCTGTTCAAAATATTGAATTTCGCCATTCGTTTCAACTGTTCCAGATTCTGGTTTTGTTTTTTGAGCAATCATATTTAGTAATGTGGTTTTGCCAGTACCATTACCCCCAATAAGTGCTATTTTTTCAAATTGGTAAGCATAAAGATGATCGATGTTAAGTGATCGTAAATCTGTCAATTTATGATTGATTTGGTTAAATTTAATTGTATATTGTTCCATATTTATACACTCCTTGTATATTTAAAGGACGTGTACGCAAAAAATGAGACAGGCTACTCCCGTCTCATTCACATTACACTTTCAAACACTTAAAGAATTATTACGATGTTTTAGTATTTGAAAGCGTTTATTATTCCTATCGAAGGATAAAAAATGACATAAGTCATCCTATGAGTGTGTGTATTGCGGACAAGCCTTTTTGAATTAATTTAGTTTTGTATTCAAAAAGGTTTATTTGAGTCTCATAGAAGCTGTCATTTTAATCCTCCTTCATCGATAAAATAGTAATGTTAATATAACATTTTATTGGTTTTTTTACAATATATCTCTAAGTACAAAGATCATATAATAAAAGTATAAAATTACAATTTGAGATTGATTATACATCTTGTTAATTTAGAGTGTACTTATAAAATGCAGCACTTCATTTAATTTATATTTATGTATCTCAACATGTATTTAAATAATTTATTTTTTTATGATACATTAAGTTTGGATTTAAAATATATCTAAATAATTAAAAAGGAGATAATTGTATGGATGTTTTAACAGTAGAACATTTAACAAAAAAGATAGGTAATAAGACTATTCTCAAAGATATTTCTTTAAATTTAAAACGAGGACAGATTGTCGGTCTTGTTGGAGCAAATGGGGCAGGAAAAACATCTTTGATGAAAGTTATATTAGGCTACTCGATTTATCAAGAAGGTAACTTTGAAGTTATTGAAAATAAGCATAAAAAAAGTAACGTTGGTGCATTGATCGAAAATCCAGGAGTATATCCCTTTATGTCAGGCTATGACAATCTTAAACTACTAAATGAAACTAAAAATACTCAAGATATTGATACAATTGTCTCTCAACTTAAAATGGATGAGTATATACATAATAAAGCCAAAACATATTCCTTGGGTATGAAACAAAAATTAGGTATTGCAATAGCTTTCTTAAATCAACCCCAATTAATTATTTTAGATGAACCTATGAATGGGTTAGATCCTAGGGCTGTAAGAGATGTTAGAGAACTCATTGTAAAAAAAGCGGAAGAGGGCGTTACCTTTTTAATTTCTAGCCATATATTAAGTGAGTTAGTAAAAATCACCAATTCTATCCTTATCATTAACAAAGGTAAAATTGTTACTGAAACTACCGAAGAAGAATTAAACCAATATAAAGATAACGATTTAGAAAATGTATTATTAAGTATCATTGATAAGGAGGATCAATCGTAAAATGGGCACTTTAATTAAGCAAGAATGTTTTAAATTGTTTAAAAAGAAATCGACGTTTATTATACCAATTATCATTATGTTATTAATGGTTGTTCAAGCTATAATATCTAAAAACTATGATGATGTTTTTTCTCCACAATCATCTATTGAATCAGCATTTAGTGGTTTTTCATGGTTTATCTTTTTATTAATTATTCAAGCCAGCACCATTATTTCAATGGAGTTTTATCATGGTACAATTAAAAATCTTCTCTATCGAAAATATACGAGAACAAGCATTATTATTAGTAAAATTATTACATTAATACTTTTTTCACTACTGTATTTTATTGTTAGTATTGTTGTAGGAATTATTCTATGGGCTATTTTCTTCAACGATATCAATCTCCTTGAAAGTAAGGGTGATGCGTTATCGTTATTAAGTAAAATGTTATTAACTGGACTAGGTACATATGTTGGAACATGGTTAGTCTTAAGTATCACCTTATTAATTTCATGTGCAATGAAAAGTCCCGGTGTCTCTATTGCTGTCGGTATTGTATTGTATTTTGCCACTTCAATTTTGTCAGGGATATTAACAATTGTTGTAGATAAATGGGAATGGTTAAAATGGAACCCTATTAGTATGATGAATATTATGGTTCAAATTGTTGATAAAAACATGAAAAAATTCACAAAATTAGAACTGCATGAATTATTTATTGGTAATATTGTTTATATTATTATTTTCTTAATCATCGTAGTATTTGTCTTTAAAAAGAAAAATGTCTAATCTAACTCAACACACTTTATAATTTTGCATTCCTCTACTAACCAGTGTTATAAT
>NZ_KV810836.1:0-282 GCF_001812925.1 Staphylococcus sp. HMSC057A08 | reverse complement strand
ACTTCTGCCATTCCTACCCCTCATTCCATTTCGAATTCTCTTTCAATAGTCCTGCGTCTCTTAGATCATCGTTCAAACTACGTTGCCCGTCCTCGTACCACACGTTAGCTAGGTATCTACCGAACACATCGCTCTTGTATGTCTGAACGTAGATGTCTTTATGTTCCACACATTCTCTAGTAAACGCTGTTGCCTCTTTAAACTTATCCTGTCCTCTTTCTGGCGTATCGACACCTAGCAAACGTACACGACGTTTAGCGTAGGTATCAAAGCCATAATCGA
>NZ_KV810835.1:0-294 GCF_001812925.1 Staphylococcus sp. HMSC057A08 | reverse complement strand
TACAATGACAGTCAGGTTTAAGTTTAAAAGCTTTAATGACTTTAGCCATTGCGACCTTCGTTGAAGGTGCCTGATCTGTAATTACCTTTTGAGGTTTAGCAAATTGTTTAATGAGACGTTTGATAAATACATATGCTGAATGATTATCTCGTTGCTTACGCAACCAAATATCTAATGTATGTCCCTCTGCATCAATGGCACGATATAAATAGCTCCATTTTCCTTTTATTTTGATGTACGTCTCATCAATACGCCATTTGTAATAAGCTTTTTTATGCTTTTTCTTCCAAATTT
>NZ_KV810834.1:0-205 GCF_001812925.1 Staphylococcus sp. HMSC057A08 | reverse complement strand
TGTATGAACTATTTCAGATATAAACAATTTAACAAGGATGTTATCACTGTAGCCGTTGGCTACTATCTAAGATATACATTGAGTTATCGTGATATATCTGAAATATTAAGGGAACGTGGTGTAAACGTTCATCATTCAACGGTCTACCGTTGGGTTCAAGAATATGCCCCAATTTTGTATCAAATTTGGAAGAAAAAGCATAAAA
>NZ_KV810833.1:0-6180 GCF_001812925.1 Staphylococcus sp. HMSC057A08 | reverse complement strand
ACGAGAAGTAATGAGAAGTAATGAGAAGTAATGAAAAGTAACGAGAAGTAGTATAAAGAGGTTGACATTTATAAATAATTCTATAAACCGCATCATTAACCGATACGCAGAAGCATATCATAAATAAAGCTAAAAATTAAATATAACGATTATTATTTTAATTTCAATGAGGTAAGATTAAGGTATGGAAAAATTTAAAGAAAAAGTAAATGACTTAGAAGCAATTAAGACTACTAGATATTATACAGAATTTGTGGAGAAATTTAAAAAAATTCAAGAGTGGGCTAAAAATGAAAATCTAAAGAATGAAGTGAAATTGGCACAATATGAGATTGAAATTTTCTCTTTATATGAGAAAAATCCCATTTTATCAAAAAATAAAAGTGAAAAAAGATTTGTAGCGACAATTAGTTTTGATGATGGTAGAGAGTGGCCAGACATTCAAAAATTTACAAATGATCAAATTAAATACTATGAGCAAAGATTAAACGAGACAAATAATTTGTTTTTAAAAGTAAGATATTCTGATTTTTTATTTGAACATGGTAATAAGAAAACAACTAAAACTAAATATGAAATTTCAAAATGTTTGCTATCGTGCTTAGTTGAGATTCTTACATATTACAGTGACGATTTTAATTATACTTCAGTATTAGCTAGATTAGTTGAAGTATCTCTTTTAATGGGAGATAGAGAAAAACTCAAAAAAGCTATCGAATTAATTTATCTAAAAATGGATGAATTTGACTATAATAATGAGTATAGTTATGTATATGAAATTTCAAAACTTATAAGAGAAATTTTAAAATCTAAGCACAAAAAAATAATCTTAGAGAATCATTTAAATAAAATTATAATTGTTTTAGAAAAAGCTATTAAAAACAATTTTGAAGATAAAAATTATTACCTACATAGAGTATTTTGTGAAGAACTTAGTCAATACAGAAAATTCGATTTAATTTCTTCTGAAAGAAGAAGTGAATTGAAAAAAGAAATTGGAAAAAGCTACGAGTTAGAGGCGGAATATCAACAAGGAAGAAATAATAAGAGTTTATTGGTAAAAGCAAATTTTTTAGAAAAAGCTATGGAAAAATATATGGAAATTGGAGAAAAAGAAAAAAGTAATGAGATGAAGATTTTAGTAAAAAGGACCTATGAAGAATACGAAAACAGTAATGAAATGAGTCTAATAAGAATTCCAATAGAATTTCCAAAAGAGGAAATTGATAAAATTATTGAAGGATTTATTTCCTCAGATGTACAGATTTCGTTAGATAAAATAGCATACAGTAATGACTTAATTCCTAAAATCACAGTAATTGAAGATCTAGTTGATAAGTTAAGTAAAGAGTTTCCTTTACAATGTTTAATTTCAAAAGGTTTATTGAATGATGGAAAAAAAGTAGTGGAAACTACTACAGAAGAAGATAATAAAACAATCAATTTTAATAGTAATTACATGCATCATTTAAATATTAATGTTGAATTACTTCTTAAAGCTATTTTTGATAAATTAATATCAGAATTTGAAATTTCCACTGAAGATTTCATGCAAAAATTTAATAAGTGGGAACTGTTAGATAATAAAAATGTTCCTTTTATTGAACATGGAATTTCTCGATTTTTAGAAAAGGATTATTTGAGCGCTTTGCATATTTTAGTCCCTCAATTTGAATCTACAGTTAGAAGAATGTTTTCTAAAGCTGGCTATTCAACTACATCTATTAGGAAAGGAAATACGCAACAAGAAGTAACATTTAATGAATTTTTACTCAGAGATGATGTGAAATCGACCTTAGGAAATGATATACATAAACTAATTCAAATTGTGATGGTTGAACAGTCGGGGTTGAATTTACGCAATGAAATAGCTCATGGATTAATAGAATTATCAAATATAAATTATACGAAATGTATTTTGGTTATTTATTTATTTTTGATATTAACTAGATATAGTATTGAAAAAAATGATTAATTAATAATTTATATTATACAAGTTTTGTGGAGGACATATCATGAAATTAGAAGAGTTGCTACTAATCACACAACAACCATTAATTGAATATTCTAAAAATAAAAAACTATTAAAAGGATCACGTTTATTTGATTTTGATGAAAGAATGAATGAAAGAAAAATCCCCAAAATTTTAACTAATAGCGATAAGTACCATGTTGTTGAAATAGCCAACTACGATAATTTAATAATTATTGATAATGAAGTAATAAACGGTAATGAATTAATTCAAGTCGGTCAATGTATTGACTTTGATAGTAACGTAATGAGCTATTTACGAAACTTGATTGTAAATAATAAATATGAAGATGATTTTTTTAAAATTTTAACTAATATAAAAAAAAGCAAGCAACAAATAAGCTGCGTACCTTATTTAATAGAAAATGGGAATAATATTCATAGTATAAATAAAATAATTTCATATGAAACAATATTATCATTTTCCATATTTGATAGAGTAAGCGAATTTGATTTTGAAAATCGCAATTTCTCAAGATATTTTAATGATTCAGAAGTTATTTTAGATACAGATGATAGATACTATCATATGATGAATATACAAGATTCTAATATACTTCAATTTCAAGCAATTTATCTATTAGTTTTAATGGCATTTTTTATAAAAAACAGCAGTAAAAAATCAGCAGAAAATAAAATTGTTTACTTGATTCAAACTTTTATTAAAGAAACTGAAAATAAATTAGCTTACTCAGAGTTAGAGTTAAGTGTTATTTTTGATTACATAAATAATAGTGATAATAATATATTTAAATCTACTAATTTGAATAGTAAAAATTTATTGAGTAAATTAAAAGGAATAGCTTGGGATTTATTTCATATTAGAACCTCGGAAGATCAAATCGCTCTAAGAAATACCAATAGCAAAGAAGTTTTTTTACATTCAATTTTTACAGCAGATAAAGGCTTGAGTAATGTGATAAATAACTATTCAATAAGCAGGATGCTAGCACATGAAGAAAAATTATATGTATATAGAGATAATAATATATTTAAAAAATTATCAAAAGATAAAGCTACTAAAATACAAGAATTGTTAGAAAAAGATAGAGATTCTAGAATTTCTAATGTAAGAGAAGCAAAGTACAATATACAAGAAAATATTGATATATATGAAAAATATATTAATGAAATGATTTAAAAATAGAATTATTAGAGTCGATTATAGAGAAGATAAAGTATTAAGCCATTATAATGATTTGTTACTTTAGTAATATCATTGATAAGGGGAAACGTACCATAAGGGATAAGGTTTTTAGTGTATTAAGAAAAAACATGTAGATATTATGTTAAGCAATTTTGTGTTTAAGATTGTTTAGGGAGTTATTAGTTCTTCTTTAATATTATATGACACTTCACAAGATATATTAGATCAGATGTTCATTTGATTTTTAGGTGATTATTAAATAAAATTGCGACTAATCAAAGTGAATAATCGTTAGAGAATCAATTGCAACAGTTGGACGGTTTAAGGTATTGACGTAACTTGAGTACCATGTACACAGTATACTATCTCGATGATTACAATTTTTTCTCAATAAAAATAAAAAAGTATATTAATTTAGCATAAAATTGATAAAATAGAGACGTATATATGAGAAATTGATAGGTGATATAATGGGAAACTTATTAAAAATAGAAAATATTAACTATTCACTAGAGGATTTAGATAACTCAGTACGTAAGTGGAATATTTCAGCAAATGGGAAATTTTTATTGAGATATCCGACTGTGTATATCATTAATGACAAAAAGAGTGAAAATAATTTTGAAGTTTATGTGGGAGAAACAGCTGATATAAGAAATAGAACAAGACAGCATCTAAATGCTGATAAGAAGGTGAAATCATTTTGGGAAGATTTTTCTGAATCAAAAAAATCATCAATGTATGTGATTGGTCATGAATTATTTAATAAATCTTTGACTCTCGATATTGAAAATAGATTAATGCAGTATTTGTTGAGTGTAGAGAATATATCTAGAGTTCATAATAGTAGAACAAATCAACAAAATGAATATTATACATCGGAAATGCTTGATGAAATATTCTCTGAAATATGGCAATCTTTAAATAAAAAAAATAAATCGTTATTTCCTATAGAAAGTATTATTAAAGATTCAGCTATATTCAAAGCATCTCCATTTCATAAATTGACACAAGAACAAATTAATGCTAAAGAAGAAATACTAACTAAAATTAAAGAAAGTATACTTTTAAATGAAGATGGACAATTAATTATTGTTGAAGGAGAAGCGGGCTCAGGTAAAACAGTTCTAATGAGTACATTACTTTATGAACTAGGAAAGTACAATTTGGATTTAGATGAAAATTTAGATATTCATCTTTTAGTTAACCATAATGAGCATGTTTCTATATATAGTCAAATAGCTTCTAAATTAGGTATAGCTAATAAAAAAAATAAAATTGTTCAAAAACCTACTAGTTTTATTAATAACAACTCATCAGATGAAAAAGTAGATGTAGTTATTGTTGATGAAGCACACTTACTTTTAACTCAAGGGAAGCAAAGTTATCAAGGTAAAAATCATTTAGATGATTTATTGGCGAGAGCCAAGGTTGTGGTAATTGTATTTGATATAAAACAAGTTCTTACTACTGAACAAATTTGGGAAGTAGATAAGTTGAATGAATATTTTGATAAGGCCAAAAGTAATAGTAATCATGTAACATTGAGAAATCAAATGCGTATAAATAGTGATATTTCAACTGTTAATTGGATCAGAAACTTAGTTGATTATCAAGTAATAAATTCTATACCTAAAGATAAATTAGGATATGATATTAAAATCTTTGATACACCAGATGAGTTAGAAAAAGCTATTAAGATAAAAGCTACACATACAGATAGTGGTATATCACGAATGCTTGCTACATTTGATTGGAAGTATGGAACCAAACCGCCTAATCATGAAGACTTTTGGAGAGTTAAAATCGGAAATTGGTCCATGCCTTGGAATTATCAATTAAAAGCTAATAGAAATCAAGTTAGCTTACCGTGGGTTGAGCAAGATCAAACAATTGATGAAATAGGTTCAACATTTACTATACAAGGTTTAGATTTAAACTTTGCGGGCGTCATTATAGGACCTTCAGTTAAATATAGAAATGGTAAAATTATTTTTGACAAAAGTGAGAGTGCTAATAAAAAAGCTACGCAAAGAAGAACGTTAAAAGACGGATCAAAACAGTATTTTTCAGAAATGCTTTTGAAGAATGAATTAAATGTCTTATTAACACGTGGTGTAAATGGCTTATATATTTATGCTGTAGATGATCAGTTAAGAGAAGCGCTAAAAATAGCAGCAAAGGATGAGAGCAATGGATGAAATTAATGATATTGTGAAAGAAATTAATAAATTTAGAGATGCTCGTAACTGGAGACAATTTCATAATGAGAAAGATTTATCATTGTCCATTACTTTAGAAGCAGCTGAGTTATTGGAATTATTCCAATGGAAAACATCTGATGAAGTAGTAGAAACTAATCGTGAAAGGTTAGCTGAAGAAATAGCAGATGTTTTAATATATAGCTATATGTTAGCAGACAATTTAAATTTTGATATCAATGATATTATCCGTAAGAAGTTAGTGAAGAACGCGGAGAAGTATCCTATAGCAAAAAGTAAAGATAACAAAATTAAGTATAATGAAATGTCTTAGAAATTTGGTTTTTAAATACTTTAATATTTTCAAATAAAAATTATCAATCCCAGAAACTCCTCATATTACCTACACATTTTCGTGTGGGCATGGTGGAGAGTATTTTAATTTAAACTTTATCAACATCAAATCACACCTCCTGTTTTTCTTCATCACACAGTTGTGGATCCGTTCTGTTGCAAAGTTAGAAAAATATAGCTAATTACCATTTTATCATGTCGTTGTTCCCTTAACTGGCTAACATATGCCTAATTTCGTGGCATGGCGAAAATCCGTAGATCTGAAGAGACCTGCGGTTCTTTTTATATAGAGCGTAAATACATTCAATACCTTTTAAAATATTCTTTGACGTATTGATACTTTGATATCTTGTCTTTCTTACTTTAATATGACGATGATCTTGCTCAATGAGATTATTTAGATATTTCGATATACAATGACAGTCAGGTTTAAGTTTAAAAGCTTT
>NZ_KV810832.1:0-303 GCF_001812925.1 Staphylococcus sp. HMSC057A08 | reverse complement strand
TATCTTTATTAAATTCTTCAATGACTTTATCCATGATTTTATACAATTCATCACTAGAGTTGATCATATTTAAATTAAGTTCATTTAAAAAATAACCACCAATTTTATTAGATAGTTGTGCTTCTTGTTGTTTCTTTTGTTCTTTCAGTTGTTCAATTTGTTGTTCTAATTGACTTAATTTTGTAATATCTGTTTGTTTAATTTTAGACATTAAAAAACTCCCTTAATTTATCTATATAAAGCATATCATAATTCATTGGGTAAGTCGCACATTCATGGTATAATATAACCAGTTCTTAAGAC
>NZ_KV810831.1:0-4356 GCF_001812925.1 Staphylococcus sp. HMSC057A08 | reverse complement strand
TTTTATGCTTTTTCTTCCAAATTTGATACAAAATAGGAGCATATTCTTGAACCCAACGGTAGATCGTTGAATGATGAACGTTAACGCCGCGTTCTCTTAGTATTTCAGATATATCACGATAACTAAGCGCGTATCTTAAGTAATAGCCAACGGCTACAGTTATTACATCTTTATTAAATTGCTTATATCTAAAATAATTCATAGAGAACGCTCCTTTTTTGTTAAAATTATACTATAAAATTAACTTTGCAACAGAACCAAGCAATGCATATATTGATATTGGGCAAAGAGAATTTAATAAACTGTTATTGATGTTATTTTCTGCAGAAGAATATGGAACTGCTCATACCTTGACTAAAAATTATCTTGCATATAGTGTAGAAGCCAAAAAACCAAAAGTAGCTAGAATCCCAAAAACAAACAAATTTTAAATAAAAAGCGCCTAATACAAACTTATTAGGCGCTTTATTTCATAACCATTCAACACGTAGCTTAGCACAACCAAGAATGTGCTAAAATCAATATATCATTGTACTAACCATTTGGCATTTTTCTAGTATCATGCTATTATAAGAATGTAAAGAAAAGGACAACATGCGCTAACATGTTGCCCTAATGAGCCCGTTCGAAAGACGGTAGCCTAAATTAATTTTTTAAAGAAATAACCATTAACCGGCTAAAGTTGGATGGTTATTTTTTTTGGTTATTGCTAATTAATACTAAACCAATGATTGTTAAAACAATCATCAGCATTTCATAATCAGACATGCTATTCCTTTCTTGGAGTAGAAACCAAAACCATAGGCATCACCCCATTTTCATGAGATTAGCCACCATCTATCCAACTTGCTCAACCAATATTATAACATAATCCCTTGGCCTTTTTACTAGACCACATTGGACATTTTATATACGATCATTACATTAAGTTCGAAAAATTAACAAAAGCTTCTGATAGCTTTACTTATTCTCTTTAATCGTTTGAATCAAAACTTTGTGACGTCTTATAGCATGATCATATTCACCTAATAATTCAGTATTCATTAAATCAAAAGTTTTTTCTATACTACCGTTTACATACTCTGATAGAAAGTTTCTATATGCTCGTCTTCTATCAACATCACCCTGTTTATATGAGCTTAACAGTCTATGAAGATTTAAAACAAATTCTTCATTAACAACCTCAAACTTTGCTGTTCTATTAATGCATTCGTTTTCTATCTCACTTATTTTCTTATACTTTTCGTCATAAGTTAACGTTTTATCTTGCATTATTTTTGGCGTTTCATCTTTAGCAATTTCTCTTATAAGTCCTTTAAACAAAGAAACCATATCATATGCTTCACTACTACTAATCTTAGTCATAACATCAAACCTCTTTCACTAATGTATTTTACTTTCAATGAACACTAACAATATTATTTAATGAAAGTCTTACAATAGATTGATTATCTACACGCTTGATTAGCATAATACTTTCTAGTGTATCTAGTTTTTGTATATAACAATTCAAAGCACTTATATATCCATTTTCCCAATAACTAATTTCAGCTATTCTATTAGTTTGAATTTTATCATGTACTTTTTCATTAATTTCTTCTAATTGGTCTTCCGAAAGTAAAGGCATAGGAATTTTATTTTGATCCTTAATATATTGCTCTAATATTTCATATTGTTCAGGAACCGTCTTGAAAGCTTGCCACTTGACCATTCCACGCCCTTTTGGAATTCTTGCATTTAAATATTCACGTGGAATTTTACGATAATCCATTTCATATTTATATTTATCTGGTGCATTAGGATTAATCACTTTCAAAAAATCACCTCGTAAACATTATAGAACATACGTTCCCATTTTTAAAGTGAAATATTAAAAGGCCTACCGCACTCACTTTGTTCGTTTGCTACAGCATGAATATAAAGGTCGAACTAAAGATTCTGACCTATATTCACGCTAAAAATCCCCTCAAAACCAATATAACTAATTTTAATTATTCTTTATTCTTGAGGTAAATGAATGAAATTGGTCGTATAAGCAATCGAGTGTTTAGGAATGAGCGTACGTTTCTCTAATTCATTATCTTTTGGATCCTTGATGCCATCGCTTTTCACTAATAATATTTCGTACGTATATTCTTTAACAATATACCCCGTAAATGATTCTTCGTTATTTAAAACAACTTTTACCTTTTTATGATCAAAGAAAGCATACGCTTGTTTTGGATAATCATAGTCTTTGTAATGTTTTAGTCTCGCTTTTTGTTTATTATTCATCATTTTATTCCCCTTTGTATTAATAATTTAATAGTTTTCTCTCTATACTTAGAATACCAATAATTTCCCTTTCTTGGCTATATTACTAGCAGCTACAATATCATTATTTTGATGCCTGAATCCACATTTTGTACATTTAAACTTATTTTTATTAGTTCTGTTGTACTGATTTCTATTATGGCATATTGGACATTCAATAGACGTGAAACTTTCATCAACGATCAGTATTTCGTCATTTTCATTTTTTCGCTGCTTAATCGCAAAATAAGTCAAGTCAAATACCAAACTAGGAAAAGATAAATGGCTTGAACCATGATCACCTAATGCAAAGACGGTTTGAAAACGATTGGACGTTTGTTCTAACATTTCTTTAACAACTTGATTGATATGGCTTTTAAGTCCTGTTTTCAGTTTAGAATAAGCTTCGCTATTATCATATTGCTTATTAGCAATACGTCTCTCGTATTTTCTAAAAAGATGGAAGAGCGTGTTATGTTTATCGACAAAAACAAAAGATCGATCTATATTTGACGCTGTTAAATAATGGTATTTACCTAAATCGATACCAATAATATGAGCTTTTTCTTGTTTTATATAATCGTTAATCGCTTTGATATGCTTATATTTACAGTTTTCTAGCTTTTCTGGAAAACGTCTATAATAGCTTAAATACCAATTCGGAACTTGAATGACCCTCATATCCTCTTTTGTCATGTGAGGTAAAAAACTTTTAACTAACGAAAAATTCATCGCCTATCATCCCCCCTTTTTTCTTGTATTTTATGTTTTAAATACGTTGAGTGGCCTGTTTTCAAAGTTTTTTCTACGCATATTCGTTGAGCGCATTTCTTCTAATTCGGACAAAATAGAGCGCATTAAATATCCTTGCATAGCTTCAACAGTTTCTTGTTTTTTAACCATTATACCTTTGAATCTTTTAAGTACTGTAAATAATTCATCATCCATATCTTCAAGCATATACACTTCACCATACATATCATTAAACGAACGCTTAGCTTTTAAAATAACTGATTTAATGATTTGTATTTCTTTAGCACTAAATTTATTCATATATCTCTTTGTATCTTCGGGCATTTCCTGAAGTTCTAAATGTTTTAAAGCTTCTTCATCGGATTGTTGTTGTAAATGATTCGTATGATTTGGATGATTAGGTTTTGTAGCTTCTACATTTTCTTCTCTTACATCATTCATATCATTCGTATCACTAGAATCAGTATTACTAATATCAGTGTCATTAAGTTCAGTATCATTAGTGTGCGATTTTCGCATTTCTTGTTGTGCGATTTCAGCATTTCTAGAAATGCGATTTTCGCAATTCTTGAAATGCGAAAATCGCATTTCAGTGTCATGACAAGTCTCATCAATGTTTTCTTCTTGTTTTTTGATTTCATAAACGTCTTCTTTAGTAACTTCAGGATTCATTAAATATAATTTATTAGGTCGTCCTTGCCCACATCTTACTTGTTCTAAAAGATTATTTTTTGATAACTCTTTTTTAATTTTTGTTAATTTACCATCATGACAATTTAATATAGCTTTAAGTTTTTCATTTGTGAAAATGAAAAATATATCGCCATTATCATCAAACCAATTGTTCTTTATTGATAATTCTAATCTGTCTTTTAACAAAGCGTACGCAATTTTAGCATCATTACTTAATTGCATATATTTCTCATTAGTAAAAAACACTTTTGGCAGTTGATAAAATTTTTCTCTATATTGTTGTTGGATATTAAATCTTTCTTCAGTCATAATAAAAAACCTCTTTCCGTATTTTGATTTGGTAAGAGGTAATAAAACGCTTATATATATATTTGTGTTTATTTACTAGTTTCAATACTTGCACTAAGTAACAATTCAGTATATAATACAGGTATCAAAACATTGTAGATAAATAAACGTGGGGAACGTTTTATTACCAAACATTTAAGGGCAACTACTACCAATAGTTGCTCTTTTTATTTTGTTATAAATTAATAATAACACTTATATACCTATAGAAACAATTTATTTTGTAACTTTTTATTAGTAACATGTTACATGTAACAAACAACACAAAGA
>NZ_KV810830.1:0-533 GCF_001812925.1 Staphylococcus sp. HMSC057A08 | reverse complement strand
TGAAGAAATCAGGGATGAAAAAGTAAAAGTAGAAAAAGCATTAACAGCATTAAATCAAGCGAAAGATGATTTAAGAGCAGATAAAACAGAATTACAACATAAACTTCCAGAATTAGATCAACGTGGCATTATCGAAGGTAAAAAACCAGCAAGCATCACTGCTTATAATGAAGCTCTAGGAAGAATACAAAGTGAAATTGAAGAAGCTAAGACGAAAGCACAAGAAGTGTTAAATAAAGAAAAAGCAACACCAGCAGAAGTGAAAGAAGCATTAGACAAAGTGAAAGCAGTCTTACCAAAACTTACTGAAGCGATTAGTTTACTTCATGACAAAGAAAATAATAGTGAGTTAGTTGAAGCGAAACGTCAACTTGATGAAGCAATAGCAGAACAAGACCCAACACCAGGAATGACGCAAGCAACAGCAGATAACTATAGAGCGAAGAAAGCAGAAGCAGAGCGAATTAGTTCAGAAGCTCAAGGTGTGATTAACAACGGTGATGCGACAGCTGAAGAAATCAGGGATGAAAAAG
>NZ_KV810829.1:803-1465 GCF_001812925.1 Staphylococcus sp. HMSC057A08 | reverse complement strand
GCAGGCGTGTTAACCGCTACACTACGAGACCAAATACGGAGGAAGAGGGATTCGAACCCCCGCGAGCCGTTAAGCTCCTGTCGGTTTTCAAGACCGATCCCTTCAGCCGGACTTGGGTATTCCTCCACATTTTATAGGTAAATTGCTATTAAATTATTAGATGGCGGTCTCGACGGGAATCGAACCCGCGATCTCCTGCGTGACAGGCAGGCGTGTTAACCGCTACACTACGAGACCAAAACAAATTGCGGGAGGCGGATTTGAACCACCGACCTTCGGGTTATGAGCCCGACGAGCTACCGAACTGCTCCATCCCGCGATAATAAAAATGGCGGAGGAAGAGGGATTCGAACCCCCGCGGCCCGTTAAGGCCCTGTCGGTTTTCAAGACCGATCCCTTCAGCCGGACTTGGGTATTCCTCCAAAATTATATGGACCTTGCAGGACTCGAACCTGCGACCGAACGGTTATGAGCCGTTAGCTCTAACCAACTGAGCTAAAGGTCCAAATTTTAATTCTACAACTAATAATTAGTGGCGGTGGAGGGGATCGAACCCCCGACCTCACGGGTATGAACCGTACGCTCTAGCCAGCTGAGCTACACCGCCGTTATATAGTTTGTAAATGATTTAAATGGTGGAGACTAGCGGGATCGAACCGCTG
>NZ_KV810829.1:0-703 GCF_001812925.1 Staphylococcus sp. HMSC057A08 | reverse complement strand
GCAGGCGCTCTCCCAGCTGAGCTAAGCCCCCATAATAAATTTTAAAATTTCCTATCGGGAAGACAGGATTCGAACCTGCGACCCCTTGGTCCCAAACCAAGTGCTCTACCAAGCTGAGCTACTTCCCGTAAGAGAACGCGCCCGATAGGAGTCGAACCCATAACCTTTTGATCCGTAGTCAAACGCTCTATCCAATTGAGCTACGGGCGCAAAATAATAATAATGCCGAGGACCGGAATCGAACCGGTACGGTGATCTCTCACCGCAGGATTTTAAGTCCTGTGCGTCTGCCAGTTCCGCCACCCCGGCAAAATAATGGAGCGGAAGACGGGATTCGAACCCGCGACCCCCACCTTGGCAAGGTGGTGTTCTACCACTGAACTACTTCCGCATATGCGGGTGAAGGGAGTCGAACCCCCACGCCGTAAGGCGCTAGATCCTAAGTCTAGTGCGTCTGCCAATTCCGCCACACCCGCGTATACATGTGAGCCATAGAGGATTCGAACCTCTGACCCTCTGATTAAAAGTCAGATGCTCTACCAACTGAGCTAATGGCTCAAAGATGGTGCCGGCCAGAGGACTTGAACCCCCAACCTACTGATTACAAGTCAGTTGCTCTACCAATTGAGCTAGGCCGGCTATTAAATTGAATGGTGGAGAATGACGGGATCGAACCGCCGACCCTCTGCTTGTAAGGCAGATG
>NZ_KV810828.1:0-6252 GCF_001812925.1 Staphylococcus sp. HMSC057A08 | reverse complement strand
AATGATACAAAGTTCATTCTTTAGTAATAAGAAAATGAACCAATGTGATACATTAACTTTGGTTTAAACACAACAAATATATGTAGGTTCTGTTGCAAAGTTAAAATTATATGCACATCTATGCAAAACTATAAAAGCAAATATTGTTTTAACAGTAAAGAGTTTTGTTAGTATTAATATTTTTCGTTTTTCAGTACAAATATTACATGATTTTTAACTTTGCAACAGAACCCGATAAATTTATCGTGACTTTTTATGTGGGAAAATTTTTGATAGTATTTTGCTATTAAAATTATTTTAATTAAACATATTAATTATTACTCCAAAAGAGATAAAAATTAAAGTTAGTATATAGATAATAGACAAAATAAGAATTGTTTTCTGCAAATTACTCTTTTTCTTGCTATTAATAACTAAAATAACTGAATAAGCAATAGTAAAAAGTATGCAGATGATATTAACTATAGAGAAAAAACTTTGATAATTATGGATAAGTGAAATTTTCATTAACTGTAATAACAAACTAATTAAAGGTAAAAGTGCAATTACAAAAAATAAGTAGTCTTTTCTTTTCATTTTAAATTAACCCTCTCTTTTTTTAAGCTTTAAAGTAGTAAGTGTCAAAAAAACTGTTATATAAGTTGCATTTATTATAAGAAAAAGTAACATTTCTGAAAAAGTGAAGTTCATCAAAGATCTGGATCTCACACCAACTGTAATTTGTGAATATGGAAATATTTTAAAAATAAAATTGCTAATAAACAATGTTAGAAGACCTAGTACACCACCAATAGTTGCTATTAAAATTGAGAAAGTGAAATTTCTAGTCGCAACTGACAAATATAATTGTATAGCAACAATAGATGCTGTACCTATCCAACCTATAAAGTCCCAGTATATAAATTTAAGTAATTCTTCCAAGGATACATTTACTATTGATGCTGAGATACAAAATAATACAAAAAATATAATTTGATTTAGTAAAGTAAGTAAGAAAAGAGATGAAAATTTTGATAAAACTATCTTATTTTCTTTTAAAGGTATAGTTTTCAATCTCATCCAATTATTATTAGACTCCTCAAATTGCCAACTTATTGAACATAAAACACCTATCAGTATGGGAAAGAAAAGTTGTGAAGTATATAAAGTTTCTTGCCCCCACAATATTAAATCTCGATTATTTGAATTAGGAAAAGCGCTTTGATTAAAATAAAATATCATACTTCCTATAGATACGCTTAATATATTAAAAACTAATAAGAAGATTAAAATATAATTATTTTGTAGTTTGCGTAATTCTATGCTTAATAAAGAAATCAATTTAAATCCCTCCTTTTTATTAATGCTTTAATAATAAAGAATAGAATTACTATTAATAGAATAGAAATAAAAATATAAATAAAATAATAGTCATTATTTGAATATTCATATCCTTTGTGAACCATCTTTTTATGAACTGGATTTAGTAATGAATAATATTGCCAAGGCAAAAATATTTTAATATATGAAGGCAACATCCCTCCTGTTACTAATCCTAAAAAACTTCCTACTAATGCTGATACAATGCTGACTGATTGTTTTTCAAAAAAGAAAGAAAGTGCCATATGAATTAATATTAAGAAGAAACTAGCAATTATAAAACTTAGCATGAATTTTGAAATGATTTCTAGTTTTAAACTGATATTATGTGAATTAGCAATTAGTAAGATGGTCATTAATTGTATAATGTCAATTACAAATAAAATAATAAGCGAAACACCAACTTTACTAGTAAACAAATTGAAAACACTTTGTTTACTAGTATTTAATAACTGAAAGGTTTTTCCTTGATGTTCTATGTCTGCAAGTCTTGAGCATAAAATACCTATTAATATTGGATAAATCACGCTGTCGATAGTTAGAATATTAGAAATGATCATATAAATACCATACTTTGTATCAGTAATATTTAACTCTTTAATTGCTATAGCACAAAACCACAATATACCAACAAAGGTAATCAGTAGTATTGGAAGGATAAATTTTCTTCTCCGCATTTTGAAAAATTCTAAATTTATAGCTTTTAACATTTATAAATATTCCTTTCCATCATTAGTTATTTCTATAAATTTTTCTTCTAAACTTTTCTGAACTGATTGTACTTGGTAAATTTCGAACTGATTATTAACTAACAATTTAACGGCTGTAGATATATCTTTTTGAGTTGTATCTAATAGGAGAGGTTTTTCATTATTTTCTAGCTTATATCCTTTTGATTTCAGCAAGTTTATACTCTCCTTGTTATTGTTAGTATTTATCAATACTTTGTTCTGTTCTTCTAATTCTGTTAACTTTCCTTCAAACAATAGTTTCCCTCTATTGATGATACCTACTGTATTAGCCATATGTTCAATTTCAGATAATAAATGACTAGATATAAGTACAGTCATTCCGTAAGTTTTTGGAAAAGATTTTATTAATTCTCTAATTTCTTGTATACCAGAAGGATCTAAGCCATTAGTAGGTTCATCTAATATCAATAGTTTTGGAAATTTTACTATAGCTAAAGCAATACCTAACCTTTGCTTCATACCTAATGAATAATTTTTGACTAATTTATCCTTGTGTTCAGTCAAACGTACAATTTTCAGAGCTTCTTTAACATTTTTAGAAGGTAAGTTTAGTAATCTTTGAATAACTTGCAAATTTTCTAAACCAGTTAAATTTTTATAATAAGAAGGTTCTTCAATTAATGCCCCGACATGCATTAATATCTCATCTCTATTTTTTGAAATATCTTGATTGAATATTTTAATATTACCTTTAGTTGGTTGCATGAGACCTAGTAGCATTTTCATTGTAGTACTTTTACCAGCACCATTTGGACCTAAAAATCCATATATTTCTTTCGAACCAATATTTAGTGATAGATTATCTACTGAATAACTATTTGAAAACTTTTTTGTTAAATTTTGGGTTTGTACGATATTGTTAATCATAATTGAATCTCCTTAATTATTAGTATTATTTTTTTTATTATCATTAGTTTCTAAATAAGAATGCTTTCTTCCAGCCACTATTAACGCTTGTTCTAAATATTGATAAGTATCATTATATTCCTTAGCATTTTTAGTTTTTTCCTTTTGTATATAGCCCTTGTTCTTCCATACTGCTAAGTGCAAATTTTGTATAATTTTGAGGTGAAGGTGGAATTATATAAAAATTAAATAGTGGCCCTATTTTCAAAATCGCAATAAAAATTAATACTAAAATAACTACTATTGAAGAACTACTAAACTAAAAAAGTTTTTTATTTTTCATTATGTAAATCTCACTTTCATTTATATATTAACTTTATTATTAATATATCATTTAAATATAATTTATAGTCTTTCAATATTGTAAGTGTTTCCCAGTATTATTATTTGCTTGTTGTTTTGTTAAAGTAAAAAGACTTGATCTAATAACCGGTTAAGTGGTAAAACTTTGATAAAATCTCAACTAAAAATAAGTTTTGATGCTATGGCAATCGTTAAAAATCTTAATAAAAACAAAATTAAATCTAGAAAAGGACGCAAAATTGAATACTTAGAATTTATTTTCGACGCTGAGAAACGTATTCACAGCAAGCGACAATCTCAAATGAAAGATATAGGTAAACAAAAACAATTCATAAGCCGAGAGAAAACACCACAATGGTTAAAAGACCGTTCAGACTATCAAGAAGTACAAAACGAAGAATATGATCCTCAATTTGAAGAAAAAAGAAAGGCATTTTCTAAACAGTTGGAAGTTGATTGGGAAGAATAGAACAGTTTACAAATTAGACCGTGAAAGCTATACTGAAACTAACAAACAGACAGATACATCATTAGATGTGAAAACCCCAGCATGCCGACCAAAGCATATGCTGGGGTTTCTTTTTTATCGTTTATGTTCTTGATTTAATAAATAAAGAACACGTCCAACAATGATTGGACATACGATATATTTCATAACAAACAGAACGACGATCATTAGATGTGGCACCTCCTTTCTGCACAGGAAGTGCCTGTTTAGTATAGCAAAATCTTAGAATTTAAAACGATACTTTGAATAAAGATACAAAATATTAACTCATGAAAATGAATGAAAACGCGTCAGAACAATGATGTATAAAACCTGCATAAATGATAATCATAAGAAAAAGGCTTAAATGTTGATTTAACAACGTTTAAGCCTTTATTACAAGTTTACATAATAAAAGATTATGGGTAGCTAATTTGTATATTCTATGTATAAGCTTATTTAATATTAACATTACTTGAATATACTATGTTTTACAGAATAAATTCATAAATGTATATGTTACATTAAGTATGTAAGTGTTAATAGTAAACTTTCGAATATATTTATTTTGGCTAAAAAATTTATAAAAATAACAGTATTTATTAGGAGGATTACAATGAAAATAGTAGTTATTGGTGCTACTGGCACAATAGGTAAAAGTGTATCTAAGAAACTTAAAGAAAATAATCATGAAGTTATTGAAGTTGGCAGTAAATCTGGTGATTATCAATTAGATATTACCTCTCCAACAGAAATTGAACAAATGTATAAAGATATTAAAGATATAGATGCTGTTGTCAGTGCCACGGGAGGAGCAACTTTCAAATCCCTATCAGATATGAGTTTAGAAGAAAATAATGTAGCCATAAAAAGTAAATTATTAGGACAGATAAATCTTGTTTTAATAGGCCAACACTATTTAAATAAAAATGGTAGCTTTACTTTAACTTCCGGAATTATGATGGATGATCCTATTTTATTAGGTTCTTCAGCAGCTATGGCAAATGGTGGTGTCTCAGGATTTGTTACATCAGCAGCTGTAGAATTAAAAAATGGTTTAAGAATTAACAATGTAAGTCCTAATGTCGTTGAAGAAGCTTTAGATAAGTATGGAGAATTCTTCAAAGGATTTACAGCTGTTCCAGTTGATAAAGTAGCAAATGCATTTATTAAAAGTGTTGAAGGCGCTCAAACTGGACAAACGTATAAAGTTTATTAATGTTTTAGTATCTCATTATCTTATATTCAATTTTCATTTTTAAAAGACCCAGACGCTGATATGACGGTGTTTGGGTCTTTTTCCTTTAATTAACATAATTAACTCTTATAGGTAGTTAAATTGTATATATTTTGCATCTTACTTTTCTTTTAATATATTCACCAATGGTATGAATATATTTTCATCTTTTTTCTCTCTATCTTTTAATGTGAAAATGAATTTTTGTTTTCCCTCTGCTGAGTTAACCATATTAAATCTCCTACTTTTAGTGTAATTTTATATTATCATACTTACCTGATTTTTTTGAATATTCATTAATTTTTTGTGATATACTCTTAATATTCTAGGAGGACTTTATATGGACTTAATGACGACCTTAGTAATTAGCTTTTTTGGATTTTTAGCATCGTTTATAGATGCCGTAGTAGGTGGCGGGGGACTTATATCTATTCCTGCTTTAATGGCTGTGGGGTTACCACCCGCAACTGCTTTAGGTACGAATAAACTAGCGAGTTCTTTCGGATCTCTTACAGCCGCTATATCCTTTATTAGAGCAAAAAAAGTAAATCTTAAATTGATGGCAAAAATATTCCCTTTTGTTTTTCTTGCTTCTATTATTGGAGCTTATATTGCAACTATAATTCCAGCTCAATATTTTAAGCCTTTAGCGATTATAATGCTTTTTATAGTATTAATTTATACACTCTTCAAAAAAAAATGGAATGGTAATACATTAATAAGTGAAACCTCTAAATTAAAATTGTTTATTGTTTTTTTCTTATTAATATTAATTGGCTTCTATGACGGTTTTTTAGGAGGCGGAACAGGTAGCTTCTTCATATTTATTTTATTAATCTTAGGATTAGACTTTTTAAAAGCTGCAGGAAATGCTAAAGTTTTAAATTTTGGAAGTAATATTGGCGCTTTACTTTTATTTATATTATTAAATAAAGTAGATTATTTATTAGGTTTCAGTATGGCTTTGTCTATGATCGTTGGAAGTTATATTGGTAGTTCTTTCGCAGTAAAAAAAGGTGTTTCATATGTGAAATTATTATTTATAATTGTTACTTTACTTTTGTTAATAAAAAACTTATATGATTATATATATCAATAATAGTGGCTAGCAAACTCAGTACTCCAAACCACTATATTACTTAAATAACCTTTGCATGTTTTATATGCTTAGATTACGTTAAGTAATAACTTTCGAAGAAAGCGTGGTG
>NZ_KV810827.1:0-262 GCF_001812925.1 Staphylococcus sp. HMSC057A08 | reverse complement strand
ATAACCCAACAGAAAATCTATGTTCATAAATATGATCAGAATTAAGTTATGGTACAATGAAAATGTATATAGGAGGTTTGTATGTTGAAAATAGGTTATGCAAGAGTTTCAACTGGATTACAGAACTTGGATTTACAGGAAGATCGGTTAAATCAATATGGTTGTGAAAAGATATTTAATGATCATATGAGTGGTTCAAAAAGTAAGCGACCTGGTTTAGATAAAGCCATTGAATTTGCGAGGTCAGGAGATACGATTGTTG
>NZ_KV810826.1:0-36984 GCF_001812925.1 Staphylococcus sp. HMSC057A08 | reverse complement strand
CAGGTGTGACCTCCTTGCCATTGTCACCAGACAATAACTTACTCAAATAATTATATTACTAATTAATTAATTTTTCAATAGTTAATTTTACACTTTATTAAAATTCTTTTTACAAGTGTTTTACAAAATTAACTTTCGTTTTTGACGACTTTTATATCTTATAATAATCAAAGTCTAATGTCAACAATTTTTTAAAGGTTTTTTAAATTAATTTTTAAAAAGGATTTAATTTTTGAACACTCATAGTATACTACCACATCATATATATAATATCTAGTCTTTTTTAATTAATTTTCCTTTTTATTTTTCATAAAAAAACGTTGCTTACCTTAGCAAGCAACGCTTTTAATTTATATTAATCTTATTTTTGTCTCATGTAAGGGAATAATAATACATCTCTAATAGATGGTGAATCAGTTAACAACATAACTAAACGATCAATTCCAATTCCTAGTCCGCCTGTTGGTGGCATACCATATTCAAGCGCTTCAATGTAATCTTCATCCATTTCATGAGCTTCATCGTTACCTTGTTCTTTCTCAACAAGTTGTGCTTCAAAACGTTCACGTTGATCGATTGGATCATTTAATTCTGTGAAGGCATTTGCATGTTCTCTACCTACAATAAACAACTCAAAACGATCAGTAAATCTTGGATCTTCTGGATTTTTCTTAGCAAGTGGAGAAATTTCAATTGGATGTCCATAAATAAATGTAGGTTGAATTAATGTTTCTTCAACTTTTTGTTCAAAGAATTCATTTAAAATATGTCCATATCTCATGTTTTCTGTAATTTCAATACCATGTGCTTTAGCTAATGCTTTAGCTTCTTCATCTGTTTTCACATTATAGAAGTTTACACCTGTAGCCTCTTTAACAGCGTCTACAATATGAAGTCGTTTCCAATCTGATTCTAAGTCGATTTCTTCGCCATTATATTGCACTTTTGCTGAACCTAATACAGTTTGTGCAATATATCTAACCATAGATTCTGTTAAATCCATAATATCATGATAATCGGCATATGCTTCATATAACTCTATCATAGTAAACTCAGGATTATGGCGTGTTGATACACCTTCATTACGGAATACACGACCAATTTCATAAACTTTTTCTAATCCGCCTACAATTAATCGTTTTAAATGTAACTCTATCGCAATACGCATATATAACGTTGCATCTAGTGCATTATGATGTGTAACAAATGGTCGAGCTGCAGCACCACCAGCGATTTGATGCATCATTGGCGTTTCTACTTCTAAATAGCCTCTTTGATTTAAATAATTTCTCATTTCTTGGATGATTTTACTACGGTTAATAAATGTACGAGTACTATCTTGGTTAGTAATTAAATCTAGATAACGTTGGCGATATCTTTGCTCAATATCTTGTAAACCATGAAATTTATCAGGTAATGGTCTTAAAGCTTTAGATAATAATGTAAATGATTTTGCTTTTACTGATAATTCGCCAGTATTTGTTTTAAACATGACACCTTCAATACCTACAATGTCACCTAAATCCGTTGTTTTCCAAAGGTTATCAAAAGGTTCTTCGCCAATTTGATCTTTACGTACATAAATTTGAATTTGACCAGTTAAATCTTGTACATGCGCAAATCCTGCTTTACCTTTACCACGTTTTGTCATTAAACGCCCTGCAATAGAAACATGACTTTCATCTTCTTTTTCATGTAATTCTTCTTTAGAAAAATGATCCCATTTTTCTTTTAATTCACTTGCAGTAGCTGTACGTTCAAAGCGTTTACCAAACGGGTCAATTCCTAAATCAATAAGTTCTTGTAATTTTTGTCGACGAACCTGCATTTGGTCATTCATTTCTTCTGACATTACTCTCTCTCCTTTAAACTTCCTGTTTTACTATTAATGGATGTTATGTACTTATTAAAAATATTGTAAAATATTTTCCATTCATTATTTTATACATAGTCACATAGTTAAATTCTTAAAATATATTTATATTTTAAGAATTTAAGCACTTATCTTAGCACTTAGTCTTTATATTTCTTAACCGTATCATCTGGAAAAACTAAATCATGAATTTTCTGATTTAATCGTGGATTCTGTTTGTCCGATGCAATATCGTTCAACGGTATCAGTACAAAAGCACGTTCTTGCATTCGTGGGTGAGGTACACTTAAATTGTCTGTTTCAATAATATCATCACTATATAATAAGATATCTATATCTAATGTTCTAGGACCCCAACGTATTTCTCTTACTCGATGCAGTTGTTGTTCAATGTCTAAACAATGCTTAAGCAATTGCTGAGGTGACAACTCTGTTTCAATCTCTAAACACAAATTCAAGAAATTAGGCTGGTCAGTATAGCCAATCGGTGCAGTTTCATATATCGATGATTGTTTTGTTACCTTTATACCCTTAATGTTTCCAATTAAATCAATTGCCTTAAGAAGTTGTTGTTTTCTATCACCAATATTACTTCCTAAACCTAAATATGCCTGTACCATTAACGATTCTCCCTCACTATTTCAATACCCACACCATCGTAATGACCAGGTATAGGTGGATTTTCTTTAGTGATTCTGACTTTCGTTTCCATTACACGATTATAGTGTGAATTTATACGTTTTGCAATACGTTCAGCTAGATGCTCGATTAAATTGCAAGGTGGACCTTCAACAATATCTTTTACATCTTCAAATACTTCACCATAATGCACAGTATCTTTAACATTATCTGTCTGCCCCGCTTTTGATAAGTCTACTTTTAACGTTACGTCTACTAAAAAAATTTGACCTATTTCATTCTCAGCTGTGAGTGCACCATGATATCCATAAAACTTCATCCCTTTAAGAAAGATCATGTCGTTCATTTTCATTCTCCTTCAAAAAATCTATACCTTGAGCTAAACGTACATTTAATTGAACATTATGTACGCGAACTGCTTTTATGCCTTTCATTATACCATAGGCAGTAGTAGCAGCAGTGGCCTCATCTCTTTCTTTTGGTGTCGTATCAGTAGAAATCATCTCTCTAATAAAACGTTTACGACTTGTCGCTAATAAAACAGGATACTCTGTAGCAACTAATTCATCTAATCGAGCCATTACTTCATTTTCTTCTTTTCTACTTTTAGCAAATCCAATTCCAGGATCTAACCATATTTTATGTTTTGGAATTCCTGCCATTTCTGCTTTATTTGCTTGCTTTATAAGTGTTAATAGCATTTCTTCTACAACTGGTTGGTCACGGTGTCCATCTCCATTATGCATTAACACAATTTCCGCTTCATATTTAGCAACTACATCTAAAATATGAGGATCATATAATCCAGCCCATTGATCATTAATCATTGTGGCCCCTAATCTTAGACAAGCTTCAGCAACTTCACTGCGATATGTATCAATGGAAATTTGTACATTTAGTTTCACCAGTTCTTCTACAACTGGCACGACACGTTGCATTTCTTCTTCTAAAGACACTTCTGTGTGCCCAGGTCTTGTTGATACGCCTCCTACATCAATAATATCTACGTCTTCATCAATCATTTCTTTAGCACGTGTAACTGCGTTATCAATTGAATTATACTGACCACCATCTGAAAATGAATCAGGCGTTACATTTAAGATTCCCATAATTTTTGTTTTACCCACTATCAATCATCCTTTGTTTTTTAAAATAAATATGTATACTCACATGATACACTCATTTAGTCTATATTTCAGTATTGTTAACTGAGAGAACCTTTATACTAAAAAGTAAAATAGCTGGCTTCGCCTTTTACGAAACCAGCTATTTCTTATTTAAAACATGATATTCAAATATCAACTTATATCATCATTAGTCATCGAATGAATATAATGGTGTAGATAAGTAACGTTCACCATTACTTGGTAATACTGTTACAACTGTTTTACCTTTACCTAACTCTTTTGCTTTTTCGATTGCTGCATAAATTGCTGCACCTGAAGAAATACCTGCTAAGATACCTTCTTCTTTAGCCACACGACGTGATGTTTCCATTGCAGTTTCATTACCAACTTTAATGATACTATCATAAATATTAGTATTTAAAGTATCAGGTACAAATCCAGCACCTAAACCTTGTAATTTATGTGGACCAGGTTCTCCACCACTTAATACAGGAGATCCTTCTGGTTCAATTGCTACAATTTCAACGTTAGGATATTTCTCTTTTAAGACTTTACCTACACCAGATAATGTACCACCAGTACCAACACCTGCTAAGAAAGCATCAATTTGTTTGCCTTCAAATTGTTCAACTAATTCAGGACCAGTTGTTAATGCATGTACTTCAGGGTTAGCTGGATTTTCAAATTGTTGAGGTTCGAAATAACCATGTTTTTCTTTCAATTCTTTAGCTTTCTTAATAGCACCTTTCATTGCTTCAGATCCAGGTGTTAACACTAATTCCGCACCATACGCTTTTAATAAGTTGCGACGTTCAGAACTCATTGTTTCAGGCATAGTAAATACTGCTTTATAACCTTTAGCTGCACAAACAAATGCTAAACCAATACCAGTATTACCACTTGTTGGTTCTACAATTGTATCACCAGGTTTAATTTTTCCTTCTTTTTCAGCTTTTTCAATCATTGCTAAAGCAATACGGTCTTTTACAGAGCCACCTGGATTTTGATACTCTAATTTTACATATACATCTGCCGCATCTTCATCTACTACATTTCTTAATTTTACTACCGGTGTGTTGCCAATAATTTGTGTAATATTTTCTACAGGTTTTTGTGCCATCGAAAAAACACTCCTTTAACTTTCTAATTTAAAACTTAGTTTTTCTATCGGATATAACTATATTCTATCAGAATTTTCTAAAAAGACAAAGATATTTCTTTAAATACGATGTAATATTTTACTTTCATTAGTTACATTTAGTTTTTCCCATAAAAAAAGAGCAATAAACATACGCTTATTGCTCCTCAACATTCTACTATTTTTTTATTGTATCAAGTAGTTCTTGAAGTTCGCCTTCAGAATAATGATATTTATTTCCACAGAAATGACACACGGCCTCAGCACCATGATCTTCTTTAATCATATCTTCAATTTCTGCTTCACCTAAACCTTTAATTGCATTTAGGAATTTTTCATGACTACAATTACATTCAAATTGTGCATCCATTGTTTCCAAAATTTGTACATTCTCTTCACCTAAAATTTCATTTAAGATACCTTCTGGTGTTAAGCCTTGTTCAATCAATTTAGAAACAGGCTGCATTTTGTTAATTGCATTTTCTAATTTAGTAATAGTTTCTTCTTTCGCGCCTGGCATGACTTGTATAATAAATCCACCCGCTGCTTTAATAGAATTATCAGGATTAACAAGTACCCCTAATCCTACTGATGACGGTGTTTGTTCACTTGTCGCAAAATAATAAGTAAAATCTTCTCCAAGTTCACCAGAAACGATTGGACTTGCGCCTGAGAAATAATCTTTCATTCCTACATCCTTAACGACTTGAATTGCACCCTCAGTACCTACTGCTCGTCTTACATCCAATTTACCTTGATCGTTAAGTGGAAAATGGGTTTGAGGATGGTCAACATATGCCCGTACATTTCCTTGTGCATCTGCATCAGCAATAATTCGACCAATTGGGCCCTTACCATCTACTGTGACAGTAAGCTTTTGATCTCCTTTTAACATTGCCCCCATTAATAACGTTGCTGTCATTGTTCTCCCCATCGCTGCTGAAGCTGTAGGCCATGTATAGTGACGTGTTTGGCCTTCTTGAACTGATTCAGTTGTTAATGCAGCATACGCACGTACTTCTCCATCAAAAGCCAAAGATTTAACAATATAATCATGTGTCATTACTCTAATCTCTCCTTTATGTTATTTTATTTCGTTTGTTTCATTTATTTTAAAATCTAATATTAAATCCTTTATTAAGAATATCTATTTTACACTGCTTATTTAAGAATATGAAGTAACTTGCTCTAGCGTATATAATGCTCCTATATCATATTAAAAACTCTTTCGATTAAGGTTATTTAACCCGAGTCGAAAGAGTTTTTATGACTAACTATGATTCTCTATGATTTGAATCTGTTGGATGCTCTATATTTGGAGATTGTTCATAACCTGTTTCATCTCTATCATTTCGTTGTGAATGATTTTGAGATTGATTACGGTCTGAACGATGATTGTTTCTATCATGATCGATTCTGTCATTTTCTTTGCGGTCTTCTGCTTCATCTTTACGACCTTCTTCAAGTTGTTCTTCACGAATGTCATCATAAGATTTACCATATTTACCGTTTGAGAACTCAGAATCATCTCTATCTTCATCTTTTACCACTTTAGCTGCATCATAATCCACTGTTGGTAAAACACCATCATAGAATAATGAACGTATTTGTTCTGCTACTAGTGTCTCTTCAGTTAATAATGTTTTAGCAATCAGTTTCAATTGAGATTCATGTTCTAATAAAATTTGTTTACAACGTTCATATTGTTCTTTAATAATACGTTGAACTTCTTTATCAATTTCATAAGCAATTTGGCCTGAATAGTTAGGTTCACCTTGCATATCTTTACCTAAGAAGACTTGGCCGCCACCGCTTGTAGAGAATTGTAAAGGTCCTAATTTCTTACTCATACCATATTCAGTGACCATTGAACGTGCAATTTGTGTTGCTCTTTCAAAGTCGTTTGAAGCACCAGTTGATACTTCATGGAAGTTAATATCTTCAGATACACGACCACCTAAAAGACCACAAATTTTATCTAACAATTCTGGTTCTGTCATTAAGAAGCGGTCTTGTTTAGGTAACATCATTGCGTAACCACCTGCTTGTCCACGAGGCACAATCGTTACTTTGTGTACAACTTCTGCTTCATCAAGTACCATACCAATGACTGTATGACCTGCTTCATGATGTGCTACAATATTACGTTCTTTATCAGAAATAACACGAGATTTTTTCGCTGGACCCGCAATCACTCGGTCTGTTGCTTCTTCAATATCACGCATATCAATTTTATTTTTACCTTCACGTGCGGCAATTAATGATGCTTCGTTCAATAGGTTTTCTAAATCAGCACCAGAGAAACCAGGCGTTCTTTGAGAAATAGCTTTTAAATCGACAGTTTCATCAAGTGGTTTGTTTTTAGCATGGACATGAAGAATCGCTTCACGGCCTTTAACATCTGGACGACCTACTTGAATTTGTCTATCGAAACGACCAGGACGTAATAATGCAGGGTCTAAAATGTCAGGACGGTTTGTTGCTGCAATCATAATGATACCTTCATTCTCACCGAAACCATCCATTTCAACTAATAATTGGTTAAGCGTTTGTTCACGTTCATCGTGCCCGCCACCAACACCTGCACCACGTTGACGACCAACAGCATCAATTTCGTCTATGAAAATAATACAAGGTGCATTTTTCTTAGCATTTTCAAATAAATCACGTACTCGACTTGCACCAACACCTACAAACATTTCAACGAAATCAGAACCACTGATTGAGAAGAATGGCGCTCCAGCTTCGCCTGCAACGGCACGTGCTAATAATGTTTTACCTGTACCTGGTGGGCCTACAAGTAAGACACCTTTAGGGATTCTTGAACCCATTTTCTTAAACTTCTTATTATCTTTTAAGAAATCTACAATTTCAATTAACTCTTGTTTTTCTTCGTCTGCCCCAGCAACATCTGAGAAGCGAACACGACGTTTTTGGTTGTCGTACATTTTTGCTTTGGATTTACCAAAGTTCATCATACGACCTCCACCGCCACCACCTTGTGCCTGGCTAAGGAAGAATATAAATAAGAAAGCAATAATTAATACAGGAATAAGCGTTGTCAACATACTGACAAAGACACTTTGTTTTTCTTCTTCTTTAACTGTAAAATCTAATCCTTTTTGGCTACGAGCTTCATTTGTTATTTGTTGTAAATCTTTTTCGTTATTGTATAAAATCGTTGAAGAATAATCTTCATCATTTTTAGTTTTACCACTTACCAAGTACACATTTTGTTCAGGTTGGATTTCTAAAGTTTTAAGATCACCTTTATCCAATTTCTCTACAAACTGTGAATAGGAAAGTTGTTTCGGTGTATTTCCATTACCATTGATATATGAGAAAACACCGAATATAATAACGCCAATAATTGCGATAACTAGCACATTGCGAAAAGCTTTCTGCATGCGTCATTTCCTCCTATTTCTATAATAAAGCTAACAAAGATTGTAACATAGTCTAGCTTATAAAGGCTAGTATTTCAACTTTTGTAGCGCTTTTCTAATTCTAGTTAATTATTTTATATTCATCATTTACCCATTCTTTATTTCTAACTTTACATATCTATGTATAGTCGTTTCATAAAATGACAATTTTGAATATAAAATGAGTCTACACTAATTTATATCGTTAGTATAGTTATTATATTTAAAAATCTATTTCATGTATTTGCTAATACATTATAAAATTTTATTTATTATAAATTTCCGGTTTTAATGTACCAATGTAAGGAAGATTTCGATAATGCTCAGCATAATCTAAACCATATCCTACTACAAACTCATCAGGTATTTTTTTGCCAACGTATTTTGCTTCAATATCCGCTTTACGACGATTCGGTTTATCTAACAATGTAACGATTTCTAATGAGTTAACTTTGCGTGATCGTAGTAATTCAGTAATTGATTTTAAAGTTGTACCTGTTTCTAAAATATCTTCAATAATGAGTACATCTTTGTTTTCAATAGAAGCACTTAAATCTTTTAAAATTTGTACTTCTCCTGTTGATTCTGTACCACCGTGATAACTTGAAACATCCATAAAATCAATTGCTAAATGTGTATCAATACGTTTGATTAAATCTGCCATAAACATAACTGAACCTTTAAGGATACCAACACAAACAAGTGGTTTATCTTTGTAATCTCTCGTTAATTGTTCACCTAAATGTTTACAAATTTCTTGGATTTCTTCTTCAGTTAATAAAATATCTTTTAAATCATCTTTCATTTATGAGTCATCTCCAATTTTTTTAATATCTATTATATGTTTAAAGCTTGTCGTCACATAAAGTTGTCCTATAGCAATCACTCGTTGTTTTGCATCTAAAATGATGGGTATTTGTGTACGTTCTATACTATCAATTTTTTTATCAATCAATAAACGACTTACTTTTTTATGTCCATGACTACCATTTAACTTAAACTTATCTCCATCTCTACGTGTTCGAATCGTTAGAGGCCAATCGATTGCTTCATCATTCTCATTTGGATGAATTGTAATTAAATAATGACCAAATTGATATGTATAAGGATGCGTAACAATTTGTTCTTCAAGTAGAGAGTGTTCATAATGAGCCATTATTATAAATTTATCATATGCAATTTGAATTATCCATTTTTCAGTGAGGGGAATTTTAATTTGAGATTGTTTACTCTCAATTTGCTCGAACCATTCATTATAATTTTTTTCTGAAAAAGATTTATTTAACTGAAGCATCTCAAATAAACGATCTAATAAAATCATTTTTGAAATTTCATCTAGTTGATTAAAAGACGCTCGAGATAATTGTATACGTTCTTCATTAAGGTGAATGTTAACATGTTGTTCTATAAAATAACTTATTCGTCGTTGTGTAAGTTGTAATTGCATATCGTGCCAATGTTTCAACTTTAATAATTGTTCTACCTTGAAGTCCTTATTTTCATCAATAGCTGGTAAAAGCCGATTGCGAATGTCATTTCTTGCATATTTATTATGATGATTAGATTCATCTTCATAAAAAGGCACATGGTGAATGGTTTGATACTGTTTTATATCATTTTTATATGTCTCTATCAGAGGACGACAAATAAAATAATGATTTCGCTCAGTACATTCATGCATCCCTAATGAATTGCGCGTTGATCGACCAGTAAAAACGCGATAAAAAATCGTTTCAAGTTGATCATTTAAATGATGAGCAGTTAATAAAACATCAGCATTTATCTTACTCATCATCTCATTAAACCATTGATAACGTAAATCTCTCGCTTCAGATTGAATACTTTTTCCTTTTTCTACTGTTTCAGATAAATCTAACTGTTTAACATAACAGGGAATTTGATATTGCTTGCAAAATTGTTTAATAAATCGTTCTTCTTCGACAGATGCATCTCTTAAACCATGATTGACATGCAAACACGTTATAGATTGATATGAATGTGATAAATCATTTAATAATTTATATAATAAACACATACTATCAATCCCTGTAGATACCGCAACAGCTAAATGATCCGTCTTTTTCCAAAGAGACGTTTTCACTTTCACATTACTGAACCTCCTGACTTAGGGTAAATAATTGATATAACGAAAAAAGAGTGAGATAGAACTTTAATTTCAGTTCTTTATCTCACCCCTGGCATAGGTCTTACATGATCTAATGCACTTAAGTTATTATCAATACATATTAATCTAGAATAAATGATTGGAACCAGGGCTCCGTTAACTTAGCTATATTTACTCACACAGATATAATTAACGTCTAGATCCTTTACCACCACGTCTTGATTCTGTTTGACGTTTAATAGAAGTCAATTTGTCTTCACTGTCTTTTAAGAAATTACTTAATTTCTTTTCAAAATCTTCTGCTTTTTGTTGAGGTGGTTTATTTTGATTAGATTTGTGATGTGGACGACGAGGACGATCTTTCGCTTTTTTAATTGAGAGGCTGATTTTACCATCCTCTGCAATAGATAAAACTTTTACCTCCACTTCATCTCCAACTGATAAATGATCTTCTACATTTTCAACATAATTATCAGCAACTTCACTAATATGAACTAAGCCACTTTTACCTTCAGGTAATTCTACAAACGCACCAAATTTTTTGATACCTGTCACTTTACCTTTTAGCTTGTTTCCTACTTCGATTGACATATTCTAAATAAATCCTCCCGATAATGTTTCAATTTTAACCTTATTATATTCCTGTTTTAAAATTTACACAATGCTATAAAACGATTATTTTAAATTAAGCGTTTTACTTTAATTTTTAAAGTTGAGTACTCTTTTTAATTATTACTAGAGGATTTAGAATTAGACGATGATTTATCATTAGGCAATTTAAAAATAATTTCTCCATTGTTACTTAAATAATAGTCATCTCGAGCAACTTTCTCTATATAATCTTTATCGTTAAGATTATTAAGCTCTTCTTTTAATGCTATTTCCTCATCTTGTTTTTTCTGAAATTGTTCTTCTTTCTGCTTTCGTTCTATTGTTGCTTGATTGTTACTTTGTTTTTGGAAGACAAGCATGATAGATAGAATAATAATAATCGCTAATAATAATCCTCCAAAAACTGTTACTCTTCGACGAACGACACGCATTCGTTTTTGTTGACGTTGTTTCTTTCGATTTCGTTCTGAAGTATATTGATTATCAATATGTTCTACCTTTTTACTCATAACTTGTCACCTCCTTTAAGCGTTTCAATCATAGACTACACTTCTTCAGATTGTGCAGATGGTTGAACTCGTTCTTCTTTAATCAGTTCATACATATTTTTAGCATTTTCTTTTGATGCGTGTTCACTTAATCCAGTTACTTTAACCGTCACACTTTTTTGTCCAAAACGAATGACTAATTCGTCTTCCACTTTTACATCTGTGCCAGCTTTAGCTACATTACCATTAATTGTTACACGTCCTTGATCGCTAATTTCTTTCGCAAGTGTACGACGTTTTACAAGTCTTGATACTTTTAAATATTTATCTAATCTCATTTATCATTCTCCCCTTGTTGTAAATAATTTTTAAGGGTTTCTTCATTAAAATCCTTATTTTTGGTTTTATCATACAATGTCATAAAATGGTCTGCAAACACTTTCTCAAATTTCACACGAGGTATTTTACCTTCTTTTGCTTTTGCATCCTTCCAGACATCATTTAAATCTTCTATTGTTTCAACTGTTTTATCACCGAATATGTGAGGATGTCGACGAATCATTTTAGCATTTAAGCTTTCAATCACTTCTTTAATATCCATATATCCTTCTTTTTTACCAATACTCGCATGGAGTAGCACTTGTAATAAGATATCTCCGAGTTCTTCAATCATATGCCAATCATCTTCATTATCTATTGCTTCAAACAATTCAAATGTTTCTTCTAATAAATAACGTTTAAGTGATTCATGCGTTTGCACACGATCCCATGGACAGCCTTTTTCATCATCCACTAGATGGTCAATAATATAAACTGCAAAATCAAAATCAGTATACATATCTTCATCACGCGTTATTTTAGGCACAAATACACTTGTTAGATTGTTAAACATATCCTCATTATGATCTAACTCAAATAACGGTACTTCTAATACTTTAGCGCCTTGACTATTAGCGCCCGTAACTATCTTCACTTTAAAATCGTCTGGATAACGTTCCATTAATGTGAGTTTAACATCTGCTGCAATCATCGCACTATATACTTGTGTAATGAGAGTATGTGTTCGAATATTTAATGTGTTTTCTTTCAAAATAGTACCATCTAATAATGTAAATCCATCATTAGGATCTTCATCGATTGCAACAAATATATCATCTATAAAACTTTTCCCACCTAAAATCTTTACATGTATATCATCATTATTTTTATTGTAATCAAGTAATTTAGCAGTAGTCGTTTCAGCTACACGTGGATGTCCAGGCACTACGTAAACAGTATCTTGTATACGCGTTTCTTCTATTAAAGTTTCAACAATATGTTGATACACTGCTTCAAATTGATCATACTTTTCGTACACGTCATCAAAGCTTTTAAATTCAATGTCACTTTTTAAATCTTTAATAACAGGATGTTCGAGTGTCCTTGCATATACACTCTGTTGCTGTTTTAAAAAGCGATAGACACCTAAAGGTAAATCATCCATACTATGATTGCCTATCCCAACAATGGTAAGGGTATGCGTCATATCTATCTTCCTTTCTTTATGCGATACAGTTTATCGCCGAATGGTAAGTGTTTTAATTCTTTATATCCTAAAATATTCATATACATAACAAGTAATAGGAATATGAGACCCCCTATTCCTACTATAATTAACAACTCAATTAGACTGCCTAAACGGCCTACAGGAGGTAATAGCATTCGCAACCCCTGTATGACTACTGACATTATAATGAGCGCACTCATCAATTTAACAATAAACGCGCGCATGTGATTAAAACGATAATATTTAACGACCTCATAATGTAAAATAGTAACAAATATTATTAGCGAAAGCACTGTGCTTATACTTGCGCCTAAAATTCCCATAAAGTAAATGAAAATCACATTAAAGATAATCTTAAATAGTAGTCCTGACATCACACCAATAAAAATAGATCGAATTTGATTCATCACTTGTAAAAGTGCGATGTCCATCATGATAAGCGATACACCAATTACAGTAAGCGTATAAATACTAAGCGTGAAGCTTAATTGGTCTGTTTTGAAAAATACATGGTTCATCATCGGTAGTATATTAATAAGACCTATACCTGCTGCTACACTAATGAGTAGTGTAATTTTTAAAGATGCATTTGTATAACGATTCATAAGAACTTGATTATGATCAGAAATGGCATCTGTAAGTAATGGAATTAGGACAAAGCTAAATGTAGTAGTCACTATTAAACCTATTTGAATAAATGAAGCGCCTCTATCATAGATTCCTTTTTGCATAATAGCTTCTCTAAATCCTAAACCATATGTTTGTAGCATATGAACGACTGTAAAACTATCTATAAATTGCCATAAAATAACTAATAATTGACTTAATGCAAATACGAGGGTCGCAAGTATTAGCTGTTTCCAAGGAATAGGATATGAATGCTGGTTTAATTGTAATCGAAAAGGTCTTGTTGCTAATAAATATAGACTAGAACCTAAAAAGCCAAGAGCTGAAGCTAATATTGCAAGTGCTCCAGCTTGATAAATGGTCCACTCTTTAAACATAAACATTAAAATAGCTATGATAATAACACATACACGAATACATTGTTCTATTACTTGTGAAATAGCTGGGATATTCATTTGTTGTCTACTTTGATAAAAGCCTCTAATCACACCCAGAATTCCTATAAACAAATAGCTAAGACTTGCCATTTTTAACATTGGTGCTAAATGAGCATCTCCCATTAATAGTGCTAATGGATGAGATAATACTAAAATCACACTAAAAATAATAAGACCTATCATTTGAAATCTTAGAAGTGTTTTTGAAAATACTTCAGTTCCACTGTGACTTCCAAATACTTGAGTGACAGCACTAGGAATTGCATTCATTGATAGTATCATACCTAGCGCTACAATAGGATAAATTTGTTGATAAGCATATAATCCAGAGTCACCTAAAATATTTTGATATGGAACTCGATAAATTGCACTTAATACTTTAACAATGACTAAAGCAAGCGTTAAAATCACTACGCCATTAAATGCTGAATGTTGTCGTGAATTCTTAGAAGAAGAGGAAACTTCAGATGACGATTTATAATTCGTACTCAAGTTCCATACTTCCTTCAAGACATTTTACTAAGAATTTTAAGTTGTCTAACCACTGTTTAGATTTTGTTAGAGTAATATGCATTTTACCTTCTTTAACACCCAACTTCATTGTTCGTCCTAAAGGTTGGGTTTGTTTAAATAATTCTTCACCATTTATCTGTTCTGTACCTTTAGTTGAAAGGAATACTTCAATTTGTTTTCCTTTATCTTTAATCAATGTCACGCCTGCATGTAAAGCGTGTATTTTAATCTCTACCATTTCTAATAAACGTTCTACTTCTACAGGATAATCATTGAAGCGATCAAGTAATTCATCTTTCACATCAAAAAGCTGTTCTTCATTTTCAACTTTACGCAATTTCTTATAAATTTCTATTTTAGCTTGTTCATTTTGAATATACTCTGCTGGTAAATAAGCGTCTAAGTGTAATTCCATTTCAACATCTGGTGCATCAGGCGCTTCTTCTGTAATACCACGTTTTTCGTTTACCGCTTCTTCTAACATTTGAGAATACAAATCAAAACCTACTGAATCAATGAATCCATGTTGTTGCTTACCTAATAAATTACCAGCTCCACGTATATTTAAATCACGCATGGCAATTTTAAATCCTGAACCTAATTCAGTGAATTCTTTAATCGCTTGTAAACGTTCTTCAGCTGTTTCTGTTAATACTTTATTAGCAGAATGTAAGAAGTAAGCATATCCAATACGACTTGAACGTCCTACTCTACCACGTAATTGATAAAGTTGACTTAAACCAAAACGATCCGCTTCTTCTATGATTAATGTGTTCGCATTAGGAACATCGACACCTGTTTCTATAATGGTTGTTGTAACTAAAATGTCGTACTCTCCATTAATAAAACTCAACATGGTTTCTTCCAAATCTCGCTCTGTCATCTGTCCATGAGCAACAGCAATATTTGCTTCTGGCATCAACATTTGTAACTGTTCACGCTTTTCATAAATAGACTGTACTTTATTGTAAAGGTAGAACACTTGCCCATCGCGAGAAAGTTCACGTTCTAAAGCTTCTTTAATAAAATTACTATTTTGCTCTAATACATAGGTTTGTACAGGGAAGCGGTTTTCTGGGGGTGTTTCGATGACAGATAAGTCACGTACGCCAAGCATGCTCATATGCAATGTTCTTGGAATTGGCGTAGCTGTAAGTGTCAATACATCTACATTTGTTTTCAATGTTTTAATACGTTCTTTATGACGTACGCCAAAACGTTGTTCTTCATCGACAATAAGTAATCCCAAATCTTTATATTGAATGTCTTTACTCAATAGTTTATGTGTTCCAACAACGATATCAACGTATCCAGATTTCAGACCTTCTTTAGTCTCTCTAACTTCTTTAGCAGTACGGAATCGACTAATCAACTGAATTTCTACTGGAAAATCTTGCATCCGTTCAATTAATGTTTCGTAGTGTTGTTGCGCTAGAATCGTTGTAGGCACTAAAAAGGCAACTTGCTTGCCTTCCATGACAGCTTTAAAGGCCGCGCGTACAGCAACTTCAGTTTTTCCGTAACCTACGTCTCCACATAATAAGCGATCCATTGGACGTTCTTTTTCCATATCTTCTTTAATTTCTTCAATAGATTTAGCTTGATCTGGTGTAAGTTCATATGGGAAATCCATTTCGAAATCATGTTGCTCAGCCGTATCTTCACCATATTGATAACCTACTGACATTTCTCGTTCTTTGTATAGTGCAATAAGTTCATCTGCGATATCTTCAACACTTTGTTGTACTTTGGCTTTCGTTTTTTTCCATTCTGAGCCGCCTAGTTTATTTAATTTAGGCGATTTATCTTCTGAAGCAACATATTTTTGTACTTGATCCATTTGATCAACAGGTACAAAAAGTTGATCGGTTCCTTTATATTGTAATTTAATATAATCTCTATGGACGTCTCCAACTTCTAGTGTTTCAACACCTAAATAACGTCCTACACCATGGTGCACATGGACAACATAATCTCCAACATTTAAATCTTGATAAGATTTAATTTTTTCAGCATTAGAAATTGTTTTAGTCCGTTTTCGTTGTTTTTTCTGTTTTGTTTTAAATAATTCTCGTTCCGTAATTACAACAAGTTGCATATAAGGTAGTTCGAAACCTTCTGATAGGCTACCTTCTGTTACAATTGCTTGTCCACTTTCAATCTCTGAGTGAATATTTGTAACAGTAGGAATATGCATTTCATTAAGCATCGATTGAATACGCTCAACTTTCGTTTCAGTTTCTACAAGTACTACAATAGTGTAATTATTGCTTACATAACGTTGAAATTCTGAACGCATAATGTCATATTGTCCATAAAATTGTTGCACTGGCTTACATGAAAATTTAATAATATGTTGCAACTTCACTGGCATAGAGGATGTGAATAATGTGAAATATGTGACTGGATAATGATTGATTAACGTTTCAAACCCATCATATTCCATAAATGACTGTCCAATAAACCCGTTACCACTTTCAATTAAATTCTGGATAAAATCATCTACTTCAGTAGTCAATGTCTTTTCAGTTTCTTTAATACGATTATATTCATCAACTACTACAATGACATCTTTTTGGAAATAATCGATTAGTGTAGAAGGTGTGTCATACATAAAAGCAACTAGACGGCGAAGTAATTGATGATCAAAGAAAGTGGATTCAAATAATTTAAAACTTTCATATGTTTCTTTCAAATCATTTCGTACAGATTTATCAATTTTAGGACGTGTTTGTTCATATGCTTTTTGTAATTCTGTTTGAAGATGATTAATCACATCTTCTGTAATAATATAATCACTCGCTGTAGTGATATCTACCTTTTCAACATTATCATTTGAACGTTGTGTTTCTACATCAAAGTCTCGAATCGAGTCGACTTCAGTGTCAAACAATTCAATTCTAACTGGTTGACCGATAAGGGGGTAAATATCAATGATGCCGCCTCGTAGAGAAAACTCACCAATGTGAGAAACGACACTCTCACGTCGATATCCCATGTTTACTAGTTTATTTAAAAATTCATCCACATCGATATCATCGCCAACTTCTAAAGTCATTTGATGATGTTTCCACAATTCTACTGGAGTTAACCATTTTTTCAAACCATTTAAAGGAACGATAAATAACCCTTTCTTATCATGAGATAATGCCGTTAAAGTTCTAACACGTTCACTCATAAGTTGTGGGCTTTGAGTTGAAAATTCTTCTGTCATAATATCTTGGACTGGATATTTATAAACTTCAGAATGATCAATGTATTGCAATATATCAGTTTCTAATTTATCTGCTTGATATAAATTATTTGTGATTAATAGCATTTGCTTATCATCATTCAAGTATTTTTCAGCAATAATGGTTGCTTTGGCTGAGGGAGATAAACCTGTAACTAAAATATTTTGGTTGCCAAAGACTTCGTCAAGTTCCTGGAATCGTTTGTCATTTTGAATATAGTCAGAAATAATCGTTCTCAATTGACTTCTCCATTATATTCATTCATAACATGATCGAAACGAGACGTCTCAATAAATGCTTCCACTGCTTGTGCAGCATGTTCAATTACTTTTTCCATTGTCATCATTTCTTCATTAGAAAATTTTTGTAATACATAATCTGGAACTGACATACCATTCGTTGGTCTCCCTACTCCAATACGAATACGTTTAAATTGATCTGTACCTAAATGTTTAATAATCGATTTCATTCCATTATGTCCACCTGCACTTCCTTTTTGACGTAGACGAATATTCCCTTGAGATAAATCCATATCATCGTATAAAACGATTAAATCTTCAACTTCTACATTATAGTAATCCATTAAAGGTCCTACAGCTTCTCCTGATAAATTCATCATAGTCATTGGCTCGATAAATAGCACTTTATCCCCATTTAAACGTTCAATAGTATAAGCGCCTTTGAATTTTTGTTTATCTAATGTAAATTGATTTTTATCTAAAATATAGTCAATCACTTCAAAGCCAATATTGTGTCTTGTTCGTTCAAAACGTTTACCTATATTACCAAGACCCACAATACATTTCATACGTTGCAACCTCCATTGTGTTCATCTTTTTGATTGATTTGAACATTTAATTTAATATGTGTCGATTACTCCTTATTTTATAATATTACTCAATATAATACAAAAAGAGAGTAGGAAAGAAATTCAATGATTTCGTAACCCACTCTTTTATAAGTTATCAAACTTCAACTTTTATTTTAACATTCATTTTTTAAATGTCCGATATACATAAGAAAAAGCCTTCTACATATGAAAATGTATCAGGCTCTTTCTATCAATTTAATTAAAGACATTCTCACTTAAAGTGAATACATAGTCATCAACGAATTATTCTTCGTCTTTATTTTCTTCGTCTTCTTTGTCTTCACCAGCTACTTCAGGTTCTTCAGTTGCTGATTCACCTTCCATTGCTTCAATTTCTTCTTCAGAAGGTTCATCAGTTGGAGGAACTACTGTAACAACAGATTCTTCTGGATCGTTTTCAATTGTGAAATCACCAGATACTTTAATATCCCCAACTGAATAGCTATCATTTATTTGTAAATCAGTGATATCTACTTCAATTGATTCTGGGATATTTTCTGGAGTTGCTGTAATTTGTAAATCAAATAATGGTTGTTCAACTACGCCGCCTTCTTTAGCGCCAACTGCTTCACCAACTAATTGAACTGGTACATCAACAGTACGTTCTTCAGTCATGTTAATAGCTAAGAAGTCGATATGAGTAATTTGGTTTTTAAGTGGATCAAATTGATAATCTGATACCATAACTTTAATTGTTTTAGAACCAACGCCTAAATCAATAACACCGTTACGTCCAACTTCACGGATGACTTTGATGAATTCAACTTCATCTACTTTAACTGAAGTGTTTTTAGTACCATAACCATAAACAACAGCAGGTACTTTACCTGTATTACGTAATTTTTTAAGGTCAGAACGAGTTTGTTTACCTTGACGAATGATTGACTTTAATGAAGCCATTCGTATTTCCACCTTTCATTTTCAAGTTGAAACAATAATAATATATTGTCTTAACTTCTCCTCACTTGCCCATCAATTTAAACATTGCTTGCAAGTGTTTATTTATTCGTTAAATCACGAACGAATAAATTATACATGGTTAAAAATAATAAGTCAAATTCATTTGTAAATTTTAGTCAAATAATACACTTACTGACTCACGTTCATATACACGAACAATAGCTTGTGCTATTAAACCAGCTACAGATAATTCTTTGATGTTTGATGGTTTTTGACTATCGTCAAGTAAGATTGAATTTGTAACAATAAGTTCTTTAATCGCTGAATTTTCAATACGTTCTTTTGCAGGACCTGAGAGTACAGGATGTGTACAACAAGCATATACATCTTTCGCACCTTTATCTTTTAATGCTTGAGCAGCTAAAGTAATTGTTCCTGCCGTATCAATAATGTCATCGATAATAATAGCTGTACGTCCTTCAATTTCACCAACGATGTTCATCACTTCTGCCACATTTGGTTTAGGACGACGTTTATCAATAATAGCAATCGGAGTTTTTAAAATGTCTGCTAATTTACGTGCGCGTGTTACCCCGCCATGATCAGGAGATACAACAACACATTCTTCTGGGTTGATGTTAGGATCATTTTCAAAATATTGTCCAATAATCGGTACGCCCATTAAGTGATCGATTGGAATATCGAAGAAACCTTGAATTTGTGGTGCATGTAAGTCTAAAGCAATCATACGATTTGCACCAGCAGTTTCAATTAAATTTGCTACTAATTTTGCAGTAATTGGTTCACGACTACGTGCTTTTCTATCTTGGCGCGCATAACCATAATAAGGAACAACAATATTAATATTTGCTGCAGAGGCACGTTTACATGCGTCAATCATAATTAATAATTCCATTAAATGTAAGTTAACTGGATAAGATGTCGGTTGAATGATAAATACATCACAACCACGAATACTTTCTTCAATATTAATTTGAATTTCACCGTCACTGAAGCGTTTAACAGAACATTTCCCTAATTCGATTCCTACACGATCAGCAACCTCTTGTGCTAATGGTTCATTTCCCTTTAAAGAAAAAATCTTTAAAGACGAATTTTTGTACTCATTATTTAACATTTATAGTCCTCCAATTTTTTACTTAGACAATACTATTATATAAAAATTATAGCATTTTTACTATATTCCACTAAAAACTGACCAATAATATGTTTATTACGTATCATTCAACTTAGCATAATAGTAATACATTCAAAATTTTATATTTATATATTCATTTATTCCCTTTAACAGAAAAATGACACAGTCTTTTTGTTCTTATATTAATCTTTATTTTTTATTGTAACCTTCTTTGGTTACTTGACGTGCACGTGCTAATGCTAAGCTTTCTTTAGGTATGTCATCTGTAATTGTCGATCCTGCTGCAATTAAAGCGCCATCTCCTACTGTTACAGGAGCAATCAAATTCGTGTTACAACCAATGAAAGCATCTTTTCCAATGACTGTTTTAAATTTATTGACTCCATCATAATTAACAGTGATTGAACCACAACCAATATTTGTACGTTCACCAACTTCCGCATCGCCAATATAACTTAAGTGTGATACTTTTGCACCATCTTTTAATTCTGCTTTCTTAACTTCTACAAAGTTACCTACTTTAACTTCAGTACCTAGATTTGAACCAGGTCTTAATTGAGCAAACGGACCAATTTTTGTCTTATTTCCTACACTAGAATCATTGATGACTGATTGTATAATATTAACTTTGTTGCCAATACGACTGTTGTTAATTTCTGAATATTGGCCAACGTGTGTATCTTCACCGATGAATGTTTTTCCATTGATACGTACGCCTGGTTCAATAACAGTATCCATACCTATCTCTACATCTGAACCTATAAATGTAGTATTGGGATCAATGATTGTAACACCATTTCTCATATGATGATGATTAATACGGTTTTGCAACGCTTTTTCAGCATGACTTAACATGATTCGATCATTTACACCCATAATTTCATCAAAGTCATCAGTATGATACACTTCTGCTTTGCCATTATCTTCTAAAATTAAAGTAACGACGTCGGGTAAATAATATTCACCCTGTGCATTATCATTTTTAACTTGTTTAAGTTTTTCGAATAACGTTTTATTATCAAATGCAAATATACCTGAGCTGATTTCATTGATGTCTTTTTGAGCATTTGTTGCATCTTTTTCTTCTACAATACGATTAAGGCGATGATTTTGATCACGTACGATTCGCCCATACCCGAAAGGCGTCTGAGCTGTAGCCGATAAAACAGTGACTTGTGCTTGTGTTTCTTCATGGTGTGCAATTAAACGTTGTAAAGTTTCTGAAGTAATAAGTGGTGTATCTCCACATACCACTAATGTTGTACCTTCTTGAGTATGTAAATGTTCTTCTGCCATTTTAACAGCATGTGCAGTTCCTAATTGTTCATTTTGATAACTATATAATGACTGATTACCTAATGTATCTTTTACTTGTTCTGCTCCGTGACCTACAATAGTGACGATTTGATTTACGCCCGCTTTTTTAACATTTGTCAGTACATGTTCAACCATTGGTTTACCAGCAACCTCATGTAACACTTTATATTTCTTTGATTTCATTCGTGTTCCTTTTCCAGCTGCTAATATGATTGCATTTCTTTGCATGAATAATAATCCTCCAATAAAATTTGCACTTCACAAGTAATTATAATTTAACTTAACTTATAGTTTCAAGATTTAACAAATTTTGTAAACAGAGTTTAATTATTTGCATCATGCATCTAATTTTTAAAAAATATCGATAAAACAATAAAAATGGGCACGAAACAAAATTCAAGTTTGAATTTAGAGTTTCGTGCCCACGTCATTTAGCTTACATAATTAATAAAATAAGCATTATCAAAAATATGATTTGCTTTTTGTTATTTTAAGCTTCGTCTGATTCTTCTGTTACGTCTGATGAAGCATTTTTATCTGGAATCACTTCGTCAGTTTCATCATATACTTTCATCACAGCATCCTGTATTTCTTGTCTCATTTCTGAATTGATTGGATGTGCGATATCGCGGAATTCACCATCTGGTGTACGTTTGCTTGGCATAGCAACGAAAAGACCTGAGTTGCCTTCGATTACGCGTAAATCATGAATTACAAAAGCTTCGTCTAATGTGATAGAAACGAGTGCTTTCATTCTGCCATCTGTTTGTATTTTTCTAAGTCTTACATCTGTCACTTTCATGCAGTGAGCCCCCCTAGTATATATATCTTTGTGTGGTTAGAAGCATGACAATGTGTTAATTAAGTAAATTATATTCCTTTAACTTTACCTACTAATTCAATTTCAACTTTAACGTCTTTTGGTAAGCGAGACACTTCTACGCAACTTCGCGCAGGTTGATGCTCATTAAAGTAGCTACCATAAACTTCATTAATTTGTTGAAATTCATTCATATCAGAAATAAAAATGGTTGCTTTTACAACAGAGTTTAAATCAGAACCTGCTTCTTCAAGTACAACAGATAAATTTTCTAATACTTGTTTTGTTTGTTCTTTGACATCGCTACTTACGATGTTTCCTTCAGTATCTAATGGAATTTGTCCTGATGTGAATACTAAATTATTCACGACCATTGCATGAGAATATGGTCCTAACGCTTCAGGTGCTTTATTAGTATTAATTGTTTTCATGGTGTATAACTCCTTTTAAGAAAATTTAGACAAGATATTACCAGGTTCAACTTTAAATTCTTGATTATATTCGTCAACATCTGATAATTTGACTAAAGAAGTATAATCCTCAATCAATCTTTGTTTTACTTCTTTTGATTCTACTAGTACAGATACCCCTTTCACCTCTGCTTTAAACTCATTCATAAGATTCATTACACCATTTATTGAACCGCCTGCTCTCATAAAGTCATCTACAACTAACACATTTGAGTTTTCGGCTAATGTGCGTTTCGATAAGACCATCGTTTCAATTTTTCTTGATGAGCCTGAAACATAGTTAATGGAAACCGTAGAACCTTCAGTAACTTTATTGTCTTTTCTAATAACTACTACAGGTAAATTTAATACGTTTGCTACTGCATTGGCAAGTGATATCCCTTTCGTTGCGATCGTCACTACTGCATCTAGTTTCTCATCCATGTAAATACTAGCAATGAGTTTCCCTACTTTATTAAGTAATGATGGGTTCCCAACTAAATCCGATAAAAATAAATATCCACCTGGTAATAAGCGCTCTTTTTCTTGTAGCATCGTAATGATCTCTTCTATAATTTCGATTGCTTCTTCTTTGCTCATCATTGGTTTATAAGTTACACCGCCGCTTGCGCCAGCTGTTGTAATTACAGTTCCTAATTTTTCTTTTTGGAACGTATTTTTGATGATTTGAACGTCTTCACTAATCGATGACTTTGCTTGTTTAAATTTTTTCACGAAAAAAGTTAATGGAATTAACTGATTTGGATGGTTCATTAAATATTGTGTCATAAAGACAATACGTTCACTTCTTTTATACCTCATAAGTTCCAGCCTTTCTATCCTAATAATCTTACTAAATACACTTCGTTACAACAGCCATTTACAGCATTATATACTTTCTTTGCTTGGCTCTCCTTTTGAGCGAATGCATATACAGTAGGTCCACTCCCACTCATTAGTGCTCCATCAGCACCACAACGCAACATATTATTTTTAATTTTTTTAATTTCTGGATACATGGACATAGAAACGGTTTCTAAACGATTAGATAAACTCTTACACAATTTCATATAATCCCCCTGTCTAATCGCTTCTTCACACATTTCTGTATGTACATCATAATCATCTTTCAAATTAAGTTCTTTAAAAATATCTGGAGAAGATATTCCAAGATTAGGTTTTGCTAATACCACCCATGCAGAAGGAGGCTTGTCTAGAAATTTAATTTTTTCGCCTCTTCCTTCACATATAGCAGTTTTATTATAGATGCAAAATGGAACATCTGTCCCAATTTGAAGGCCTAATTGGCTTAGTGTTTCTAAAGATGCGTCTAATTCATATAAACGATTAATTCCTCGCATCGTAGCAGCAGCATCAGCTGATCCCCCAGCTAATCCAGCAGAAACCGGAATATCTTTATCAATCGAAATCGTGACGCCTTGTTTAAGTTGATATGTTTCCATCATCAGTTTAGCTGCTTGGTAGGCGAGATTTTTATGATCATTAGTAACATAGTTATGTTCTATATCTACAACAATTTTATTATCATTTCTTTTCTGAAAAGACAATCTATCATTCAGATCTACTGTTGTCATTATCATAGCAATTTCATGGTAACCATCATTTCTTTTGAAAAGTGTATCGAGCGTCAAATTAATTTTGGCTGGTGCCGTTTCATATATCATTTTTCCGCCCTCTCTTCATCAATAGTATTAAAATGATTTTAACATAAAGACTTAAAATATTTGATAGTTACATTATAAATTATAATTAAAAGTTAATAAATCAGGAGATAAATGATCTTAATTTCAACTGCAAATCTTGATTTATTTAAATTATTATTTTATTAAAAGGGATTAAGAACTAAAAAGAGTGTTGAACTTAAACAGCCCAACACCCAATATGTTTTTAATGATAGAGTTTGTAGTACACTAAACAACTCTATATTTATATGTTCGAATTTAGTGTGCAACTACTTCTTGATGATTATCTTCTTCAAATGAAACTTGTACGTTCTCTGTAAGAACATCCGTATATGTATACGACACTCTTTCAAAATTATGCTTATCTTGATCTAATTCAACAATAAATACTGAAGGATATGTCTCTTTTAACACTCCACAACGTTCGATTGTTTTTTTTCGACCACCGTTGGCTTTAAGTACAATACGATTTCCTAAATGACAATCAATAGAATTTTTGATGTCCAAAATTGATTTTGGCATATTGCTCCACCTCGCTACAGATTACATAATATCACATTTCGAAGTAATATGTCAAATAAAATTTAAATTTTATCAAGGTAATGACACTTTGTCAATAATTTAATTTTCTAATTCTGGGAAATTTTTCTTTTCTTCATACAATCGTGCAAAATCTTGTATAGAAAGGGTTTCTCCACGACGTTTAGGATCAATATTTGCATTTTCTAACCATTGATGAATTTGTGATTTATATTTTTTACCATCTTTAAAGAAATTCTGATAGTTATTATTAATCGTTTTACGTCTTTGAGCAAAAGCAGCTTTTGCAAGTTTAAAGAAAGCTTGTTCATCATCTACTGAAACAAGAGGCTTCTCTCTTTGCATCAATTTTACAACAATCGAGTCAACATTTGGTGGCGGCATAAACACTGATTTAGGGACAGTGAGTACTTTACTCGTTTCTGTATAGTATTGAGTCACAATAGATAAAGAACCATATGCTTTTGTACCTACTTCTGCATTTAAACGCTCTCCAACTTCTTTTTGCATCATCACTACATAACCATCAATGGGGATATCTTGTTGCATTAAATTAAGTAAAATCGGAGTCGTAATATAGTAGGGTAAATTCGCTACTACCATAATTTTATCGCAGTCATTTAAATACATGTTCACAGCGGTAGCTATATCAGCTTTTAATATATCTTCATTTATAATTGTTACATTGTCATAGGGATGAAGTGTTTCTTTTAAAACTGGAATTAAACGTTGATCGATTTCAAATGACAACACTTTTTTAGCACTTTTAGCGAGTTGCTCTGTTAATGATCCCATACCAGGACCCACTTCAATTATGCCTGTCGACTTATCAATATGACTTGCATCAATAATTTTATGAATAATATTAACATCTACTAAGAAATTTTGACCTAAGCTTTTCTTAAAATTAAAGTCAAATTGATTTAATAGTTCTTTTGTTCTAGAAGGTGTAGCTATATCTTTTCTATCCATCTTTACTTATTCTCCTTATCCATTGATAATGCACGTCGTACGTCTTCTTCAGTATAACCAAAAGCATTTAATTTTTTTAGTAATTGTTTGCCATTAGAATGTCCAATATGCAATTTACGTCCAAGTATTTCTCTCTTACGTCTCGCATCTTTACCAATAATTAAACCTAAATCAATTAATACACTTTTATCTATCGACTCTTCTCCTTCTTCAAAAGGAGAACTCACATGCATTAAGGCTGTCTTTATATCGTCAGGGTGTGTATGTTCTATCCCAATTTTTCCACGATTATTTTTCGCTCTTTCACGATCGACATAGGCATGTTTAACTCCCGGTACGTGTTCAGTAATAATATTTCTAATTCTATCACCTGGAAAGTCAGGATCAGTTAATACAATCACGCCTCTTGTTTCTTGAGCATTCTGAATCACTGCCAACGTTTCTCTATTAATGGCACTTCCATTTGTTTCAATCGTATCACATTCCACAGCTGTCTTAACTCGTTCTGTGTCATCTCTGCCTTCGACAACGATAAATTCATTTATTCTCATATTCATTTACCATTACCTTTCACTTAATCTCATTTCTATTATAACGGTTATACTATAAAAAAATGAGAAAGATGCACATATTATCGTCATTCACTATTAGATAGCATTACGATAGATGATGTTTTACATCTTTCTCATACTGAGGATTATTAATTTAAATTAAATAATCTTTCTGCATTTTCTGTAGTTTGACGGCATACCTCTTCGTATGTCATATCACGTAAATCTGCAATTTGTTGTGCAACAAGCGTGACACGTTCAGGTTCATTACGTTTTCCTCTATAAGGATGTGGAGATAAATAAGGTGCATCTGTTTCAACTAATAAACGATCCATTGGAACATGTTTAGCGACCTCTTTAGGCTGTTTTGCATTTTTGAATGTGACTGGTCCGCCTAATGAAACATAGAAATTAAGTTTATTAATAACGACATCTGCAATTTCAGGTGATGCACTAAAACTATGCATAATACCTCCAACTTCTTCTGCATGTTCTTCCATTAAAATATCTACACAATCTTGAGTTGCTTCACGATTATGAATGACAATAGGTAACTTAACGCGTTTAGCTAAAGCAATTTGCTTTCTAAACACTTCTTTTTGAACATCAGCTGGAGATTTATCCCAATGATAATCTAATCCCATTTCTCCAATACCGATAATTTTAGGATGCTGAGCTAATGATTCAATCCATTCTAAACGCTCTTCAGTAAAATCTATTGCATCTACAGGATGCCAACCGATAATACCATAAATAAAGTCATATTCATCAATAAGTTCCATAGTACGTTCAATTGTCTTAGTATCAAATCCTACGACAAACATACGGTCAACGCCCGCTTCTCTTGCACGAGATATCACTTCACTTAAATCTTCATCATATTGTTCGTCATTTAAATGAACATGTGTATCTATTAACATTTTATCTCTCCTAACGGCTATATTTATTTTATAATTGCACCATTTGGAATTGCACTCGGTAAGCTTACTAACGTTAATACTTTATCTTTTTCAGCTGATAATATCATACCTTCAGATTTGTGCCCCATTAATTTTGCTGGCTTTAGGTTAGTTACAACAGCCACTTTTTTGCCAATAATATCTTCTGAACGATAGAATTTCGCAATACCTGAAACAATCTGACGTTGTTCTGCTCCTAAATCAACTTGTATTTTTAATAATTTATCTGATTTCGGTACATTTTCTGCATCAATAACAGTTGCAGCTTTAATTTCAACTTTATCAAAATCTTTAATATCAATTTGCGATTTACTTGGTACTTCTTCTTTATCATCTTCACTAGATTTAGGTGGTTGCATTGATTCTTTAATAAATGCAATTTCATCCTCTGAATCTAATCTTGGGAAGATTGGAGAAGGTTTTTCAGTAACCATAATTGGTTCTTGTAATGCACCATAATGCTCTAAACTTGATAATTCGTATAAATCTGAATTATTAATATTCAATTGTTTAAAAATTTCTTTAGGCGCATGTGTTAAGAATGGACGCAATAATACAGTTGCAAAACGAATATTTTCAACTAAGTGTGCCATTACATTTCCTAACATATCTTTTTGACTTTCATCTTTAGCTAAAACCCATGGAGTGGTTTCATCGATGTACTTATTTGTTCGACTTATTAACTTCCAAACTGTAGATAATGCTACTGAGAATTGGAAACTTTCCATATTGTCATGGAAATTCTTCACAGTTTCAAGTGCTAATGCTTCCATATCTTCATCCAATTCATGTTTTGGTCCTTGGTATGCAGGGAGCTCTCCTTGGAAATATTTATTAATCATAGAAATCGTACGGTTAACTAAGTTACCTAAATCATTTGCTAAGTCGAAATTAGTACGTTCAACAAATGCCTCCGGAGTAAATACTCCGTCAGATCCGAATGGTAATTCACGCATTAAGTAATAGCGTGTAGCATCTAAGCCATAACGATCAATGAGAACATTAGGATCTACTACATTACCTTTAGATTTACTCATTTTTCCATCTTTCATTAAAATCCATCCGTGCGCGAATACTTTTTTCGGTAAAGGTAAATCAAGAGCCATAAGTAAGATAGGCCAAATAATAGAATGGAAACGAACAATTTCTTTTGCCATTAAGTGTACATCTGCTGGCCAATATTTTTGGAATAATGAATCATCATCTGATAAATATCCAAGAGAAGAAATATAGTTTACTAAAGCATCAATCCATACATAAACTACATGTTTAGGGTTAGATGGAACTCTTACCCCCCAATCAAATGACGTACGTGAAACTGCTAAGTCTTCTAATCCTGGTTTAATAAAGTTATTAATCATTTCATTTTTTCTAGATGGAGGTTGAATAAAATCAGGATTCGCATCGTAAAATTCTAATAAACGATCTGTATATTTATTAATATTAAAGAAATAACTTTCTTCTTTAACTAATTCAACTTCATGTCCAGAATCTGGACTTTTACCGCCTGCGATTTTACCATTTTCGTAAACAGGGTCTACAAGTTGAGATTCAGTATAATACGTTTCATCAGGAACAGAATACCATCCCTCATATTCACCAAGATAAATATCACCTTGTTTTAATAAACGTTCAAATACTTTTTCTACCACTTGTTTATGACGTTCTTCTGTAGTTCTAATAAAATCATCATTTGAGATTTCCAATTTAGCCCATAAGCGTTTGATTCCAGCAATCATTTCATCTAAATACTCTAATTCTGTTTTTCCTGCTTTTTGCGCTTTTTCTTGGATTTTCTGACCATGTTCGTCTGTACCTGTAAGGTAACGAACATCATATCCTTGCATGCGTTTATATCGTGCAATTACATCACCAGCAACTGTAGAATATGCGTGACCAATATGCAGATTACCACTAGGATAATAAATAGGGGTTGTAATATAAAATGTTTCTTTCGCCATCAGTAGTCCTCCCTTTCGTTCATGTCTTAATGACTAGTTCACTTTAAATTTTATCTAAATTTTTAATTATTTTCTAATGAATGTTTAATATAACGTTTGTCATAAAACAGCTATCTTATTCATTATAACCCATATAGAATATACATTATCGTATCTTATTAACATTACCATAAATTAATATTTTATGGTATTTTTCTATCACTATGATACAAGATTTTATCAATTTTACGATTTAATATTATGATAAATATCATAAATCTCACTTGTTTTCATCTGTCGTTCTTCTGCTACTACTTTTATTGCTTTCTTAGGTTTTAAATTTTGAGTCTCAATATAATGATTAACATGATCTATAATCGTTACATCTTCAAACCATTGTTTTGTTTCTTGAGCTTTGGCACCCTCAATTAAAATCACAAATTCTCCCTTTTGTGGAATCTCTTGATTTTCAATCGCTTCTAATAATTGTGATACTTCAAGCATAACAATTTGTTCAAATTTTTTAGTAAGTTCACGACCTACTGCTACACGTCTTTTTGAATCTACTTTAATAATCGCTTTTAGGGTATCAATCACTCTAAATGGAGACTCATAGATAATTAAAGTACTATCTTGATACATTCGTTGAGATAAAATATTCACTTTTTCTTTTTCTTTTCGTGGCAAGAAGCCTAAAAAAGTATATGTAAATGAAGGTAAACCACTTGCCATTAGTGCAGTTAATCCTGCATTAGGTCCTGGAATGGTTTCTACAGCAATGTTATGTTTATGTGCTTCAACAACAAGTTCATATCCTGGATCGCTAATTAACGGCAACCCTGCATCTGATACAAGCGCAATATTATTTTCTTCTTTAAGTAATTGAATTAAATAATCTGTCTGCTGTTCTTTATTATGTTCATGATATGATTTTAATAGAGTGGTAATATCATAGTGGTTACATAACTTTTTAGTTACTCTCGTATCTTCACATGCAATGATATCTACTTGTTTTAATGTTTCAATTGCTCGAAATGTAATGTCACCTAAATTACCTATAGGTGTCCCTACTAAGTATAAAGTTGCCATATTACCCCTCCTCAATCAATTTTAATTTTCTTTGTCTTGTAAATGTCTTAATTTCATATTCTCTGCGTAAAGCTTCTGATTTTGTGTCGTACATTTCTTGATATACTAACACTACCGGACGTCTTATTTTTGTATATTTAGCGCCTTTCCCAGCATTGTGTTTATTGATACGTACCTCAATATTATTAGTATACCCGGTGTATAAACTGTTATCACTGCAACGTACGATATATACAAAGTGATTACCCATAATAAACCTCTTTCATTTGCTCACTATATTCGCCATTTTCATTATAAATATAAAATGGTGGTGCAATCTCTAGACCTTGATTACCATTTTTTCTTCCTTCAACAACAATAGTGACTGCTGATTTACCATGCTTACTATAAATAAATACAATACGTTTAGGTTCAATATTAGCTTGTCTCATTTCAGTTAATACATCCATAAGTCGTTCAGCACGATGAACCATAACTAGACGTCCACCCTGTTTTAATAAATGTCGTGCTGCAAACATGCAATCTTCTAAACTACACATAATTTCATGTCGTGCTATTTTATGTGCTTCTTTTTGGTGTTGATGAAGTTGATTCTGTTTAAAGTAAGGTGGGTTACAGGTTATTAATGTAAACTGAGAGGGTTTAAATGTTTGATACACATCTTTTAAATCCATATTATGCATAGATAAACGCTCTTCTAATTGATTATATTTAAAGCTTCGTTGAGCCATGTCTGCCAACTGTTCTTGGATTTCAATACTTTCTATTTTTTGATGACTTTTTGCAGCTAATAATAAAGCAATAACACCATTTCCGGCACACAAGTCTAGAATGCTATCATTTTTTCGTACTTTAGTAAAATGTGCTAATAAAAGTGCATCAGTAGAAAAAGAAAACACCTCATCATTTTGAATGATCTTTAAGTTCTCCTTAATTAAATCATCTAATCTTTCTTGTTCCTTCAACATATATGTTATCTCCTAAAAAAGAGATGTATCACAACACAAAATCTGAAATTTTATTGTGTTGAAATTCATCTCTCCTAAAAATTAAGATTATACCATCCGCTTATCATTCTCCGTTATGGATTTAACTATTTAAAACATTCATGCATAATAAACAATCTTCACCATAACGATGTTTACCAAATAATTCACCATTACAAATATGAAAACCTTCACTATACAAAACAGCCAAATTGTCTTTACTTGGTAAAGGTTTTTTTACATTTTTAATTGCACTTTTAAAGTCATTTTCATTTGATTTTTTATTATGTGGACTTTCACTATTGGCTTTTGTTGATTCAACATCTTGTTCACTTTTAGCCATTAGCGCTTTTAAATTATCGTTCTCTACTTGTAACGTTACATTTTCTTCTATCAATTGAATAGCTAAAGATTTAAGTTCAGTCATCTCTTGAGTTAATACATTAACGTTACTTTCTAATTTTACGATTTTTTCGAATAAATCATTGCGATTCAAAAGAAAGACACTCTCCTTAATTAAATGTAGATAATTCCTCCATTTTGTATTCTAAAGGTTGCTCTAAACCATCAATCTTCACTTGCATCGAAATATCTAATATATTTAATCCTACAACTTTTCCAGTACCTTCCGGTGTATGAATTTCATCGCCTACATCAGGTAATTGTGCACGAGCTTCTTCATAATAATCATTTTCATATTTAAGACAACACATTAAACGTCCACATGCACCAGAAATCTTAGTTGGATTTAATGATAAATTTTGATCTTTTGCCATTTTGATAGATACCGGTTGAAAATCTCCTAAAAATGTTGAACAACATAATGAACGTCCACATGGTCCAATTCCACCTAGTAGTTTTGCTTCATCACGAACGCCAATTTGTCTAAGTTCAATACGTGTTCTTAAATTTTGAGCTAATACTTTCACTAACTTTCTAAAATCGATACGATCATCAGCAGTAAAATTAAAAATGACTTTCGATTTATCTAAAGTATACTCACAATTCACTAAGCGCATATCTAAGTCTTGATCTTTCACTAACTGTTTACATAAAATTAGTGCTTGCTCTGCATCTTTTTCATTTTGTTTGTATTGTTGTATATCTTCTTCAGTTGCAATACGTAGAATATCTTTTAACGGTAATGTCACATCTTCATCATTTACACATTTTGAAGTCAACTTTACTATACCTATTTCAATGCCTCGCTTAGATTCAACTACAACCCAATCTTCACTATCTAATTTTAAATCATTCGGTGCATAATATTCCAATTTACCTGCTTTTTGAAATTGCACACCTACTACATTTGGCATTTAACTCACACCTTTAATTACGATTTGTTCAAATACGAGCATCGGATTCACATTCTGTATCAATTTTTTATGTGCTTCTATAATTTGATCATACATTAATATCATTTGATTAAGTGTTAATCGTGTTGTGTATTCCTTAATGAGTGGTTTAAGATCAGTAAAAATGAAATTATCCTCAATCCCGACTTTAGCATGCATCATATCTTCAAAAAAAGCATTGATAACAGACAAAGTAAGAAGTTGTAGTTTTCGATTTTTAGCATTTTTTAACACATCAATCACACTAATCAAGGCCATTGGTTTATTTGTTAATAATAATTCACACCAATGAACGATTACTTTTCTTAATTCAATTAAATCATACTCTTCATTAAGGTCTTTGGCTACCTCAATTTGTGTCGTATATGAACTTAACATTTCAGCAATAGCCCGATTAATACCATTATCGACAAGTTTATCGATAAAATGCGATGTGTCACTTGGTTTAAAATACATATGTTGACATCTAGAGTGAATCGTATTTAATATTTGTTCTGGTTTAGTAGAAATTAAAATTGCAATAGTATTTTCTGGAGGTTCCTCTAAAAATTTTAAGATACTATTTTCACCTTGAACAGTTAACTTTTCAAAGTCCTCTATGATATAAACTTTATATGTACCTTCAATAGGTAATTGGTTCATTTGGCGTACAAGTTGTTCAATTTGTTCTTTTTTTATAGTAGATTCTTCAGAGGATATATATGTAAAATCAGGATGATTAAAATTATGCAATTTTAATTCACATTGTTCATTTCCATTACAAAGAATAAGTTGTGCAAATTCCATCGCTACATGTTTCATTGATTGTGCATCATCACCTTCAAATAAATAGGCATGTGATAATTTATTCGAATGAAAAGCATTAGCTAATTTTTGTAATTCCTCCATATTTGCATACTCCCTATTCATCGTTCATTTTAAAATTATATCATTAAATTTTTCAGTCGCATTTATCATTCAGCAATTAATTATAATGTATATGATAAAGAGCCGATAACATAAAAATATGTTTCAGGCTCTTTGAAAATTATCTTTTAAAACTTTATTTAATTTTAAATTAAGTTTAGAATCTGTGGAATTTTTCTACTGGCATTACAAATACTGTAGCGCCTCCAACTTCAACTTCAACAGGATAAGGTATGTAAGAGTCTGCACTACCACCCATTGGCGTCATTGGTGAAACAAGTTGATCTCTATTACCACACGTATTATCAATGACGGTTAACGCTTCATCAACACGTTCATCATCTACACCACATAAGAATGTTGTATTTCCTGCTCTTAAGAATCCACCAGTTGTTGCTAGTTTAGTAGCTCTAAAATTATTTTTTACGAGTTGGTCTGAAAGTTCTTGACTATCTTGATCTTGAACGATCGCTATAATCATTTTCATTTTAATACACCTCTCTATATTATTATATCATAAGTTTTTTAAGTAACTTAAAATGATCTCATACGTATCACTTATGACGCTTTCGATGCTTTGTGTAGCATCAACTACTTTAAAACGCTCAGGATTAGTTTTAATTAATGTTTTATACCCCTCAATTACTTTTTGATGAAAAGTTAGTGTTTCTTTGTCTAATCGATTCTGACTTCTTTGATTTTTTAGTATTCGTTCTCTCCCCACTTCAGCATCAATATCAAGATAAATTGTTAAGTCTGGATAAAGTCCATTAATTGCAAATTCATTTATTTTTTTAACTTCTTCTATACCTATACCCCGTGCATACCCTTGATATGCTAAAGAACTGTCAATATATCGATCACATAAGACTACTTTATTATTTTTTAAAGCGGGTATCACTTTTTCAACCAAATGTTCTCTTCTAGATGCTGCAAATAACAATGCTTCTGTACGTATATCAATATTTTCACCATCTAGTAAGATATTACGTATTTCTTCCCCTGTAGATACTCCACCTGGTTCTCGAGTAGAAATAACATTATAATTTTCAGATAACAACTTATTAATCTGATTTAACACTGTAGTTTTCCCAGAACCTTCAGGCCCTTCAAACGTTATAAATGCAGCCATATTATTCATCCTTAACTAATATTTTATCGTTTTTAATACCTTCAACACGTACACTATGTGAAAGATAATATTGCATCAATTTTATCATATTTTTAGTCACTTTTTCTCCTTTCCAAAACACAGGAATTCCAGGAGGATAAGGCACAATATGTTGAGCTAATACTTTATCTTGTGCTTTATTAATATTTATCCAATATGCATGATTAATATATTTTGATACATAAACACTTTTCTCTAGCGGCAATAAAACCGGCTCTAGCTTTTCTTTTGCTTTTTTAGGTAATTGTATAGTTTTTATTCTATGCAGTAATGTTTCGAAAGGATATCTATCATTAAAATGCCATAATGGTAAGACAATGAGTATTTGATAATCATCAGCTAATTCAATATAAATATGATTCTTTTCAAAATAACGTTGTACTTCAACGCCCGTATGCCCATTTGCTCGAACAATAAGCTTTAATGGATCCTCGACTTCAATAACTTCAAAATGCTGTTGTCTTAACGTTTCAATAAATTGTTTTCTTTTTTCGAAAAAGAGACTACTGTCATAGGAGTTATAAAATTGATGCGCTAATTCAATGCTCGACATTACTAAATAAGATGGACTAGAAGTTTGAAAAATACCTAAATATTTAATAACTTCATCTTTCAAAGGTGCATTTTTATGAATAAATAATACTGATCCCATAGTAAGTGTAGGCAAAGTTTTGTGATACGATTGAACAACATAGTCAGCTTCCGATTCTAAAGCTGATTTAGGAAAGTGTTTCAAATTAAAATGGGCACCATGAGCCTCATCAATTAAAACAGGTATATTGTAATCGTGAAATTGTTTAACACACTGATTGATATCAAAGCATTCTCCATAATAATTTGGATAAGTAACTACAGCGAGTTTTTGATGTCGTAACATTTTAGTATCTATCAAAGGTGCTAAATACTGGTAACTTTTATCACTTCTATACATAGGCAAAATATCTGCAGATTGTTGAGTTAAATCTAAAGCATTAAAAACTGATTTATGTACATTACGGCTAATTAAATAACGACCTTTTATATGAGCAAATGCTTGTATAACTGATAAAATGCCTGCAGTTGTACCATTAACTAAATAATAAGCATCATAATTGGGATGCTTATTCACACGATTCATACTTTCTAAAATAGTATCTTCTGGATGATGTAAATCATCTAGACCCGTAATTTCAGTCATATCCATTTTCAAAGATAATGCATCTAAATAACCGATAGTCATATTTTTATGTCCTGGAACATGTAATGAGATAGCATGATGACGAATTAAATCATCAAGTTTTTGAGTGATAGGTAATTTCAATTAAGTCCTCTCCTCATATACCTTATATACCTTTAAATATCTCCTATTTTAATAGATAATTCAAAAAAATAAAAGGAACGCTAAAATTTCTGTTGCTTGATTTCTTCTCGATTCATTAGCTCCAAACACTTTCTATAAATTTCGACATAAAAAAAGAGACCTCACGGTCTCAATATCGGCTCATCGCATCCATACAATGATTTGCCTGGCAAC
>NZ_KV810825.1:46382-112264 GCF_001812925.1 Staphylococcus sp. HMSC057A08 | reverse complement strand
TCAGTTTTCAATGTTCATTTTCTTCAACACAAGAATTAATTATACTCGCTATCGATATGAAAGTCAACAACTTTTTTTAATTAATTTTTTTGTGTTTTTAATGTTCGTTGATTTGTTTCGCTCAACAAATACATACTATACAGGGTTTCTTCCAAATGTACAATGGTAAAAATTACACTACAAAAGGTAAGAGATAGAGTCTAATCCACAAAATACGAACATTATATAAAATAATTTGTTAATAGTTAATATTAAGTATGTTTTGTTTCAGTTTATAGCTTTTTTTACATTGCTCTTCTCCTATAAAACAAACTTTTAAAAATTTACATTTTTTTAAAATAATTTTAAAAAAAGCTATTTACAGTGTGATTTAGTATTGTTGAAGGTAAAATATCCTCGTTATTCAATACTAATCTACTATAAATAGCATATAAAAATTTACATTTCGGTTCTACCAGCAATTGCTTTAGAAAGCGTTACTTCATCAGCATACTCTAAATCGCCACCAACTGATAACCCTTGTGCAAGGCGTGTTACCTTTATTCCAATAGGTTTTACAAGTCTTGAAATATACATGGCGGTCGATTCACCTTCTAAGTTTGGATTCATAGCTAATATAAGTTCTTTAACTTCTTCATCTTTTAATCTATCAATAAGTGTAGGTATATTGATATCTTCAGGTCCTATACCATCCATTGGAGAGATAGATCCATGTAATACATGATAAAGGCCTTTATACTCTCTCATTTTTTCCATTGCAATAACATCTTTATCATCTTCAACCACACAAATAATTGAACGATCCCTTTGTTTATCTTCACAAATGTAACACGGATCTTTTTCAGTAATATGACCGCAAATACTACAATAGGTAAGTTCTCGCTTAACATCTACTAAGGCTTTAGCAAATTTTACGACATCGTCTTCTTTCATGTCTAATGTATAAAAAGCCAGACGTTGAGCCGTCTTGGGACCAATGCCTGGCAGTTTCATAAAACTATCTATAAGTTTTGAAATCGGTTCAGGATAATGCATACTTAACCTACATTCCTGGAATATTTAAGCCTTGAGTATGTTTACCTAATCGTTCTTGTGTTAAATTATCTGCTTTATTCATTGCTTCATTTGTTGCAGCTAAAACTAAATCTTGTAACATTTCGATATCATCTGGATCTACTGCTTCTTCTTTAATTTCTACATCTACAACTTCTTTATGACCAGTTACAGTTACAGCAACCATACCGCCACCAGCTGTTCCTACAATACGTTCGTCTTTAAGTTTTTCTTGTTCTTGTGCCATTTTCTTTTGCATTTTTTGCATTTGTTTCATCATTTGTTGCATATTTCCGCCACCGCGCATAATTCATTTCCTCCTTAAATTTTCACATTAATTTTATTATAATTTATATTTTATTATACATACGTTTATATTTATTGTCATGTATGACTCATTCAACTTACTTTGTAAACAAACTGACCTATTTTATTATTCATCTATAATATTCACAGTATCTTCACCAAATAAATCTTTCGCTTTTTGAACGATATCAGACGTTTCCTCTTTAGTATTATCTTTTGTACTTTCAAAAGAATGATGATCATTTTGTTTTCTATGATTAATATACTCGCTTCTTACTCTCATCCATTGATCTGAAGGGACACCTACTACTTCAACATTTTTATCTATGATATTACAAACGACGTTTTCAATGTTTTTCCTTTTTTCTTCATCTTTATTAACAATTTCACAATGTATTTCTTCATCAAATTGAATTAATACACGTTTTCTACTTGCTGCTACTGGAATTGAGTTTTGCAATAAGCTGACTAAAGATTTTTTATCATTACTTTTAGCATAATCAATGACTTCTTGCCAATGTTCTTTGAGTAGTTGAATATCTTCTTTATTTGCTTCATCTAACACTTTAGCTATCTGAGTCATAGAAAATGCTGCTTTACTTTGACGTTTACTTCTAGAATGTGTGTTTGTTTGTGTGTGCTTGTTATTACTCTGTGAAATACCTTGTGCTTTTAGAGTTTTTATCTCATTTTCAAGTTGTTCCATTCTTTGTAATAACACTTCATTATTAGGTTCTGTAGCAACAGGAGTTGTTGCTACATTTTCTACTTTCGTAGGATTTGTTTTTACCATTTCAGCTAATTTAACTAATAACACTTCAAAGTGTACATTCTGATTCACACTAAATCTAATAGAAACGAGCGTATCATTTATAATATCTATCATATAATATAACGTTTCTAAATCAAATTGAGTTAAGGCATCGTAACTTGTTTGTTCATTGATGGTTTTATTCATAATTGTATCTCTTACGAAATAAATCATATCATTAATAAGTCTATTTACTTCTTTACCTTCAGATACAAAGTGATGATAACGAGAAAATGCTTCTTTTACATTTCCATTAACGATATCGTTAAACAATTCATTAAGCGACGCTTCATCTACACTACCCGTTACGTCTAATACATCTTGTAATGTAAGATGCTCATCTCCAAAAGCAATTGCTTGGTCCATAATGCTTAATGCATCACGCATACCACCTTCTGATGCTTTAGCAATAAATTCTAATGCCGCTTCCTCATAATCTAGTGATTGTTCTTGTGCAACAAAACGTAATCGTTCCACAATCTGTTCCGTACTAATCGCTTTAAAATCAAAACGTTGTGCACGTGAAATAATCGTAGGTGGTATTTTATGCGGTTCTGTTGTTGCTAAAATAAAAATAGCGTGTGCTGGGGGTTCTTCTAATGTTTTTAATAAAGCATTAAAAGCACCTGTTGTAAGCATATGAACTTCATCTATAATATAAACTTTATATTTTGATTCACTAGGTGCGTATTTAACTTTATCTCTAATATTTCTAATTTCATCAACACCGTTATTACTAGCAGCATCAATTTCAATAACGTCACCATTTGTTCCTTGTGTAATGCCTTTACATATTGCACACTCATTACAAGGTTCACCATCATGGGGATTTAAACAGTTAATAGCTTTAGCAAACACTTTAGCTATACTTGTTTTACCAGTTCCTCTTGGCCCACTAAAAATATATGCATGAGATTGCTTTCCTTTTGAAATAGCATTTCTCAAAGTTTTAGTGACATGTTCTTGACCTACAACATCACTAAAACTTTGAGGTCTAAACATTCGATATAAAGCTTGATAGTTCACAGTCGCACCTCCAATACAATTACTTATCAATTATATCATGCCATATCTTTGATATATTAATTTTTTATACTTCTATGATATCGGTTCTAGTTTCCCATGTGGATATTCACTTAATTGATTCCACAAGAATTTCACATAAAGAGGCTTATCATCATTTTTCGATATAATATGATGTTGCGCCGCTGATGCATAACCTAACGTTGTAAAATAATCAGGACAACCATCTACAATAATAGCAGTATAATGATGAGCTTTCGCACGCTCTTCTACAGCTTGTACTAAAGCTTTTCCTATACCTTGGTTTCGATAAGGTGTTGCTACAATCAAAGAAGATAATTGTAATACTTTAAATGTATCTTCATTATCAATGAGATTCACTTCATTTAGCATGATGTGCCCTATAATGTCCCCATCTTCTTTTTTGGCAATAACTTCTAATTCATAATTATATGTAGGTTGTTTTCTTAAATTAGAAATTATTTTACTATGTGATTTACCATCTAAACCTTCGTTATTAGTATAATGTTGTTCAAGTTTTTCTAAAGTCTCGATATAATCCATTTCAGTTAAAGTACTTAAATAAACTTGCATAACTTCCCCCTATATTAATATGTTCCTAATCATATTTCTGTTAAATGAAGTAAGTGAATGTATCAGTGTATACACCCATGACCCTCATTATAAAAATAATTTAGGGCATTTTTTCTCAAAATGCTTATTTTGAATATCTGTATATAAGTATGATGTTTATAGTTGTTCGATGCCAACTTATTTAAATGATTTAAGAGTCTTTATCTGTATTCTAAGTTCTTCTATAGTTTATATAAAAAAGGAGTGACTTTAAATTAAAGTCACTCGTAACGTATATCTATTTATAGAAATGATTAATTTTAAATTAAATAACCGTGCACCTTCGAATCGAATGTACATCATAAACGTTACCGAAGTCGATAGCTAAATCTCGGCTACCCTACGGCACATATGAGTGTCCACTTAATGCTGCTTCCGTCAGGACCTGACATGATTCATGGGTTCATATTGCATAGGACCGAAATCTTCAAACACCTCGTGCTTCGGGCAGACTTCACAAAAGTACACCCTCAACGAAGGAATTAAGTCTCGCATAAAGCGGATTTCGAGTACAGGGAACCGCTACCTCCCCACCTAGCACGGTAAGTTTTATAATACTATAAAACGTATTAACGTTGCAAGTAAAATAATATATTTATTTATAAATCATTCAAGTTAAAAACAAATTCAAAAATATTACTATTTATTTTGTCGACGAGAAAATTCATTAAACTTAAACTCTGTCGCTAAATGCTTTGAAACATTATATTGAAATCGCGTCGTATCTTTAAGAAAAACGGTACTTCTTACTGTCGCTGTATATGGATGGTGCACTTTACCAAACACTTGATATTCAAAATCCTTAAATGGTTCAAATGTAATTGATTTATTGGAATAGCTAATATTTAAATGAAGTTCTTTTTCTAAATAATCATAAATAGACTTTCTAGCTATCTCATTAGATATTTTAGGAACTAATGATGTTAGAAAATAATCTTCATCTAATATTTTAACTTTTCCATCCACACTTCTACTTCTTACTACATGACATAATAAATCGTTATTTCTTAAACACAATTGTTCTTTCACTAAAGGAACATCAGACGCCTTTATTATTTCATTTACAAGTACATGTGTTTCATGAGTTAAGTTTAACTTTTCTTTAACTTCTTTAAAGCTAATTAAATCTGAAAAAGGAAATTCAGTGATATCTTGTTGAATAACTATCGATCCTTTTCCTTTAATTTTTTGAATCATCCCATCATTTGCAAGTAATTCAAGTGCTTTTCTTACCGTTTCTCGAGATGAGTGATACGTTTCTACAAGCTCACGTTCTGACGGTAGTTGTTCACCATGTAAGTATATTCCCTCAGAAATATCTTTTTTTAATTTTTCATAAATTACTGCAAATTTTTGTTGACCCATTTTTAATTTTTCACCCTATCATTTAATATGACTTACTAATAACTATCGCACCATATGGTGAAATCTTATTGTCAAGAATTGTACCACTTTGAATAATAATATCTCCTACTATATCAAGATCATCTGGAATCCTAACAGTTTCATTTGAAAAGTTAGCAATAATTAACCAAGAATCATTTTTATAGTTGCGACGATAAATAAACAATTGTGGATGATCCATATACAATGGTTCAATATCTCCATAAGTAATAATATCATAATGATGACGTAACTTAATAAGTTGACGGTATACATGTAAAACTGAATCTTTATTACTTATAGCATCTTCAACATTAATCGCATCTATATTATTAGGTAAATCTATCCATGGCGTACCAGATGTAAACCCCGCATTTTCATTTTGATTCCATTGTATAGGAGTGCGTGAATTATCACGCGATTTTTGGGATAAAATGGTCAAGATTTCTTCTTCTGGTATTCCTTCTTCTTTTAGATGTGTATACGCATTAAGAGATTCGACATCTCTATATTTTTGTATTGATGTATAATGAGGGTCAGTCATGCCAATTTCTTCACCTTGATAAATATAGGGTGTCCCTTGTAACATATGTAACGCAATAGCTAACATTTTTGCGCTTGCTTGACGATTCAATTCATTTGTATCATCGCCAAATCGTGATACTACTCTTGGTTGGTCATGATTACACCAAAAAATAGCATTCCAGCCACCACCATTATGGATACCTACTTGCCATTCCATTAAAATTTTCTTTAATTTAAGAAAATCATATTTTTCATTTGTCCACTTTTCACCATCTTTATAATCCACTTTTAAATGATGAAAATTAAATACACTATTCAACTCTTGACGCTCAGGACGTGTATATTTAATACAATTGTCAATCGTCGTTGAAGACATCTCACCTACTGTCATCATATTTCTATTTCCAAAAGTATGACGGTTGAGTTCATGTAAATATTGGTGAACACGGGGGCCATCAGTGTAAAATTCTTTTCCGATAGCTTCCGAATTTTTAAATTCATCTTTAGAAATAAGATTTATTACGTCAAAACGGAAGCCATCAACGCCAAATTGAATCCAATAATTTACCATTTCATAAAGTGCTTGTCTTACTTTTTCATTATCCCAATTCAAATCAGCTTGTGTCACATCAAATAAGTGTAGATAGTATTCATCTGATTTCTCATCATATTTCCAAGCATTTCCACCAAATTTAGATTGCCAATTTGTTGGTGGTCCATCTGCTGATGATTTGAAAAAATAAAAATCTCGATAAGGATTATCTTTTGAACGAATTGCTTCCTTAAACCAATGATGTTCCGTAGACGTATGATTAATTACAATGTCTAGCATAACTTTTAAGTCTCGACGATGTGCTTCATAAATCAATTTTTTAAAATCATCTAACGTTCCAAACTCTTCATTAATTTTAAAATAATCACTGATATCGTAACCATTATCATTCATTGGAGATTCATAAATAGGTGTTAGCCAAATATAGTCCACGCCTAAATACTTTATGTAATCTAATTTTTCAATAATACCATTCAAATCTCCTTTACCGTTTCCAGTCGTATCATTAAAAGATTTAGGGTAAATTTGATACACTACTGATTTTCTCCAATCGTTTTGAATCATATGAATGCCACCTTTATCTAAAAATATATTCTTCAAAATAATTAATTATTCACATCTTATAATGAAAGTTCTTAAGTCTCATTTTATATCATTCTGATTTTCTATCATTTCTTTAGCTTTAACTTTAGTGAATTTAGAAAAAACCACCGTTAATACTGCTGGCAAAATCATTGCTAATAGGATAACAGGTATATAAATATACCAATATTTACTTTGGATTGAAATAAAAGCTGGAACGCCTCCTACCCCTACATTACCAAGTACTCGGTTTGCTCCAATGACTGCCCCTAAAATACCCGATGTACAAATAGCAGCAAAAAACGGTACTTTTAAAGGTAAATTCACTCCAAACATAGCTGGTTCAGTGACACCTAAGAAAGCAGAAACGCCAGATGTTAATGCTAATCCTTCTTCTTTTGCCATTTTTCGACGTTTATAAATTAACCATGCACCAAATGCAGCTGATCCTTGACAAATATTAGAAATGGCTACAATGGGCCATAAATAAGTTCCCTTTAAAGAACTGCCCATCAATTGAAAATCCACTGCTAAGAACATATGGTGTAATCCAGTAATAACAAGTGGTGCATAGAAGAAACCATAAATTGCGCCCCCTAACCAACCCGCATGTTCAAAAATAAATTGTATAGCACCTGTAATCGCTGTTCCGATACCTAATGCTATAGGCCCAATAATAATAAATGATAGGAATCCTGTAATTAATAATGCCACAGGCCCTACTACAAGCATCTTAATTGAATCATGCACGACTTTATTAAGTGCTTTTTCAATTAAAGAAAGTACATAAGCCGCGATAAGTACCGGAAGGACTTGCCCTTGGTAATTTAGTTGTTTAATTTCTAAACCAAATAAATTCCATGTAGGAATTTGGCCCTTAGCTATATCATATTGTGAAACAAGTTGAGGATGCATTAATATCAACCCCAACACTAATCCTAAAATTGGACTACCTCCAAAGACTTTCATACTACTCCAACCAATTAAAGCTGGTAAAAAGATAAATGCTGTACTAGCTATGACATTAATAATATTAGAAATATCACCTAATTGATGATGTTGTTCCACTAAGGCCTTAGGACCAAATAAATGTTCCATAGTTAAAAGATTATTAATCCCCATAAGTAAACCAGCTGTTACTAGTGCTGGCAAAATTGGAATAAAAATATCTCCTAATAATTTTACTAATCGTTGTAATGGGTTCCCTTTTTTTGCAGCGGCAGTTTTTGCTTCATCTTTAGATGCAGTTTCTACACCGGTTTCATTTACAAACTGTTTATACACTTCATCTACTGTACCAGGACCAATAACAATTTGATATTGATTGTCAGCTTTAAATTGGCCTTTAACAAGCGTATTATTAGATAAAGCTTCCTTATCTACTTTATTATCATCTTTCAAAACTAATCGTAATCGCGTTACACAATGAGTAGCAGTATCTACGTTTTCTTTTCCACCTATTGCTTGAACAATATCTTGTACATCTTTTCTTTTTACACTCACGATGTCCACTCCTTTGTTTCTAACTTAAACAAAGTATAACTTGTCTAGACAAGTTGTGTAAAGGCTTTCATTAAATAATTTAATTTTTTAAAAATTTAGTACATAAAAATAAGCACTCAGTAAGTTACTGAGTGCTTATCTTCTTTATATTGATTAGTCTTGGATTTTAATGATAATGGCGGAGGAAGAGGGATTCGAACCCCCGCGGCCCGTTAAGGCCCTGTCGGTTTTCAAGACCGATCCCTTCAGCCGGACTTGGGTATTCCTCCAATGAACACAATAATCATCATATAATATTATTCATTGGAAGTCAATCTTTTTATATTATTATGCTAAAACTTTTTGTTTGAGATATTGATCTACTGATTTAGCTACAGCTCGGCCTTCTTTAATTGCCCACACAACTAAACTTTGTCCACGACGTGCATCTCCTGCAGCAAATACCTTTTCTTGATTTGTACGGTAATCCTGCTCATTTGCTACAATTTTATTTTGTTTGGTTTTAATATCAAATGATCGTGGTACTGTTGTTTCAGTTCCTTCAAATCCAATTGATAATAATACTAAATCTGCTGGCCAGTGTCTTTCTGTACCATCAACCACTACCATACCTTCAGGTGTTTCTTCTAAAATTTGGGTATAAACGCCGCGAATATTACCCATTGTATCTACATCATATCGCATAGTTTGAACACCATATGCACGAGGTTCTCTTCCAAATCGTGCTTCATATTCTTTATGAGCATAATCCATTTTAAATACAGGTAACGCTAAAGGCCAAGACGTGTTACTTTCAAATGTAATCTCTTCTGGTGCTTTTGTATACTTGTTAAACTGTACAATAGATTTACAATTTTCGCGTAAAGCAGTTGCTACGCAGTCTGCTCCAGTATCCCCTGCTCCTATAACAATTACATTTTTATCTTTAGCCGTAATTGAAGCTTCTTCAATCTCACCATTTAAAACTTGCATTTGCTCAGTAAGGTAATCCATAGCAAAATGAATACCTTGTCCCATTCTACCTTCTAAAGGTAAGTCGCGTGCTTTTTGAGCACCAGTACATAATATAATCGCATCAAATTGTTCTTCTAATTCATCACGTGTTATATCTACACCGATATTAGTATTTGTCTTAAAAGTAATACCTGCCTCACGCATGATTTCAATTCTACGTCGAACCACAGTTTTGTCTAACTTCATATTTGGAATACCATACATTAATAAACCACCTGGTTCAGCTGCTCTTTCAAAGACAGTAACTTGATAGCCTACATGATTTAATTCTTCCGCCGCTGCTAATCCTGCAGGACCGCTTCCAACAATTGCCACGCTCTGGTCTTTGTGTTCTTTTGGATATTTTGGTTTTACCCATCCATTGTCATAAGCTTCATCAATAATCGTGCGTTCGATGCCTTTAATTGCTACAGAATCACGATTAATTTTCATAACACATGATTGCTCGCATGGTGCAGGACAAATACGTCCTGTAAATTCAGGAAAATTATTTGTCTCACTTAGACGTTCGTATGCTTCTTTAAAGTCTTGATGATAAACTAAATCATTCCATTCAGGTATATAATTTCCTATTGGACAACCAATTGTTTCTCGTCCGAAAGGAAGTCCAGTTTGACAAAATGGCGTTCCACAATCCATACATCTTGCCCCTTGAACAGAGGCTTCTTCTCTAGAAAATCGTTGTTGGAATGCTTCGTGTCCTTCTAAACGTTCAATGAGTGACAATTCTGCTAATGATTGTTTCTCATATTTCATAAACCCTTTAAACTCACCCATAACTTTTCCTTCCTTTCTTTAATAAATCACAGCTGGTTGCAAGTCTTTTTCAATCGATGTGCGATGATCATAAAATGCAGCTAATTTTGCTTCGTTATCTTCTGATAAATGACGACGTTGTAACTCAATTTTTTGCATCATTAATTCATAATCTTTTGGAATTACTTTTATGACATGTTCAGTGACATTTTCAAATTGATTTAAGATATCTTTAGCTTTTGTACTTTCTGTATAACGATAATGTTCTTCTAACATTGATTTAAGTAAGTGCTTTTCTTCATCATGTTGCACACGTTTAAATGCTAATGTTGAAAGTTGATTCGCTTTTTTAAATGCTTCGATATCACTTGGGAAGATGTAACTTACTCCACCACTCATACCTTGGCCAAAGTTTTTGCCAACATCACCAAGTATAACCACGTGTCCACCTGTCATATATTCCAAACCATGATCTCCAATTCCTTCAACAACTACATCAACACCACTATTACGAATACAGAAACGTTCTCCAGCACTGCCATTAATATAGGCTTTACCACTAGAGGCTCCATAGAAGCATACATTACCTGCAATAATTTCATTTTCACGAGCATGCTTTGGTGCTTTCACAACGACTGTTCCACCAGATAATCCTTTCCCTACATAGTCATTGGCATCTCCAGTATGATGTATTAATAGTCCTTTAGGAGCAAATGCACCTAAACTTTGCCCAGCATGGCCCATCGTTTCCGCAATAATCGTTTCTTCAGGTAAACCTTTACTACCATGTTGCTTCGTAATATAACTACCCGTAATTACACCAACATTTCGTTGAGTGTTATTAATTGTATATTGTCCTTTAAATGTTTCCCCATTTTCAATACTTTGTTTTGCCTCTTTATATAAATAATTTAAATCGAATCCAATATCTAAATGATGATTTTGAGCTATTTCTTTTGTGTTCGGTCCATCAACTGCATGAAGTAATTTCTCAATATCAAGTGATGCAGCTTTAGATTTAGGATTAATATGACGAGAACGTTGTAATAAGTCCGTACGTCCTACTAGTTCTTCGACTGTTTTCAAGCCAAGTTCTGCGAGAACTTCTCTTAATTCTTCAGCGATGAAATGCATAAAATTGACAACGTGATCCGCTTTACCTCTATAAAGCGCACGTAAATCTTTATTTTGTGTTGCTATTCCTACTGGACAAGTATCATTATGACACACTCTCATCATAATACACCCGAGAACAACAAGAGGTGCAGTTGCAAAACCAAATTCTTCTGCTCCTAATGCACACGCTAATGCTACATCTCTACCTGTTAATAACTTACCGTCTGTTTCTAAACGTACACGACTACGTAAATCATTTAACTTTAATGTTTGATGTGTTTCTGCTAAACCAAGTTCCCATGGTAATCCGGCATGTTGAATACTTGTTTTAGGAGATGCACCCGTACCACCGTCATAACCACTGACTACAATTTTATCTGCAAATGCTTTAGCTACCCCTGAAGCAATCGTTCCTATACCTGTTTTAGATACGAGTTTAACAGCAATATCAGCATCCTTATTTGCATTTTTCAAATCGTGAATCAATTGCGCTAAATCTTCAATTGAATAAATATCATGGTGTGGTGGTGGAGAAATAAGCCCAATACCTGGTGTAGATCCACGTGTTTCAGCAATCCAAGGATATACTTTAGTGCCAGGAAGTTGTCCACCTTCACCAGGTTTTGCACCTTGAGCTACTTTAATTTGTAATTCTTTAGCGTGTTGTAAATACTCACTAGTTACACCAAATCGTCCTGATGCAACTTGTTTAATCGCACTTGATAAATAACTGCCATCTTCTTGAATGACATATCGTTTAGGATTTTCTCCTCCTTCACCGCTATTACTTTTTCCTCCTAATTTATTCATCGCTTTTGCTAAAGTTTGATGTGCTTCCTCAGAAATAGAACCATAACTCATAGCACCTGTGTTAAAGCGTCTTACAATTGATTCTACAGATTCTACTTGCTCAATAGGAATTGATGATTGAGATTTAAATTCTAGTAAATCACGTAAATGGTCGTGTCTATTGTCATGCACAGCATTAGTAAATGTTTTAAATTGCTCGTAATCATTTTCACGACAGGCATGTTGTAATAAATGAATCGTTGTTGGATTAAATACATGATGTTGCCCTTGTTGACGCCATTGGAAATTACTACCAGAAGCTAGATATTCTTCTTCATTACTTTGACGTTTTCTATTTTCTTCATCAATTTGTTCAATACTTAATCCTGATAATTTAGATTGCGTCCCTGTAAAGTAAGTATCAATAACATTTTGAGATAAGCCTACTGCTTCAAATATTTGTGCGCCTTGATAACTTTGAACGGTAGAAATACCCATTTTAGCCATAACTTTAATAACGCCTTCTGATAAAACATTTGTATATGTTTCAACATTTTCAGAAATTGAACCTTCAAGATGGTGACTATCAGTTAAATGAGCAATCGTTTGTTGTGCTAAGTATGGAATGACTGCATTAGCACCATATCCAAGTAAACAAGCAACATGATGCACTTCACGTGTTTCACCTGATAAAGCAACAATACTTGTACTCATACGTAAGTCTTCTTTAATAAGTAATTGATGAATATGACTTACAGCTAATAACATTGGCATAGCATAATGTAACGACTGAGTTGTATTGATTAGTGCACTATCATCTAACACTAAAATTGTATAACCTTCTTTTGTAGCTTGAACCGCTTCTTCTCCTATATGATTTAGAGCTTCTTCGAGTGAAATATCTTGATACAGGGTCGATAAATGTTTCACGTTAAACTTACTTTGTTCAATTTTATCTAATTGATTTAATGTAAGAACTGGTTTAGTAAGTTGTATACGATCTAAGACATTCGGTGCTGGATGAAGTAAATTTCCTTCACTACCTAGATAAGATAACTCACTTGTTACAATCTTTTCACGATAAGCATCGATAGGTGGATTCGTTACTTGAGCAAACAGTTGTTTAAAATAGTTAAATAATGATTCTGGTCTTTCATTGAGTACTGCGAGCGGTGCATCATACCCCATTGCACCAATAGGATCTTTTTTTCCTACCACCAAATCTGTCATATATTTATGAATATCTTCCTTAGTGTAGCCAAACTGCTTTTGTACTTTAAACAGTGTTGCTTCATCTAATAATTGACGTTGATATTGAACTTCGTCTAATTCTAAATCAATCTTGTATTGATCAATCCAATCTTTATAAGGATATTTATGTGCAATATGAGTTTTAAGTTCGTTATTTTCGATGACTTTATTAGAGTTAAAATCAACGAGCAATAATTTCCCAGGATTCAATTGTCCTTTAAACGCAACGTTTTCTTCTGGTACATCAATCACACCTACTTCAGATGAGAAAACAATAAAATTATCTTTAGTGATTGTATAGCGTCCTGGTCGTAATCCATTTCGATCAGTTAATGCGCCAATTTTATCGCCATTACAGAATGAAATCATTGTTGGGCCATCCCAAGGTTCCATTAAATAGCTATAAAATTCATAAAATGCACGTACATGTTCATCATTGGATTTATTATATAACCATGGTTCTGGTATAAGTAACATCGCCGCTTCTTCAGGCTCCATTGCTAAACTTAAAAACTCCAACGCGTTATCTACAATAGCTGAGTCGCTTCCATCTTCATCAACAATATTTTGAATTTTTTCACTTTCATGACCAAATAAAGTATTAATCAGTTGACGTTGACGGGCACGCATCCAATTAACATTACCTTTAATCGTATTAATTTCTCCGTTATGCATAAGAAGTCGGTTAGGATGTGCACGTTTCCAACTAGGGAACGTATTCGTACTAAATCTAGAATGAACAAGTCCTAATTTTGATTGATAATCCTCATTATTTAAGTCTAGGTATAACGTCTTGATTTGATCTGAACGTAACCACCCTTTATAGACAATCGTTTTATGAGACAAACTTGTAAAATATAATTCTAAATGTTCGCGTTCTGCATATTGTTCAATTTGTTTACGTGCTAAATAAAGCTGTTTAACAGGCGTTTCGTGTTGGTTTAAATCTACAAATACTTGTTGTACATAAGGCATTGTAGAAGCAACATGTTCTGCTAATGCTTGTGTGTCTACAGGTACATCTCTATAACCAATTACTTTCAATCCTTCATCGTTAAAGTATTGATTAAATACAATTTCATGCTGTGTATCTAAAACTTTTTGATTAGAGAAAAAAAGACCTACCGCATATTCGCCTTCATTAGGTAAGTCGAAATGAGTATGTTTTTTAAAAAATTCGAAGGGAATTTCTGTCATAATTCCTGCGCCATCACCAGTAATACCATCAGCTCCAATACCGCCTCGATGGTCTAATCTACGCAACATTTCTAATGACTTTTCAATAATATCGTGAGATCTTAAATTATCCATATTGGCATAAAAACCGATTCCACATGCATCATGTTCCTCACGGTAATCATATAATCCTCTTTTTAGTTTATCTTTAAACACGATGCCCACTCCTTTTGAGAATTTTCAGAAAATTTACTGTTAATAACAATTAATATAATGTAAAATATTTATCTGAACAATATATTAAATAGATGATATCATTCTAATAATTAGAACGTTTTACGATATACTTATATTAAGGAGGTAAAATATGGAAATTAAACAATTACGATACTTTGTTGAAGTCGCTCGCCGTGAACATATTTCTGAAGCTGCATTGGAACTTAATATTGCTCAATCTGCAATTAGTCGCCAAATCAATTTACTTGAAAAAGAATTACAAGTTCCATTATTTGATAGACAAGGTCGCAATATATATCTTACTTCGCACGGTAAAGCGTTACTCACACAAGCAACTCACATACTAGAACAACTTGATGAAACAGTGGCTCTTTTTCAACAAGAACAACTTAAAAACGCTCATCATATCAATTTAGGTTTTGAAGAAAGCTATGCTTCTCATATGATTACGCCTATTATTCAAACGTTTGAAAGAGAATACGATAGTCACATTATACCTAGTTTAATGAATCATACTCAGATAGTAGACTATTTAAATTCAGGAAAAATTGATATAGCTATTGTTGAGAATACACCTGAACTACAAGCAAACTCAACTTTTTCAATTACATCTTTATATGAAGAAACATATCACTTATATGTACCTAAAGACGATGCTATTGCCTTAACATTTAATCCACCCTTAACACAGCTTAAACAATTTGAAAAAAATCCTTTATATACACTTCACGTTTTGCCTGATTCTATTAAAAAACGATTAGAATCTGTAATTAAAGTACCTATATACACACTAGGTACAACGTCTCTTGGTCAGTATCTATTAAAACAACGTCGTGGCCATCTACTCTTACCTGATTATATATCGTTGGATCATTCATCTGAACAAGTAGAGGATATCTCTTTAGCACATACAGAATTAAAACGTTCATTTTGTGTGGTATTTAAAAAAGACAATAAAAAAGTAGATATCTTTAATCTATTTCATCTCATTCAAACATTGCTAAGTAAGGTTTCAACATATCACTAGGTCTTGTAACGAACACTAACCCATAACATATGAATTGAATATCATTTTGAACACGCGTATAATCACTTTATTGCGATAAAGGGGTAAATTATATAATTAAAAAGAGGATTATATTTAATGAATATAAAGAGACTTCACATACCTAAAATTAAAAACACTCATCGTCTAATTATTATTGTTACTTTAATAATGATTGGATTATTTATTTTTACATTTTTTAATGCTTCATTTTATCAAATACCTATTGGTAAAATCACGAATGTCGAAACAAGTCATGGTCAAAAAGTCACAGACGAGCATCATAATACTGACACAACATATAATCAACGATTAACTATACGCATTCTAAACGGTAAATATAAAAACGATATCACAACTGTTAATAATCATTTTGTAACATCTCAAGCAGATTCAGAGCAATTTTCTAAAAATGAAAAAGTATTGTTACATATACAAAAAAGTCCATCTGATGCTACTATTCTAGAAAAAAAACGCGATGGCCTTACTGTGGCGATTGTAGGCGTATTTATCGTGACACTTTTAATTGTAGGCAAAAATGTAGGGTTACAATCAATTCTATCTCTACTATTTAACACCGCGTTTATTATTGTTTCAATAGTCATTCATAATACTTTTTCAGGTACAAATTTATTTTTATTAATGAGTATAGCCATTATTTTATCAACTATTATTACATTAGTATTAGTAACTGGCTGGCAAAAACGAACTTGGGTTACGATAATTGCTACTTTATCTGGAACATTTTTATGTGTAGGGATGACTGAATTATTAATTCAATTTACAGGTGGTAATGGAATCAAATATGAAACAATGAGTTTTTTAACGCTACCTCCAAAAGATGTCTTTATGTCTTCTGTTCTTATAGGAACATTAGGAGCGGTAATGGATGTAGCAATTACAATTTCTAGTGGAATGTACGAAATTCTCCAGCGTACGCCTAACATTTCAATGTCTCGTTGGGCTTTAGCTGGACGTCATATTGGCCAAGATATTATGGGCACCATGACCAATATTTTATTATTTTCATATTTATCAGGTAGTCTAGCCATGGTATTAATTTACTTAAAAAATGCGAATACATTTACTTACACTATATCTATGAACTGGTCTCTAGAAATTACACGTGCACTGACTGGTGGTATCGGTATTGTATTGACCATTCCTATAACAATAGGACTTATGGTCACTATATTTAAGTGGAAAGGAGTAAGCCGATGACTACAATTTTTTTACTCGCACTATTACTTTTTATTTTAATGATTTTGCTTGGCGGTAAAAAAGGACTCATCTCCTATCTCACTTTATTTTTAAATTTTATTATTCTTATTATTAGTATTGTTTTCATTCTGTTTGGCATGCCAATCTATCTTGTAGCCTTTACCTTTTGTCTTGTAATTGCTGCTTGTAACCTCTTTATTTTAAATAGTTACAATATTAAAACACAAGCCGCATTTATCGGAACTATAGTAACAACCGTCCTTCTTATCATAGGTGTCTATTTATCTGTAAAATTTGGACATCTACAAGGTTTTGCTACAGAACAACAAGATGAAACCTATATATTTTCAATGAATATTGATATTAATATGCTACAATTTTCTGTTTTTACTATTATGTTGGCTGTCATCGCTGCTGTAATAGATTTAACGATTACAATAAGTTCACCAATGTATGAGTTGAATGAAACAAACCCTGATCTTTCTCGTAAAGAATTATTTCAATCTGGTATACGTGTTGGCAGAGAAATTCTTGCTACTTCCGCTAATACAATTTATTTAGCTTATTTTGGTGGACAATTAACATTATTCTTTTGGTTTTTTCAACTTCATTATTCATTTGGGCATATTTTAAATTCTAAAATTTTTGCTCAAGAGTTTATCTCCATCTTACTAGGTGGCATTGCAGTCGCGTTAAGTATTCCTATCACGGCTTGGGTTAGTGCTCGGTTAATTAAATATCATCAACTTAAACAAACAGATGACCACACTACTACTTCATCCTTAAACGAAGAAATAGAATAGTAAAGACCAAACAGTGGCATTTAATGATTGAAAGCATCAAATGTCACTATTTTATTTATTCAATATTTATATTGAAAATGTTTCGATCCACTTAATGACAGCTGGTGCGATATATTGTGTATCGGATTTATTGAACCAGCGAATATCAGTAACTTCATTATCAATTTGAACGTCATTCCAATTAATACGTTGATTAACTTTAAATCCATTTAATTCGGTCAAAGTATTTGGTTGAGGATAGGCTTCACCAATCACTTTTCCAATATATGTAAAATCTTCTTGAGAAAAATGAAGTTGTAGTTCTTCTTCAATTTCCCTTTGAATAGCTTCTAAAAGCGTCTCACCTTCATCAATTTTCCCACCAGGAAAATAATATTTTTCTCTGTGACGAACTTGTACCAGTAAAATTTGGTCCTCTGTTTCTTCCACTAAACATACACATTTAATCATTCTATTCATCCTTATTAAAACATTCTCACTTCAAAAAAATAATTTAATTTAGTATGATATTAACATACATTAAAACAAAGTTTAGAACAAATTCTTAATGAGTAATATAACATTCAGATTTGTTTTTTATTTTTATGGAGGTCTTGTATGATGGCAAAACAATCAAAACTTTCACGCTTATCTAGTTTAGTAAGTACAGCAGGATTTATTGTGGATGGATATAATGGAATTAAATATAGTGCCAAAAATAAAAATCTAGTTTATCTATCACTAGCACTTAGCACAGCGGGTACTGTGTTCGATTTTATAGTTTCTATGAGATCCCCACGTAAATTCCGTAAATTCACATCATTTATCTCATTTATTGTTAATGTGACACGCTTAGCTTCAAGCTTTAGAAAAGTTAAAGAAGATTATCACTTCGAATAAAAAAACGAGCCTAAGACATAATGAATTGTCTTAGGCATTTTTAATATATTGACAGTCGATGACTGAAGTAAAAATACGCTAGTATCAAGCTTTTTTCAATTTTAGTTCCAGATTCCCAACATAAAGACTTTCAAGAAGAAAGTTTATGTCCAACGCAAATTGGGTATGCGTTGCCAAGATAGGACGACGGATTCAAAATGAATGCTGTCCGACTTTCTTTGTTTTTTTACTAATGAATAAATTTATATTGTCTAACTTGATAAGCTGGAATTGTACGATATGTTAAAACCCCTGGACCTGCACTAAAGTTCATTTCAGATACTAAAAGACTTCCATTACTATTGACGCGTTCTACAAAAGCAACATGTCCATAGTAGCCAGCATCTGATTGGGCAATTGATCCTACAGTAGGATGATAATCAATTCTATAGCCATCTCTTGCAGCTGCATTGTCCCAGTTATTTGCATTCCACCAATATGTACTAATACCTTTACCGATTTGAGCACGACGATTAAAGACATGCCATGTACATTGACCCCAATCATATAAATTTCTATGATTAAAAATCGGTGTGTGATAATAATAATTTGATGATGAACTTGTACGATTTGTATTACTACTTGATGATGCTGTGCCGCTTACACGTAATTTTTGACCTGGGTAAATAAAGAAATTATTTAATCCATTTAAACGCATAATATTTTGATATGTCGTATTATATTTCCAAGCGATGCCCGATAATGAATCACCGTAACGAACAGTATAGTAGCTTGAAGAACTAGATGAATTTGAGCTATTTTGTGTGTGGCTACTTGAACGTGCTGTTCCTGAAACTGTTAATGTTTGACCTGGAAAAATTAAAAAGCTATGAAGTCCATTTAAATCCATAATATGGCGGTACGTTGTACCATATCGACTAGCAATTGATGATAAACTGTCTCCACTTTTTACTGTATATGTACTGCTTGAGTTATTACTATAAGAATGAGATGAACTAGAGCCTGAAACTGTTAATACTTGATTTGGAAAAATAAGATTTGATGTCAAACCATTTAATGATTTTAATTTAGCTATTGTAATACCATAGCGATTTGAAATAGACCATAATGATTCCCCACTTTTTACTGTGTGAGTTGTTGCTGCTTCTGCTTGATGTGCAAATATTGTACTAAATGCCCCAGTTCCAATAATTGCTGTTGCAAGAACTTTTTTATTCATAAATAAGCGCCTCCTTAATCTTATGCTTATCTTTGACATGTCCCCATGACAATTGTTGTATTAACGCTTAGTTTTATTACGTTAATTCTAGTGCTTTAACTTTAATTTTTTCTACTCAAGTAGTCTACTTATATAAATTAATATATTTCATTATAATATTCCATTTCAATTTGATTACATAATGATGAAATTTTAGTACGATACTTATAAAATTAAAACTTTATAAAAATCGATTTCTTTAGTCTAATTATTGCATAACGTAAGTAAGAATTTTTTTAAATGTGATTATATTTAATCAAAAATTTATTATACTATTGAAAATGATATAAAAAAAGAGCGGGACAGCATTCATTTTTGAATTAGTTGTCCCACTCCAAGAGTCGAAAAAAGCTTGATCTATGTGTATTTTTAATTCATTAATCTACGACATATGCTAAATGACTAAACAACGATTGATATTCTACAATGTTTAACTTACTATTTTAAGCTATCTTCAATGTCTTTAATTTCTTTTTGAGATAAATCGACTGCTTTTTCACCATCTTTAGTGTCTTTTTTCAATGCTTCTTGTGCTTCTTTACTATGATATAGATCTACAATTTTTTTGTATGTTTTATTATCTTTATCTTTTGAGTTAACGGCAATTAAATTAATGTATGGTTTAACTGCATCTGAAGTAGAACTTTCTAAATAAATTGGATCTTTCTTAGCATCTAAGCCTGCTTTCGTTGCTACACCATTATTGATAACTGAAATATCAACATCATCTAATGCACGTGCAGTTTGTTGAGCATCTACTTCTTTAATTTTTAAATGTTTAGGGTTATCTTTAATATCTTTTGTTGTACCACTTAAACCAAAGTTATCTTTTAATTTAATAAGTCCTGCTGATTCTAATAATTTTAAAGCACGCGCTTGGTTAGAAACATCATTGGGAATCATCACTTGCGCGCCATCTTTAACATCTTTAATATCTTTTACTTTTTTAGAATAGATGCCTAAAGGTGCTAATACGGTTGTACTAATTGCTTCAATTTTTGCATCTTTATGTGCTTTTTTATATTCATTTAAGAAAGCAAAGTGTTGGAATGCATTCATATCGATATCTCCATCACTTAATGCTTTATTAGGTACGTTATAATCTGAAAAGTGCTTAATTTCTAAATCAATATCATCTTTTTTTGCTAATTCTTTCACTTTTTCCCAAGCAGCAGTATCATTTGATGCTACGCCAACTGTTACTTTCTTACTATTTCCTCCGCCTGAACATGCCGCAAGGACAATAATAGATGCTAATAATAAACCGATTATTCTCTTCATTAAAAACTGCCTCCCAATATTAAAATAATTTATTTAAACAACTAATTTCTACGAATTATTCTAGAAATAAAGTTACCTAATGACTGAATAATTTGTACGATAATAACTAGAACTACAACTGTAATAATAATGACCAATGTATCAAAGCATTGGTAACCATAAACAAGCGCTAAATCTCCAATACCACCGCCACCTACAGCACCGGCCATAGCTGTACTACCAATTAAACCAATAATCGCTGTAGTAATAGCTAGTACAAGTGAACCTAATGCTTCAGGCAATAAAAAATGACGAATAATTTGAAGTGGTGATGCTCCCATAGCTTTTGCTGCTTCAATAATACCATCATCTACTTCTAAAAGTGAATTTTCTACTAAACGCGCAATATATGGTGCTACATATACTGTAAGTGGAACAATTGCAGCTGTTGTACCGATTGACGTACCTGCAACTAATTTAGTAAAAGGTACAATTGCAATTAATAAAATGATGAATGGAATAGATCTTAAAATATTAATAATTGGATTAAGAATTTGGTGAATAACGACATTAGGCCAGATTCCATGTTTTCGAGTGACTACAAGTAAAATACCTAATGGGATACCAATCAATGCACCAATAATTAATGATACTGTCACCATATAAAGTGTTTCATACAATGCTTGCATTAATTGAGATGAATCTATGCTTGAACCAAACATTTAACGCACCTCCTCATAATGAATATGTCGCTCATTAAAATATGATTCTACCGTGTCACGACTAAATTGTGCATCGTGTTCAAAGCGTAACCATAAATAACAAATCGTTTCATCTTGAATATCTGACATAGACGAGAATAGAATATTTACATTAAAACCATATTGGTTTATTAACTCGTTCATTAATGGATAATCAATTTGCTTTTTATCTAAGAAAAGTCTGTAATCTGTATAATGATTATCTGCTCTTTCAAATGAGGCACGTAATGCTTTAGAAGGTTCTGTACTAATAACTGTTGATACAAAATTTTGTGCTGTTTTCGTTTTCGGATGACTAAACACATCTTTTACTGTACCAATTTCTACAACTTCCCCGTGTTCCATTACAGCTACACGATTACAGATTTTTTGAATCACGCTCATTTCGTGAGTAATCATCATAATCGTAACCCCAAATGTTTCATTCACATTTTTAAGTAATTGAAGAATAGAACTTGTTGTCGCAGGGTCTAATGCACTTGTCGCTTCATCGCACAATAATATTTTAGGATTTGTTACAAGTGCTCTTGCAATTGCAACACGTTGTTTTTGTCCTCCGGAAAGCTCATCTGGAAATTGATTTTTCTTATCTGCAAGTCCCACAAACTCTAGCATTTCTTCAACTTTCTCTTTAATCTCAGAATTACTTTTGTGACTAAGTATCAATGGCATTGCTACATTTTTAAAAACTGTTTTAGAATTTAAAAGATTAAAATGTTGGAAAATCATTCCTATATCTTTTTTTACGTTGCGAAGTTCTTTTTCACTATATGTATTAATATCATGTCCATCTACAATAACATGGCCCTCTGTAGCTTGTTCTAATTGGTTAACTAAACGTACTAGTGTACTTTTACCAGCACCACTATAACCAATCACACCAAACACATCACGCGCATCAATTTTAAAAGAAACATCTTTTAAAGCGTGGATGGTTTCTCGTTTCTTTCGAAATACTTTATTTACACCCTGAAATTCAATCACTATGTTCACCCTTATCTAATTCTGATTAAATTCGTATGATATGAAGTATAGGCAAAAGTTGAGGATGCGTCAATATAGTTTTTTAAAAAATTGAAAATTTCAGATATTTTTAGTATTGAATTACTCTTTTAGTTCCAAATATCACAATAAAAATACAAGAGTACAATAAACATCGTTTCAATTTCTATTGCACTCTTGCATTAATACTTTCACTATATTCTATTTATTTAGCGTATCTATCGCTTGTTTTAAATCTTGTACTAAATCTTCAGTGTCTTCAATACCGATTGATAATCGAACTAAACCATCTGTAATTCCTTCTTTAGCACGAACATCTGCTGGAATAGATGCATGTGTCATCAAAGCAGGTACAGAAATCAAGCTTTCCACTGCACCTAAGCTTTCAGCAAGCGTGAAATATTGCGTTTCACGAATTAATTGTTTAGCTGCTTCTGTATCTTTCACTTCAAATGCAACAACGCCAGTATGACCACTTGCTTGAGCGATATGAATATCATGATTAAGGTGACTTTCAATACTAGGATGGAACACTTGTTGTACTGATGGATGCTCTTGTAACATCTTCACAATACCTTCTACGTTACGATTAATTTGTTCCATACGTAACCCTAGTGTTTTAATTCCTCGAATTAATAAATAACTATCTTGTGGTCCTAGTACACCACCTGTAGAGTTAGAAATAAATGCTAAGCGTTCACCTAATTCATCATTAGATGTAGCGACTAAACCTGCAACAACATCACTGTGTCCACCAATATATTTTGTTGCTGAATGTAATACAATATCGATTCCAAAATCTAACGGATTTTGATAGTACGGTGTCATAAATGTGTTATCGACTACAGAAATGAGATGATTTTCTGTCGCAATTTCTGCTGCACGTCGAATATCTGTCACACGTAATAAAGGATTAGACGGCGTTTCGATATATAACATTTTTGTTTCTGGTTTAATATAATCTTTTACGTTTTCAATATTTGTAGTATCAACGAAATCAACATCAATACCAAATCGTGTAAAGACTTTTGTTAAAGCACGATAAGTTCCACCATACACATCAGAATTTAAAATTAAATGATCACCTTTATCTAATAACATTATAACAGCGCTAATCGCAGCCATACCTGAACCAAATGCAAATCCATGTTTACCATTTTCTAAATTCGCAATGACGCTTTCAATAGAAGTACGTGTTGGGTTTGCAGTACGTGAATATTCATAGCCCTGTCTTAAATCACCAATATCATCTTGCAAATAAGTACTTGTTTGATAAATTGGTGTCGTTACTGCTCCAGTAAAATCATCCGTCGTATGTCCACCATGAATCATTTGTGTTTTTTTCTTCATTATTATTCTCCTTTGTATTCAAATATTTTTTTTGACATATAACGATCACTGCCATCTGGAAAAATTGTTACAATAATACCTTTATCAATACGATTTTTAATATCTAAAGCACCTTGTAATGCTGCACCAGATGAGCTACCAACAAGTAGTCCTTCTTGTTTAGCTAATCGTTTTACATTTTCAAATCCTTGATTATCACTGACTGTAATAATATCATCAACGATAGATTTTTCTAAAAATACTGGCCATTTTTCAGAGCCAATACCTTCAATATCATGAGCATGTGCTTTACCACCATTCAATACTGAGCCTTCAGGTTCAACAATAATATTTTTAACATTAAATTGTTGTAAATGTTTAGCTACACCAGTAAATGTTCCTCCAGATCCAGCACCAGCTACAAAATAATCAATGTGTGGTAATGCCTCTGTAATTTCTTTTCCAAGCGTATGCGTATAGGCTTTTGGATTATGTTCAGTTTCAAACTGGTTCATATATACTGCATTATATTTGTCAGCATAATGACGCGCTTCTTTTTGTGCACCCATCATTCCCTTGTTTTTAGGTGTTCGTTTTATTTCAGCACCCAATACTCGCATAATTGAAATTTTTTCTTCTGAAAATCCTTCTGGGGCAAAAATCACACACTTTAAATGATAACGATTAGCGGCCATTGCTAATCCAATTCCTGTATTACCAGCTGTAGCTTCAACGATGGTATCTCCTTTTACAATACGTTTTTCTTTTAGCGCAGTTTCTACAAGATATTTCCCTAGTCGATCTTTAATACTTCCACCAGGATTAAATTGTTCTAACTTCGCATAAATTTGTACATGTTCATCACTAAAACTTTCTAATAATACTAGTGGCGTTTGTCCTATTAAATCATAAGTAATCATATCTTTCGTTCAATACACTCAAGTAATGTCTGAACATACCTACTTTCTATCATCATATTCATTTCCAATATTTAATTTTAATTCTTACTCAACCGCTATGAATTATACGCTAACTTATATCTTATTGCAAAAAGCTAGATTCTTTATGTAAAATGTAATTAGTTATTGCTTTTAAATACTCATGTTATGATAAAAGTGAACCACTGGAAATGAATTAAATTTTACGATGAATCAACGTACAAAGGAGACTCGATGATGACATCTAAAGCAGACTTATCTTTATCCGTCTTTACTAAGGATGACTATAAAAATTTAAATTATAAAAATAGTACTTTTAGAAACTCAATGTACGACGAAATTGAAGTAAATAAAAGTCACTTTAAACATTGTGATTTTAGTGAAGGTATTTTTAAGAATGTAAGCACTATTTCAAATTCAAAAATTATCAATTGTAATTTTGATAAAAGTATCTTTGAAAATGTAAATTTTTTCAAGACGCTTATTAGTAAATCAAATTTAACTGTTACCTCATTTGATGAAAATCATTTTAATACATTAACGATTGAACATTCTATTTTTAAAAATAGCAATATACGTAATGTAAAATTTGATAACGTCACGTTTAAAAAAGTGATTTTTGAAAACGTCACTATGGATTTGTGTCATTTTGAAAATGTAAAAATAAAAGATTGTATATTTAAACATGTCACTATTAATAATTCTTCAATTCCTGAAAAATTATTAAAAGAATTACATAAACAAGATGTTACGTTTGAAAATATGTAATTCAATTATCATTATGCTAAACAGAGTCTAGAACAACAATTTGTATCCTAGACTCTGTTTATTCTTGTTAATATTAAAATAATTGAACAATAAAAACTAATATAATAATAACTGGCATAATATATTTAATTAAAATATACCATGGAACAAAAAGTTTAAATTTATCTTTTCCAAAGCTCTCTTTTAATGCTTGTTTATCTAGTAATTGACCTACAACTAATGTCGTTCCTAATGCTCCTAATGGCATCAAGATATTCGATACGATAAAATCCATATTATCAAAAATTGTACCCGCTCCAAACTTAATTCCACTTAAACTGCTAAATGATAGTGTTGCTGGGATACTAATAACAAATACTAATATACTTGCAATAACTGATATAGCTTTTCGTTTAGTATTATCATTTTTAGTGAAATTTGAGACATTTAATTCCAATAAAGAAATAGAAGACGTTAATGCTGCAAATAAAAATAGAATTACGAAAATTAAATAAAATACAATACCAAAGCCCATTTGATTAAATACTAACGGTAACACTTTAAATAAGAGTCCTGGTCCTTCTTGAGGTGCATAACCAAATGTTTTTAAGGCTGGAAATATTGCAAGTCCTGCTAATACAGAAACTAAAATATTCATAATAACAATTGACATGGCGGAAGATTTAATCGTCATTTCTTTAGGCGCATAACTCGCATACGTAATCATCCCTGTCGTTCCTAATGATAGTGTAAAGAACGATTGACCTAACGCAAATAAGACACCTTTAACTGAAATATCTTCTATTCTCGGTTGTAATATATAGCGAACGCCCTCTAATGCTCCGTCTAATGTCAATGATTTAGCAACAACAATAATTAGAAAAACAAATAATAAGGGCATCATCATTTTAGAAGCTTTCTCTAAACCTTTTTCTACACCTAGCATAACGATGACCATGGTTAAAAGAATAAAAATGCCCTGTCCCAACACAGTTAACCACGGGTTACTAATTATTTTTTCAAATTTAATTTGAGTTAATGACGTATGTTCAACAGATAATAATTGTAAAAATACATTTCCAATATATATAACAATCCAGCCACCGATAACACTATAAAAGCCGAATAAAATAAAAACAGCTAAATTTCCATTCCACCCAATAATATTTAACCATTTTTTTCCTGTTAATTTACTATAGATTCGAGTCGTATAAGTGCGCCCCATTATTCCTACCGTAAACTCCATAATCAGTAACGGTAATCCTACAAAAATAGTAAAGATTAAAAATAAAAATAAAAATGCGCCGCCACCATAAATGCCAGCCATATATGGAAACTTCCACATTGCGCCTAATCCTATAGCAGAACCAGCACTTGCTAGAATAAATCCAGTTGAGGTTTTCCATTGTGATTGATTACTCATTTTCTATCTCCCTTTAACGCGTTAAAGCATGTGTGCGATTAAGTTCTACTCTAACACGTCTGACCAAATAGTGCAATATACATATAAATGAGTATTAAAAAAGATAAGAATAGAGGTAAATGACATATCTCAACTATTCTTATCGTTTAAACTTACTGATATATTTATTTTTCAAAATCATATATTATGGATTGACCTTCATTTACTTCTTGAATATTTAAACTTTCGATATGATCAACGTTAATGTAATGAACTTGTGAGTCATCTTTTAAAAATAAATAGACCAATTCATCAAACTCATCAATAATACGCTGTACGCATGTGTCATAGTCTGGACCATCTTGGAACGTTTTAAATTCTTTATAAGTAGTTCCAGAAACTGTTGTATATATAAGTAAGAATGTACGTTTCATCTTATTACTCCTTTATTTAGATTTAAAAAAAGTTACGACTTGAGTGATAACGTCTTCATGTCCATCTCCATAAGTCATTAAATGACGACTTAACGGATGACATGTTAAATCTTTGTTATTACTATCAATATGATTAAAAATATAATGTGCACTATTTTGATAAAAGGCATCATCATTACCGCCATACAAAATACGAGCGGGAACTTGTATACGTTCTAATTCATTAGAAATTATCTCAATAAATGCTTTAAATTCTGCGATATGTGGTTGATAATCTTGAATTGTCCCAAGTTGTTGTTTTGAAGTAGTTTCATCAAATTTCAATAATTGATTCATGCGCTGACCATAACGTTTCATACGCCACGCAATACTTTTTTCTTCTTTTTCACTTGGTGCAGACATCACTGCTATTTTAGAAACATCAAATAACTCAGCTAACTTTAATGTAAATAGTCCTCCTAGTGAGATACCCGTTACAAAAATAGTGTCAAACCCTTTATTTTTTAAAAATTGATACCCTTCTAATACATCATTCCACCAATCCTGAATCGTAAATTGAGTAAATTGGTATAAAGGTAAGCCATGTCCTTGATAATTTGGTGCAAAGCATGTGAAGTTTTCTTCATTAAGCGCCTTAGCTAATGGTTTTACATCACGAACAGTTCCTGTAAATGAGTGAAGTAATAAGATCGCTTCTTTTCTTGAACCTTCTAAATAAATTGGATGTGGTGATTTGATTTTCATAGTATTCTCCCCTTCTTAAAATACTTATGTTATGAAACTTAAGCTTTACTTCTTTTTTAATTTAATATTAAAGAGTGGTAACGTCATTGAAAATAAAGCAATCCAAATCATTCCTAACGAAAAACCACCAATGACATCAGTTAGATAGTGGGCGTGGAAATATAACCGACAACTTAATACACCTATCCAAAATATAACGACAACTATAGCAATACTATATCGTATCGCTTTATTTTTAATAAGTGGAATAACAACTAAGAGTATAGCTAAAGCAAATAATGTACTGGCATTTGAATGACCACTTGGAAATGAATATCCATGGTCTACTAAAAGATGGTTATACGGACGAGGACGAGCTATTATTTGTTTAATTAAGAAATTAATATAAGTTCCTGTGTAAATCGTAACTAATAACCACAATGAAAGTTTATAATTTTTAAAAATTAAGATAAGTGCTAAAAATAACGTTATGTAGAGAATGGATTTTACTTCTCCAAAATTAGCACAAAACGTCATCATTTTATGCCAAATTGGACCGTTATAGTGTCTTCTAGGTTTACCAAAATAGTTGGTCAACGCATGTAATGAATTTAAATCTAATTTTTGCACTAGTGTGGTATGATAAATGACATTCGTTGCCGTTATTATAAAAATAATTAATCCAACAACAAACATAGAAATAGTTTTGGTTGGCGATACTTCTAATTTATCTTTCATACTTGTTTTTCCTTTACTACATTTGATCCTAATATTTTATAAAAAGCTTTCAAATGATGTATCTGTTCTTCATATTTATTAAAGTTTGAAGAGGATAACCACTTATTCAACCTTTCTTTATTATCAATAAGTTGTTTCACATACGTCATAAAGCTTTCTTTATCATAAAAAGGTTCGTCATAAAGATACGTCCAGTTAGCCTCTGAAGATGTATCACACCGTTCATTATATCAATCATCAATATGTTGACTACTTAACTCATTGATTGTATTACCCTTTTATACCTCTAGGATCAGGATAGTCGGGCAAATGATAATGAGTAAGAGATTTTCCAATTAGCTGATTGAATTGATCGCATCTCTATCCCTCTTTTAATGTTAGTTAGATTTTACAATAAATGATGAAAATTTGCTTGTAAAAAAAGAGATTAGGAAGTATTTTATATAAAGTTTCCTAATCTCTTCTCGTATTTATAACATTTTATTTTAAAGTGATTTTTCAAGGTTTTTATCTAACTTAAAAACAATAATACGTTCACCAGTAATTGTACTTAAATCACTATGAAAGCTTTTAACTTCAGTACCTGTGATTTTGAAAACAAGTTGCATTAAATCATCTTGTCCTGATTCCACCAATTCTGACCGTGTACGTTTAATGTTAAGTAATCCTTCTTGTGTTTCACATACGCGATACTCCGCAGGCGTCAAAATACCTTGTAAGTTGACGATAATCATATCTCGTAAAATATCTGTCTTTACTGACAACGAACCACGTCCAAGAAAATCTTTTTCCCATTGCGTAATTGCTTTACTAATTTCTGCTTCATACATGCCTTTCGATTTCGTCATTGTTATAACAAATCTCCTAATGTTTAATTAACACTAGTGTATCATTTTTTAAATTAAAATCGAATATCTTACCAATCTTTAAAACTACCGTTTTCATCAATACTTGCAAGACGTACCCATTGATGATCGACTTTTTGTTTAAACTTAATATTATCATTAAGTAAACGTTGTATATAACGATCTGGTGCTTGAATCACGACTAATAATCGAATTGGAGCGTGATAAATTTTATTGTCTCCTGCCATCACAGACTGCCATGGCAATCCAGCTAATAAATCACTTGAGTTCCCTTGCATAACGCCAACACCAGAAGTGACAGATTGTGTTGTTTTATTACCACTACCATAAAAATGCGGTGCCACTGTAGAGGCATAATACTGTAGGTTAATCCACTGTGCAACGAGTGCTGGCCCAGAAATAATTGTATTTAGTAATTGACCATCAGGATCTTTCGCATAATCATAATTATGTAAAAATGCACGTCCTTCTAAATTACTACCTTCTGTAATACTTCGTTGCCCAATAATAAATTCTGCATTACGTGCTAAACCCCATTCTGGACGGATTTCGCTCCAATCATTTGCAAAGCGATGTGCTTCCGCCATTGGATGTTTCAATTCCCCATCGCTTAAACGAGGTAATTGAGCAAGACGTTCTAAATTTGCATGATAACTTACACGTGGCATGGCTTCTTCTAAAATATCAAATGCTTTCTTTGCTTCTGATGTTAATGAGGGAACGTAAATCCATTCTAATTCATCAATTGATGTTTTATGTTCTGCAGCAACAAATACTGTCTCATCCGGAATAAGAATGCCTTCAGCGGCTAACCCTTGACGTACTAAAGGTAAATTGCACATCATGGCAAGTAATTTCGCATTAAATCCACTTGAAGCTCCTCCACAAGCACCACATTCTAATGATGCATGGTAGGGATTATTGTTTGTTTCGCTTCCATGCCCTCCAAGTACTACTAATGGTGCAAAATTTGTAGTTAAATCCATTAATTGTAACGCTTGTTTCGTAAAAGCAATTTGTTCTTCTTCAGTAAATCCAACAGGTAAATCACTATGTACATGATGATCTCTATCAATCGTTAGCTTAGCATTCGGTTTTTTTAACCAATTTTTAGTAAATTTACGAATAAATGCACCTGTTTTCTTTGGCATTAATGTACTTGCAAGTGTATTTAAACTTAAAAATGGCCCACTTAATTCTGGTAATAATAAACTAGGTAGCACATTATTCTTCATTAATTTAAACGTATAAAACATGGATGTAATAGAATGTTGCTGTTGATTATACGTATTTAATGCATGTCGCTCTGCATATTCTTTAATAGTATATGCAGGAGGCACCATCACTGGTAAAGAATCATGACTAAACTGTTCATCTAATGCTTTTTTTCGTATAGGTAAACCAAAGAAACCTGCAATTCCTATCGTTTCAAATGGCCCTTGATTTTCTAAATGACGACGAAATGGTTCAGAACGTACATCGATACAAAATGCAAGTTGCACTTTTGTAGGTTGTTTGTCACGCTTGACCGATTTATCGTAAATCATCTCAACGAGTTTGCGTTCGTGAGTTTCTTCCCAAGCCTCTAACCATAATTTCTTGAAGTATAATGGATTAAAATCATGGGCAAACTTCAAGTGTTCAATTTGATTCTCAATGGACATCTCAGCCCATTCATCAATCGTCATTTCACCATAATATAACCATTTACTCACAAGTTCTTTTATTCTTTTTTCAACATTTAAGACTGCCGGACGGCTCATTTTTTCAGTATCTAATAGAATACATTCCATTGTAAGGCGTATTGCAAGGTATTGAGTTAATAAGTCTTTTTCATGTTCATGTTTTTCAGCACGATAATACATCATGCCTGCCCAACCTGGTAACGATAAAAGATGTCCAGTTAAATAAAATTCATATTCATCTTCAGCAATATCTAGATGATTGAGTGCCATGATTAATGCGTCTTCATAGTTGTGTGGTAACATCTTAATCATTTTACGTTGCGTTTTAGTCAACATTGGATCATATTTTGCTAAATGTAACCAGGCTACATAGAACCCTTCTTCGCGTTTAGGCATTGTCCAACTGGATTGGAAAGTATCTAAATATAATTTTGACCATTTAATAATATGAGTATTTAACTCATCCATTAAAGATTCGCCTTTAGCATTAAATGCATTTGCACTTTTTGACCGTGCATAAGCAAATGACTCATTTTCGAATACTTTTTTGAGTTTTGAGACTTCTAATTTCAGATAGGCTTCTTTAGTAATTAAATCTCTCGGAATATCTTTAATATTCATAGCATTTTTGCAGTACGTATCAACGTGAGTCTTAGGAATATCCGTCTTATAAGATTGAATCGCGTGTTGTACTTCTTCTTCAACGATATGTTTATCAATCTCACCATTTTCAAGCGCCGTCATTACAGAAGCATGGCTTGGATATAAATCAATATCACGCACATGTTTAAACCATTGCGCAACTTGATCAAAGGTTTGATACTCAAGTTCTTCCCATGGATTACGTGCTGCAAAGATTGAAATTGGTGAAAGTGGCGTAATCACACGACGTGCAGATTGAACAACGTCTTCTATATTAATTGTCATGTAAATGTTCACCTCTTATAAATATTTCTTTAAATAGTTTGGATGGCTTTCTACAGATTTAAATTTAGCTTCTCCAATTTTAATTAACCATAAGTAAACTTTAGCAAAGGCTGTAGATGTACGATGGCGAGCGACCCAAATACTAAAAATACTACCTAACACTAAAATCGCAATACTAATTATAATACTAATTAACGGTGGATGGGCAGGAGCCATATATACATGATGAAGTATATTAACAAATACTTGATGAGTCACAATATAAACCATTGCAACAACTACAATCATTGTAATACCTATAAAGCGTCCCATTACTCCTTTATTTAATGCCACAAGTTGATTCCATGATACAGAGATAGACCATGCTAAGATAAATGCACTAATCAAAATATATGGACTATGGTCACTTGTCATAAAAAACACAATTGCAATAATCAATGCAAGAGCCCTTCCAAGTATTATCCATCCATATGATTTCTTAATATTAGGCGAAGTTGGTATATTAAATCGTCTGACAACTGAGCCTGATTGTAAGAATAACGTGGCTTTAAATATACCGTGCAATATTAAATGGATAATCGCAGCTGAATAAACACCCATCGCACATTGAACGAGCATAAAACCCATTTGACTCATCGTTGATCCAACAAGTTGTCGTTTATAATCAACATGTACTAAACTAATGCCCGAACCAATCAATACTGACATACTAGAAATAATTAATAATATTGTAAGAGCAATAGAATTATCAAATATCGGTGAAAAACGCGTTAAAATAATGCCCCCCGCATTAACTATACCGGCATGCATAATAGCTGATACAGGTGTAGGCGCAACAACTGATTCAATTAACCAACTCTGAAATGGATATTGCGCAGCTGGAATAATAACAGCAACAACAAGCAATAAATCAATAACTAATTTTAGACCATGATTTAGAGCATAGTCATAATTTTGAGAAGGATCGATTGTCCATTCTCCTGTTCCTATGTATAGCAAAATAACCGCAATTAATAGCGCTAACCATCCAATAATAAAGGAACGTGCAGAAACTTTTGCTGCCTCTGCTGGAACTTTCCAAGTTTTATTCAATCTAATTAGTTGTGTTAAACAACATAACGTTAATCCCCAACATAAAGTCATTAAACGTAAGTCATTGCTTAACCAACCTAGTGAAGCAAAAACAGTTGTAAATGTATATAAAGGAAAATACTTACGATAATTGTGATCTCCTAATAAATAACGCGTTGAAAACTTTTGAATAATAAAACCTAACGCTAAAACAAACGCACCTACTAACCAAGCAAATTTATCTAATGCAAATATGCCAATAACTTCTCTTTCGTTTATAGTCACTAACCCTACAATACCTACAATAACTGGTAATAGAAGTAAAGCTAAGTGAAATCTTATGTATTTAACTGGAACTGAGGGAATTAATACAATCAATCCACTTAACGCTGCCATAATAAGCGTTATAAAAAATAATATAAGTAAACTACTCATACTTAACATTATCATTCCTCCACTTTTAAACTGTAACCTATATATAACTATTGCTTATAATATAATAAAACACCTACAATAGTTTAGTTTTATCCCATTAAAAAAGGACGACTATCTATTGTAGGCTTCTTTTATGCTCATTCAATATATTTATTAATGCTCTTTAAGCAACCTATAATTTAGATTTAAGTACATCAGTTTTACCCTTCAATTAAACAATAAAGTGCATGATACTTTTTGTCTCATTGCTTGATATAAACCTATGTATAATTTGATGCATATTAAATACAATATATGAAAATATCAACTAAAAGTCAAATTTCTAATATAAAAGATAACAGTCATATCATTTCAACTTTCCTTTTTATATCAATTTTGTTTAAATAATACCCCCAAAAATATTATAAACTCAATCTTTAATTACTAATATATAAAAAGAGTTTGAGACGATAAAGTATGTCCCAAACCCTCATGGATAAAATGAATTTACTTCATTACTTATAAAATAACATACTTTGTTCAATATTCATGTAACAATTCTGTGAAAACGCTTAATTTTTTTGTAAAGTTTTTTTATATTTTATTTGCTTTTTTTGAATAATGAAGGATGACTATCATATTTTTGTGATTGCCTTAGCTATTTTGACTTTAAATTTATTTTAATATTAAATCAGTCTTTGTACCGATAACTTTAATGCTTTAACAAGTTAAACTATATTAAAATAAAGAAAGGTATAATACTTATGCAAAATAAACAATTTACATTAACCATTTCATTCATAATAAGTAGTCTCATTTTTTTAATAACTATTTTTTCGGTTTTTACTAAGTCGTTATGGGCACATATATTAGATTTACAATCATTCTATTGGTTCTTAAATACATTTGGCGAACCAAAAATGAATTTCAAAGGTAATTGGTTCAATGATTTTATGACGTTTCTAGCATCATACGGTGATATTGCGACCTTTATTACCCTTACCCTTATCATCGCAACTATCGTTTTAATTAAGCGACGCTTCTTATTAGCAATATGGTTACCGACAACAGTAGCTTCAGCAGGTATCATAGGTATTGCGTTAAAAGACATCATTCATCGTTCAAGACCTTATGATCACTTAACAATTGATGCAGGATTTTCATTCCCAAGCGGACATGCTTTAACAAGTACGATTGTTATTTTTGCTCTTATTTTTGTACTTATCTCTAAATTAGGAAATATGTGGATAAAATGCATAATAAATACGGTGTTAATTGTAGTATGGTTAGGTATTTTATTTTCAAGATTATACTTCCATGCTCACTATCTCACTGACGTAGTTGGCGGTATCTTTTTTAGTCTTTCATGGTTATTCATGTCATTGATGATGTATCAATATATGCTTCAAAAAGTAAACCGTAGAGCGTCACTACAACAGAGACGACAATCATTTCAATCAAAAAGAAATTAGCATAAACGTCCAAATTATTGAATTTAATATAAAAAAAGCGAGCATTTCTCACGAAAATGCTCGTTTTTTTAATGGGCTACTCCCATTCTATAGTACTTGGTGGCTTAGAAGTAATGTCATAGACGACGCGGTTTACATGGTCTACTTCATTAACTATGCGACTAGAAATTTTTTGTAACACTTCCCAATCGATACGTGCAAAATCACTTGTCATACCATCAATTGATGTTACAGCACGAATACCTACTGTATGATCATACGTACGATAATCACCCATAACACCTACAGATTGAATACCTGGTAATACTGTGAAGTATTGCCAAATCTCTCTTTCAAGACCTTCTTCTCGAATCACTTCACGTAAAATCGCATCAGATTCACGAACGATTTCTAATTTATCTTCAGTAATTTCACCTAACACACGAATACCTAAACCAGGACCTGGGAATGGTTGTCTCCATACTAAATGTTCAGGGATACCTAATTCAATACCTAAGGCACGAACTTCATCTTTAAATAATGTATTAATAGGTTCAATCAATTCAAATTCCATGTCTTCAGGTAATCCACCTACATTATGATGAGATTTAATTGTTTGCGCTGTCTTTGTACCTGATTCAATCACATCTGTGTAAAGTGTACCTTGTGCTAAGAAATCAACATCTGTTAATTTAGCCGCTTCATCATCAAACACATATACAAATTCATTACCAATGATTTTACGTTTTTTTTCTGGATCAGAGACGCCTTTTAGTTTTTCCATAAAACGTTCTTTGGCATTTACACGAATAATATTCATATCAAAGCCTTCACCGAATTGTTCCATTACCATATCGCCTTCGCCTTTACGAAGTAAACCATGGTCTACAAAAATACATGTTAATTGATCACCAATGGCCTTATGCAATAATACTGCAACAACTGATGAATCTACACCACCACTCATTGCACATAATACTTTACGATGACCTACACGTTCACGAATTTTTTCGATTTCAATTTCAATAAAGTTTTCCATTGTCCATTCACCTGTACAATTACATACACGACGGACAAAATTTCTTAGTAAATCATTACCGTATTCTGTGTGGCGTACTTCTGGATGGAATTGTACACCATAAATACGACGTTTTTTATCTTCGATGGCAGCATAATTTGTACTTGGGCTATCAGCAATAACTTCAAAACCTTCAGGAATTTCAATGACTTTATCTGAATGACTCATCCACACTGTTTGTTCTTCTGGTAAACCAAAGAATAACTCATCAGATTTTGCTTTAATAATTGCTTTACCATATTCACGTTCATTTGCACGTTCGACTTTACCGCCTAATAGTTTGGTTGTAAGTTGCATACCGTAACAAATACCTAACACTGGAATACCTAAATTATAAATCTCAGGATCAATTGTAAATGAACCTTCTTCATAAACAGAGTTTGGACCTCCTGAAAGAATAATGCCTTTAGGATTCATACGTTTAATTTCATCTATAGAAATTTCATGATCGTGTAATTCACTGTAAACGCCCATTTCACGAATACGACGTGTAATTAACTGGTTATATTGACTACCGAAATCTAGGACAAGAATTAATTCTTGTTCTTTAGCCATTTCCATAATAGTAAATCTCCTTTAAGTTTAATTTATGTAAACAATAGAAAGACGCTTTTCATATTTATAAAGACAATACATCGTTTCAACCTCTATAAATATTTTATAGAAAAGCGTACTTTCTTAATTTAATCGCTTCTTGCTCACCTTACATTAAAATGAATAGTTTGGTGATTCTTTAGTAATTTGTATGTTATGTGGATGACTTTCAGCTAAACCTGCAGGGCCCATACGTGTGAATTGTGCTTCTTCACGTAATGCTTTTAAGTTTGGTGAACCAGTATAACCCATACCAGCTCTTACTCCACCCATAAGTTGATAAATGGTATCTTGTAATGGTCCTTTATAAGCTGTGCGACCTTCAATACCTTCTGGAACAAATTTTCTAGGAGACTTATCTTCTTGGAAGTAACGATCATTTGACCCTTTTTCCATTGCTCCAAGAGAACCCATTCCACGATATACTTTATATTGTCTACCTTGGAAGACTTCAGTAGCGCCTGGGCTTTCTTCAGTACCAGCTAATAAGCTACCTAACATAACAGCATGACCACCAGCCGCTAATGCTTTAATAATATCACCAGAGAATTTAATACCACCGTCAGCAATAATCGCTTTACCATGTTTACGTGCTTCAGTAGCACAGTCATATACTGCAGTGATTTGTGGTACACCTACACCTGCAACGACACGTGTTGTACAGATTGATCCAGGTCCAATACCTACTTTAACCACGTCTGCACCTGCTTCAAATAAAGCGCGTGTGGCTTCAGCAGTTGCAACATTTCCTGCAATAATTGTAAGTGCAGGATATTTATCTTTCATTTTTTTGACTTGCTCAATCACACCTTTAGAATGTCCATGCGCTGTATCAATAATTAACGCATCTACTCCTGCTTCTACAAGTTTTTGTGCACGAATTTCTGTGTCTTTAGATGTACCGATAGCTGCTGCTGCAAGTAAACGACCATGTTCATCTTTCGCTGCATGAGGGAATTCAAGTACTTTTTCTATATCTTTAATTGTGATGAGACCTTCTAAACGACCCTTTTCTACTAATGGTAATTTTTCAATTTTATGCTTTTGAAGGATTGCTTCTGCTTCATCTAATGTTGTACCAACTGGAGCTGTAATTAAATTTTCTTTAGTCATCACATCTGAAATTTTAATTGAGAAATCCTCAATAAAACGTAAGTCACGGTTTGTAATAATACCAACGAGTGTTCTTGATTCTTCATCTTTTACAATAGGCACACCTGAAATACGATATTTACCCATTAATGCTTCTGCTTCATAAACACTTTCATCTGGTGTTAAGAAGAATGGATTCGTGATAACACCATTTTCTGAACGTTTTACTTTTTGTACTTCATCAGCTTGCTCTTCAATGCCCATGTTTTTATGGATGACACCTAAACCACCTTGACGTGCCATAGCAATAGCCATTTTAGATTCAGTTACTGTATCCATACCAGCAGAGATAACTGGAATATTTAATTTAATTTTATCTGATAATTCTACGCTTAAATCAACATCACTTGGTAATACGTCTGATGCAGCTGGAATTAACAAAACATCGTCGAAAGTTAATGATTCTTTAGCAAACTTATTTTCCCACATTTATAACACAGCCTCCATTTTTTATATAGTTAGTCTTATTATTTCACATTTTCGTCGTTTTGTTTATACTTTATACCGTTAAAAAAGAAATTAAGAATAATAGCAGAGATTGCTCCTAAAACAATACCATTTTGAGTTAACCAAGCGAACTGTTCTCCTAAAGCTTTAAATGCTTGAGGTACAGCACTAATTCCTGTACCAAGTCCGACTGATACAGCAATAATTAATAAATTATTTTGATTTTTGAAGTCAATATTTCCTAAAATACTTACCCCATAAGCCATTACCATACCAAACATAGCAATCATTGCACCGCCTAATACAGGTAAAGGAATAATATTAGCCAGAGCACCTAATTTAGGTATACAACCACATATTAAAAGTAAGACTACCATTCCATATATGATTTTATTTTTCTTAGCTCCAGAAAGTGAAACAAGTCCTACGTTTTGCGAATAAGCTGTATAAGGGAAAGCATTAAAGATTGATCCTAAAATGATGGCTAGACCTTCCGCAGTGTAACCTTTACGAAAATCTTTACGTTCAAGCTTACGACCAGTGATTTCACTTAATGCATGATATACACCTGTTGATTCGATCAGACTTACAATTGCTACAATTGTAAACACTAATGTTGCACCGAAATCAAAGCCAAATCCTGAGAAACGGAATGGTCGTGGAATACCGAGCCAATGTGCGTCACCAACTTGGCTAACATTAACTAATCCAAATATACTAGCCAATATCGTGCCTATAACTAAACCAATCAAAATTGCAATAGATTTTAAGAATCCCGTTGTAAATCGTTGTAATAGTAAGATAACAATAAGTGTCACTCCACCTAAAATTAGATTTTTAGGATTACCATAATCTTTAGCACCTTGACCACCAGCAAGATAATTCATAGCAACGGGCATTAAGTTAATTCCGATAATTGTAACGACACTACCTGTGACAACAGGTGGGAAAAATTTAACTAAATAAGAAAAGAATGGAGCAATGATTACAACTAAGATACCTGATAGGAACAATGATCCATATAACACGTCTAAACCTTTAGTCTGTCCAATTAAAATCATAGGTGCTACAGCAGTAAATGTACATCCTAAAACAATAGGTAGTCCTGTACCAGTAATCTTATTTGCTTGTAAAAATGTAGCTACTCCACACATAAAAATATCTACTGTAATTAAATAAGCAATCTCTTCAGGTGAAAATTTTAAACTTGTTCCTACAATGATAGGTACTAAAATAGCACCTGCATACATTGCTAATAAATGTTGTACACTTAAAATTAAATTTTTCATTCATCTTCACCTAGTAAAGTCACTTTATTCCCTGCTAAGGAAGCAACTTTACATAATGAAGAAACAGTTAAACCAGCCTCTTCCAATCTTTGTCGTCCATCTTGGAAACTTTTTTCTACAACAATTCCTATGCCTACTGTTTCTGCTTTAGCTTGTTGTGCAATGTCGTACAATCCAAGTGAAGCATCACCATTTGCTAAGAAATCATCAATAATTAATACTTTATCTTCAGGCCCTAAAAATTCTTCTGATACAATCACTGTACTTGTTTTATTTTTAGTAAATGAATGGATATCAGTACTGTAAAACCCATCTTTTAAAGTACTTGGCTTTGCTTTTTTTGCAAATAAGCATGGCACATCGAAATGTAATGCAGCCATGATTGCAGGAGCAATACCGGAAGCCTCAATAGTTAAAATTTTCGTAATCCCTTTATCCTTAAATTGTTTATAAAATGTTTGACCCACTTCATACATTAATTTGGCATCAATTTGATGATTTAAAAATCCATCAACTTTTAATATTTTTTCATCAATGACTACGCCATCTTCCTTGACTTTTTGTTCGAGCGCTTCCACTTCAAAACCTCCTAAACTTTATATAAAAAAACCCGAAACTTTTATCTAGTTTCAGGACCTATAAGTGAACAAGTACGATACACATTCATTTGTAACTTAGAAGTAAATAATTTAGATTTATAGATGATAAACAATACTTTACATTATACAAATGATAATATAATACAAGACATCTTAGCCAATCCTCAAACTTCTCATTAACTTCCTTACCATTGTACTTGAACTCATAGTCGCGTTGTTTATGGCAACACGGTAGAAACTTCTAAAGCCATATTCTTCAGATTATATGAGCAATATAAATTATTTAATGATAATAGCAAATTTTAAGCTTATTTTCAATAACTGCTGGAGAGTTTATCCTTGTAATCACGCTACTTATAAATGTAAGCGCTTAATATCTTATTAAAAAAACCGTATTTGTAAATTACATATTTTTAATTATATAATTATATCGAAACGTTTTATATCTATTCATTAGGGTATAAATATTTAAAAGTAGCATGAAATGATGGAGGACGATGAATATGCCAGATATTACAGTTCTAGATAATGAAAATCAAATTTACAATGTGATTGAAAAGAAAAAAGCAGAAGGATATTCAGAAAATGAGATATTTGTTATCAGTGAATCTAAATTACATTTAGATGATTTACATAATTCTCAAGTAACACTTATAGCAACAAGTGGTTCATTCAGTGATCGCATGTCACGCTTATTAACCGGTGAAGATGGTGAAGAAGCTGTATTGAATAATTTCAAACTATCTGATAACCAAGCAGAACAATATAAAAAAGATGTGCTTGATGGCAAATTTTTAGTAATCACTAGAAAAGACGCTTCTTCACATAATGAAGTTGAAAAAAACAACGCAGCTTATGAAGAAGTTGATATCACTCATTACGCTAATGAGTCTGATGGTCCAAAATCTTAAAAATAAGTTTAACCATTCATTGTATTTAATCATGTCGATTGTTAAATGAACATACGTTTTTACAAAGTAACAGTCAAAAATTAATATATGCTTCTTTCAAAGTAAAGTGTGAATCGTTTATAACTTTGAAAGAAGTTTTTTATTATATTTTGTATTATGATGTGCTACTTTACACATGTGCTATACTTAAAAAAATATAATGCGGGGAGATCGCTATGAAATTTCACACTATTTATTCTTTAGAAGACGCTTATTATCAAAAAGCTGTCGAGTTTTATAATAAACAATTAGATGTTGATTTTTTTGAAGACAGCACTATCACAAAACGATCCTTACAGAATAATAAAACAGAAAATGATTATGTTTTGATTGTTGGTATTGAGAAAGAAAATATAATCAGTTTGGCCACAGCACACTACGAAGCAACAACAAATTCAGCATTTCTAGTCCACTTATTAGCTGTAGTTGATTCAAATTATAATGAAATCATATCTCAAACTTTAAATGAAGTTGAAACACACCTAAATATATTATCTAATAAAGTACATTCTAGAGATATTAACTTTTTAATGATTGAAGTCCCGAAACATGATAATAGCATATTAGATAATCAATTAATTAAACGACGTCATCATATCTTATTAGAAAATGACTTTGAACAACAATATGACATTGACTACTTGCATCCTAATTATACGTTTGAAGAAACACCTATACATACTGACTTATTTATTAAATCTAACATTGAACTTACAAAAGACATCTATCCTGCTAGTGTGAAATCTAATTATATTCTCAAATATGTATTTGCGAATGGAATTTCTAGAGATATTATATATCCCCTTTTAGAAAAGATGAATTTACGTTCATCCTTATAGAATACTTGAAAAGAGCGATATAAAAGGTTAAACTAATATGCGAGGTTAGACTGACGTTTCACTTACCGAAGACAAACGTCAGCGTAAATGAATGAATATATTATTTAAATACGAAAGGACTTCATTATGTTAACTAAAGAATTTGCTCAACGTGTCGAGCTAAGTGAAAAACAAGTCCGTAAAATCGTCCAACATTTAGAAGAACGAGGATATCATCTTAGCAAGACTGAATATCGTGGTCGTGAGGCTACAGATTTTAAAGAAGAAGATATTGAACTTTTCCAAGATATTGCAGAAAAGGTAAAACAAACGAATAGCTATGATTTAGCTTTCGAAGAATTAGAAAAAGAAAAAGACTTTTTACAAGTTATCGTTAAAGAAGACCAACAACAGTTACCTGCTGATCAAGGCGTTACACAATTAGTAGAAGACTTACGTACCGAAATACAAAAAATGCGTGAAGAACGTCAAATGTTAGGTCAAATGATTACTCAAGTTCATCAACAACAAAATGAACTTAAGGAATTACAAAGTCAAATTACTGAAAAATTGGAGGCAAATAATGAGTCATTAGTTGCCATTCAAACAGCTCAAAAAGAACAATCTGATTATACTAAAAATAATTTGGTTAAAGAAATTAATGATAACAATCAACAAGCGATTGATACTTTAAAAGAGCATCAAACTTATGTTTCATCTTCAAATGAGAAAAAAGGATTCTTAGCTAGACTATTTAATCTTTAAGGTCACAACTGTATATAGTGCTATTTACTAAAGCAGGATTGAAATTAAAAAATTTCGATCCTGCTTTTTTGTTTTAATACTCATTTTGTATCTATTTATCATTAGTTTGTAAAAACATTTAATAATTTATGTTATTTAAAGTATTGAATTATTATATATTTAATACTATTCTTATTAAATGTGTCGGATTTAACTAATAAAAGGAGAATCATTATATGGGAACATTATTTTCAATTATTAACATTGTCATCATGTTGATTTTCATTATCAGCTTATTCATTATGGCTAAAAAACATGTATCATTCCCAAAACGAGTCTTTACCGCTCTAGGATTAGGAATTGTATATGGAATTATTTTACACCTTATTTATGGTGTTAATTCTAAAGTGCTTGAAACCACAACTGATTGGTTTAGCATCGTTGGAGATGGCTATGTGACATTATTACAAATGATTGTTATGCCACTTATTTTTATTTCTATTGTTTCAGCATTTAGTAAGATACAAATTGGCGATAAATTTGCTAAGATAGGTTCTTATATTTTTATGTTTTTAATTGGTACTGTCGCTATTGCAGCCGTTGTAGGTATTTTTTATGCCATTGTATTTGGCCTTGATGCTTCAAGTATCGATTTAGGTAGTGCAGAACATGCACGAGGAAATGAAATTAGTAGTGAAGCGAAGCAGCTTACAGCGAATACACTACCACAACAAATTCTTGAATTATTACCAAGCAATCCTTTCTTAGATTTTACTGGTCAGAGAACAACTTCAACTATTGCAGTAGTAATATTTGCTATTTTTGTAGGATTTGCATACTTACGTGTTGCACGTAAACAACCTGATAATGGTAGCTTATTAAAACGTGGTATTGATGCTGTTTATGCTCTCATCATGTCAATTGTTACCTTTGTTTTAAGATTAACTCCTTATGGAATTATCGCAATTATGGCTTCTACAATTGCAACAAGTGATTTTTCAGCAATTTGGACATTAGGTAAATTCATGATTGCATCTTATGCAGCTTTACTTACAATGTATGTTATTCATTTAATTATTTTAGCGATTATGGGAATCAATCCTATTCGTTATGTTAAAAAAACACTTGAAGTACTGATTTTTGCATTTACATCACGTTCAAGTGCAGGAGCGCTTCCTTTAAATGTGCAAACTCAAACGCAACGTTTAGGAGTATCTGAAGGTATTGCAAACTTCTCAGCTTCATTCGGTTTGTCTATTGGTCAAAATGGATGTGCTGGTATTTATCCAGCAATGCTTGCTATTATGGTTGCTCCTGTTGCTCATGTTGACATCGATATACCATTCATTCTTACACTAATTGGCGTTGTAGTGATTAGTTCATTTGGTGTAGCTGGCGTTGGTGGCGGTGCAACTTTCGCTTCAATTCTTGTATTATCAACTTTAAACTTACCAGTTGCATTAGCTGGTGTATTAATTTCTATCGAACCAATTATTGATATGGGTCGTACCGCTCTAAATGTCAATGATTCCATGTTAGCAGGTACTGGTACAGCACGTTTAACAGGTAACTTAGATAAAGAAAAATTTAATTCTAACCATTATGGAGAATTATCCACAGAATCATAAAATAACAAGAGAGACAGAATTTCAAACAAATTCTGCCTCTCTTTTTTCGGTTTTATTTTATCTTTTCATTAGTCCAGCTTTATTTAATTGCTCTAACATATCTAATCGTGCTTTCCCACTTAAAAATCCAGCAACTTGTTGAGACCAGGTTTCATTTCTTACACCATTTGTACGGTCTTGATAGTATTTACTCACCATTTGATCATAAGCGTTTAATGTTTCTTTTTGGTGTGCTTTATTGCTATTATAGACATTTTTATGGAAGATATGTTCAAAAGGTAAACGTGGTTTTGGTGATCCATTTTCATCCTCAGCTGGCTCTCCTACAGCCATACCAAATAAAGGGAAGGCATATTCAGGTAAGTCTAAAATCTCACGTACACGCCCGACATCATTGCGAAGCGAACCTAAGTATACAATGCCATAGCCCATATCTTCAGCTGCTAAAGCAATATTTTCTGATACTAATGCAACATCGATGGCACCAACTAATAAGCCCTCAGCCGACTCAAATGACGTCTCCATATGTTGTTCTACATCTTCATTAATAAGATTGTGACGATAATAATCTAAAACAAATACAAATAAATAGCCATTGTCTACCACATATTGTTGCCCTGATACTTCTTTGAGTTGTGCTTTAATTTCTGGATCTTCTACTCCAATAATAGAATACGTTTGTAAATAACTAGATGTTGAAGCACTTTGTCCAGCTTCAACTAACTTTCTAACAACACCTTCACTTAAAGGTTGATCTTTAAATCTTCGAACTGAATGATGTTTTTTAGCTAATTCGTAAACATAATCTGACATTAAGTCCACTCCTTTTTTAATTACTGAATATATATTAACAATTTATATGTTATTTTTCTTCAAAATTGCCCTTTATTTTAAATTAAGATTTGCATGCTAAACCAATTAAAGTTATCATAATAATGACAATTTTCAGATATCAAAGGAGAGATACTATGACTCACGCTAACAAAGAAGTTTCAACAGCCTTATATCAAGCTTTTACATCAAAAAAACCGATTAATTTTATCAGTTCCTCTTTTGAACTAAATGAGTTAGAAGCCTATCACACACAAGATGATCTCATTAATCAATTAAAAAATAAGCAAAAATCAGAAATTAAAGGTTACAAAGTAAGTATGACAAGTGCCGCCACTCAAGCCATTGCCAATACAAATGAGCCTGCGTACGGTACTATTTTATCTACTCAAGTAGTCGAGGGGGATAACTCTATCTCATTATCAACATTATTTGATCCATTACTTGAACCTGAACTTATTTTTGAATTAACTGCAGACTTACCAGAGAATGCCGATGTTCAAACCATCTTAGAAAGTGTAAAAGTAGCTCCAGGTATTGAAATTCCTGACGCACGTTATAAAGATTGGTTCCCTAACTTTGCTTTATCAGATTTAATTTCAGATAATACTGCAACAGGTTTAATTGTGGTTGGAAAAAGAGTAACACCTCTTGATTACAAATCATTTGCTGATATTAACTTAAAGTTATTTAAAAATGATCAAGAAATTGAAACAGGACACTCTAGTGACGTACTAGGAAATCCTATTGAATCTATAAAATGGTTAAATAAAAAATTACATTCACATGGAAAACGTTTAGAAAAAGGGCAATTTATTTCTTCAGGTACATTTATTTCACCCCTACAGTTAGAAAAAGGTATTTATATTGCTGAATACGAGAAAGTAGGAAGCGTAAAAGTAGAAGTCAAAGACTGATTTTAATAAAATAATATTGAAAATACTTGATACTCTCTTCAGATTTATATGTTTCAAAGCGTAACTTGGAGAGAGTTTTAATCTATTATGTTTGATTCCCATTATCAAATACTATCCTTTAGTTGAGAATATATTTAAGCGAAAAGATGTGTTTTTATTTACAATTTACATTTTTTAATTAGAAAAAATAATCCTCACAATATCTTAAAAAAGTTAATATATTTTATATGAACCTTGTTATATCAGTGCTTCATATTGTTTTTCTTACTTTTAAGTGTATTATGTTGACGAAATAAAATCTACATGTAATAATATGAATCAAGAGATTAGAATTATTATAAATAAGCAATGATTATTATGTAGTTCTAATTTAATATTCGATAAATCAGGAGGAATTTAAGTTATGTCTTTAATCAATAAAGAAATCTTACCTTTCACAGCACAAGCATATGATCCTAAAAATGATGAATTCAAAGAAGTAAGCCAAGATGATTTAAAAGGTTCTTGGAGTGTTGTTTGCTTCTATCCAGCTGACTTCTCTTTCGTATGTCCAACTGAATTAGAGGATTTACAAAACCAATATAGCCAATTACAAGATTTAGGTGTTAATGTATTTTCAGTTTCAACTGATACTCATTTCGTACACAAAGCTTGGCACGATCATTCAGACGCAATCAGCAAAATCCAATACACTATGATTGGTGACCCTTCTCAAATCATCACTCGTAACTTCGATGTATTAGATGAAGAAGCAGGTTTGGCACAACGTGGTACATTTATCGTTGACCCTGATGGTGTAGTTCAAGCAGCAGAAATTAATGCAGATGGTATTGGCCGTGATGCAAGTACATTAGTAAATAAAATCAAAGCCGCACAATACGTACGTCAACATCCAGGTGAAGTTTGCCCAGCAAAATGGGAAGAAGGTTCTGAATCATTACAACCAGGATTAGACTTAGTAGGTAAAATTTAAGGAGGCATTTAAGTATGCTGAATGCTGATTTAAAACAACAATTACAACAATTATTACAACTTATGGAAGGCGATGTAGAATTTAGAGCAAGTATTGGCTCTGATGATAAATCTAAAGAATTAAAAGATTTATTAGATGAAATCGCTGAGATGACAGATCATATTACAATCGTTGAAAAAGAATTAAAACGCACACCAAGTTTCCAAGTAAGTAAACCTGAAGAAGATACTGGTATCACATTTGCTGGTATTCCCTTAGGTCATGAGTTCAATTCACTTGTGCTTGCTATTTTACAAGTAAGTGGTCGTGCGCCTAAAGAAAAACAAGCAATCATTGATCAAATTAAAGGTCTTGAAGGCAACTACAATTTTGAAACTTATGTAAGTTTAACTTGTCAAAAATGTCCAGATGTAGTTCAAGCATTAAACTTAATGAGTGTAATTAATCCAAATATCACTCATACAATGATTGATGGTGCTGTATTCCGTGAAGAGTCTAAGGATATCATGGCAGTCCCTGCTGTATTTTTAGATGGTGAAGAATTCGGTAATGGTCGTATGACAATTTCTGATATTTTATCTAAACTTGGCAGTACACAAGATGCTTCAGAGTATGAAAATAAAGATCCATACGATGTATTAATCATCGGTGGTGGGCCAGCAAGTGGTAGTGCTGCAATTTATACTGCGCGTAAAGGTTTACGCACTGGTATTGTTGCAGATAGAATCGGTGGTCAAGTTAACGATACAGCTGGTATTGAAAACTTTATTACTGTTAAACAAACCACTGGATCAGAATTCTCTTCTAATTTAGCTGCACATATCGAAGAATATGATATTGATGCTATGACTGGTATTCGTGCAACTAAAATTGAAAAAACTGATAAAGCTATCCGAGTAACTTTAGAAAATGATGCAGTTCTTGAAAGTAAAACTGCTATTATTTCAACGGGTGCAAGCTGGCGTAAATTAAATATTCCTGGTGAAGATCGCTTAATCAATAAAGGTGTGGCTTTCTGTCCTCACTGTGACGGACCTTTATTTGAAAATAAAAACGTTGCAGTTATCGGCGGTGGTAACTCTGGTGTTGAAGCAGCTATCGATTTAGCAGGAATAGTTAAACACGTGACACTATTTGAATTCGCTCCAGAACTAAAAGCAGATACAGTGTTACAAGAACGTTTACGTTCTTTCCCTAATGTTGATATTCACACAAATGCTAGAACTGCTGAAGTTCTAGGTGAAGATCATGTTACTGGTTTAAGCTATGAAGATATGTCATCTGGTGAAATGAAAGAATTAAGCTTAGATGGTATCTTTGTACAAATTGGTCTTGTGCCAAATACAAAATGGATTGGTGACGCAGTAGAATTAAATAACCGTGGAGAAGTCGTTGTGGATCATGAAAATAACACAAACGTCCCTGGTATTTTTGCTGCTGGTGACGTTACTGACCAAAAATATAAACAAATCATTATATCAATGGGTTCAGGTGCTAACGCAGCATTGAGTGCATTTGATTATATTATTAGAAATTAATTTACAGTTTAACTTTCTATATGAAAGTAAGACTTAGAACTTAACCTATCAAATATCTTCATTTTAAGCAGAGTCATTTTATTAACGACTCTGCTTTTTTAATTTACTTTTTTAATGCTATTGCCACAATTTGTTCATAGATTCATATTAATTTTATGTCTTAAACATTCAATTCTGTTTCTATAAATGATACTCTATTATTATTCTTAAATAGAAATGTTTACTAATAAAGGAGATTATTGAAGTCTATGAAAAAGAGTATGATTATTAGTAGTTTTTTAGCTTTGTTATTAATGTTAAGTGCGTGTGCACCTAATAATGATAATAATGAAGACAATCATAATCAAAGTAACGGTGTTAATGCACCGAAACATGCTAAAAACTTAACTGAAAATGATATTTTTACATCGAATAAATCTCATCAAAAGCTTACTGAAGATGAAATGAACAAAGCAATCAAAAAATATCTAGATGTTAATAGTGATATTTTAGACAATAAATATATAATGCAAAGTAAAATCGATCATCAAAGTTCAGGACAAACAAAAATCACTGATAAACAAGCTAAAAAACTTAGTCATTTATCTAATATTGCTGTTAAAAATGACTTACACTTTAAAAAATATGTTGAAAATAACACATTGCCAGACGGCTATAAAGATAATGTAAATCGTATTATTAAGTACTTTCATGCTTTGAATAGTACAATTGCAAATGTTGATGAAAGTATCGAACAACTGAATTATCAACCTCAAAATACAATTAACATTGTAGATGTTCCTACTCATTATGCTGGAGATGTAAATGGCAACCAACAAAATAAAATCAAATCTTTCTTAAATAAGAAAGATATCAAAACAAACGTTTTTGATAAATAGAATAGGGAGTATCCATTTGAATATGTTTTCCCAGTCCATTAATGGTGATGTCCCATATATAAAAAATCTGAGACGATAAATGATGTCTCAGATTTTTTTATAATTCAATGAGATATGGCTTACAATTTTCAATTACTTTAATTAATGCTTCTTCTTTATTTATATAGCCAAAGTAAACCATAATACAACGAATCACAACTTGATGTGCAATAATGACTATCGTGTAATCGTCTTGAATATGAATCGTTTCGAAAAACTGTTTCACTCTATAATAAACATCATTATAATTTTCCCCTTCAGGTGCTTTTTGAATAAAGCTATGTCGAAAATCTTTATAATTTGGATCATGAAAATAACGATGATACATATTGTTTTTCATAAGTTTATCCTTAAATTGACCTTCAAATAGACCCAATGAACGTTCACGTAATAATGATGTGACTGTAGTTGGGGTATCGTAAGGGAAGATATATTGATATGTTTCTTTCGTTCTTGTTAAATCAGATACATACACATCATTGATTTTTATATTATAAAAATATGGCTTTAATTGTTTTGCGCTTTCAACGCCCTTTTCAGTTAAAGGAACGTCTAACTGACCACAATAATATGCTCGATTGTACTTATTATCGTAATTAGACTGTGATTCACCATGTCGAATAAGATATAAATTCATGTTTTACCTCCTATTTCAATTTATTATATTAAATAATAAATGAATGAAGTCTACTAATCATATAAATGATATATTTTTAAATAATATACATTTTTATGATTGTTATTATTTATATTGCATGATACTATTAATATGTAGTTATTTAATAACTACAAGTCTTTTATATTCATGAACATAATACTCCTGGATGACGCCTTAACCCGACGTCATCCTCTTTTTTTAGTTTAATAAATAAAAAAAGAGCACTACATAACGTAGTCCCCTTTAAAATGCTATACCTATTTTTTGATTGCTTTTAAAATTAAAGAAACAATAAAAATAAGAATAATTGCACCGATTAATGCTGGGAAGATTGGTACTCCGCCCCAAACAGGACCCCAAGTACCTAACAATTTACTTCCGATGAATGAACCGATTAAACCAGCAATAATATTACCTAAGATACCACCAGGGATATCTTTACCCATAATCATGCCAGCAATCCAACCGATTAATCCACCAACTATTATCATAATAATAAAGCCCATAGTTAGATTACTCCTTATAGTTTTATTTTGTTTACTTCTTATTCATACCACCTATTTAAATTTTATAAACATAATTATTAAAATAAGTTATTTTTTATAACAAAAATAACTAAATAATAATACCTATATATTTGATTAGTATTTATTCAATTGATGATTAAAAATATAAGACTATTAAAAAATAGAAACTATTTTTATATAAAATACTTGCTAAACATTATAAACAACTTTAAAGGAACAAGATATATTCATGTTGAATATAATATCTTGTTCCCTTGTTTTTATTCTTCGATATTTGTGCTTTGATTATGTAGTTGTGCTTGTTCATTACGATTTGTTTGAGAAGTTGTGGGTTTTTCTTTAGTTTGTGTAGAAGTGTCTGTTGAAGTTGAATCATTGTTCTCGGATTGGTTCGATGTCTGGACATCATTTTGAGTTTCAGATTGCGCACTATTTTGATTTTCTTCATTAGACGATGTATGTTGTGTTTCATTATCATTCTTTGTTTCATTATTTTGTACATCATTGTTTCGTTGTCGGTTACTTTGTTCTAATTTACTTTCATTCATTTGTTTTCTTTTAGCTTTTTCTTCATCTGTCATATTATTATAATTATCAACAATACTACCTGTATGTTTATCTACAATGGCTACATAAGGTGTTCCAGTACCATATGCGTCACTTGCTGCATAATCTATATAATACATCTCGTCAGTACTTTTACTAGGATTGTAATTAAATTCATTTCTTAAACGATGTCCAAATCCTTGATTTTTATACCAATCATAGACAACATCCTCTGCTTGCTTCGGTGTAAGTTCTTTATTCGAAGAATCATTTGATTGATTGTCACTAGTTGAATGACTTTCATTCGTAGTCGTTTCATTATTTCCATTGATTCCATTTTCAGATTGGTTTTGAGTATTCTGTTCGGATGACTGAATACTCTTATTATCATTGGGTTGAATATTTTCAGTTTGATTATAATTAGTATTTTCATCATTATTATTTTGCTGTGTGTCTGATGAATCTATATTTTTATCATTATTAGTATCATTATTTTTATTTGAATTATTAGGCGTTTTATTTTTATGATCATTCTTCTCAGTTTTTTGCTTATCCTCTGAACTATCATTATTTCCACCTGGTAAATGAATATTTAAATCACAAGCACCCAAAAATAAAGTAGATGCAACAATACCTGCTAATAAATATTTTCCTCTCATTATCATCATAACTCCTTATGTATGTCTCTTTTAATGATAACATTTTATATTGCATACATTAAAGATATTACGCAATATATTTTAAAATCAACTTAATGTGTATAATCTATCCCTTTTTTATTACTACGACATAAAAATAACCCCGCAAGCCTTGAGCTTACGGGGTTCAACACTAATTATATATTAGTTTTCATCTTTAACATATGGTAATAAAGCCATATGACGAGCACGTTTAATAGCTGTAGTCAACATACGTTGATATTTAGCTGAAGTACCAGTTACACGACGTGGTAAAATTTTACCGCGTTCTGAGATAAAACGTTTTAATAATTCAGTGTCTTTATAGTCAATATGTGTAATACCATTTGCTGTGAAATAGCATACTTTTTTACGACGACGTCCGCCTCTTCTTGGTCCACCTGCCATAGTTAATTACCTCCTTTTATATTTTTAATCTCATTCTTTCGTTAGAATGGTAAGTCATCATCACTAATATCAATTGGGCCATTTGCATTTGCAAATGGGTTATCTGATTGATTATTGTTTGATGCACGATTGTTATTATTATTATAAGATGTATTTTGTCCTGATTGTGAACCACCAAATCCTTGGCCATAATCTTGGAAATCATTATTTCCTTGATGACGTTGTCCACCTTGTGCATTTTTAGGTTCAAGGAATTGAACACTATCCGCTACGACTTCAGTGACAAATATACGACGACCTTCTTGATTTTCATAACTGCGTGATTGTATGCGACCATCAACGCCAGCTAAACTACCTTTTGAAAGATAGTTATTTACGTTTTCTGCTTGTCTTCTAAATACAACAACGTTAATAAAGTCAGCTTCGCGTTCCCCTTGAGCATTCGTGAAAGTACGGTTAACTGCTAGAGTAAATGTCGCTACACTTACGCCTGAGGGAGTACTTCTGTATTCTGGATCCTTAGTTAAACGACCTACTAATACAACTCGATTTATCATTTCAACGCCCCCATTTAATTATTACTTATCTTGGTCTTCACGGATAACGATATAACGGATAATATCGTCATTGATTTTAGCTAAACGTTGGAATTCGTCTGTAGCTCTGTTATTATCTGTTTTAATGCGTACGATGAAGTAGAAGCCTTCTTTGAAATCTTCAATTTCGTAAGCAAGACGGCGTTTACCCCAATCTTTCTCTTCTAAAACTTCTGATCCTTCTGAAGCTAAGATACCGTTAAAGCGTTCAACAACTGCTTTTTTAGCATCTTCTTCAATGTTAGGACGTACGACATACATAATTTCATATGTTCTCATTTTATAATTGCACCTCCTTGTGGTCTATGCGGCCTATCGAATCCTATCCATAGGCAAGGAATAATTTTCATTACTCACAATCAAGAATTATAGCATAGGTGATTACTTTTTACAATAAATATTATTTGAAATATTTTGTCTGAAAGTGGATAAGATCTATCGTATTGGCCCTATAAATTTATATTCAAACTTTAAACATATCTTTTCAAAAGAGAACTGATATCCTATAATATCCTTGAGGTGTAACTATGCAATTAGATTTAGATTGGAATAAAGATTTTCAAGAGTTTCAAGAAATCTTAAATTGCGGTATCAATCCAGAGTGGCTATACTGTGCAAAAGCTAATATGATTCTTGAGCCAGCATATACTGGAGAAGGTAAACAGTTTTTTAGCACCAAAGATATTATTAAAGCAAGTAAAGTTATACCGTTTTTTTAAGATATAACCATAATGATATAACTAAAGCGCGACGTCTATAATAAACAGATGTCGCGCTTTTTATATTCCTATACATTAAATCGGAAGTGAACAATATCTCCATCTTTCATAATATAATCTTTACCTTCTAAACGTTGTTTACCTGCTTCTTTCGCACCTTGCTCGCCACCATGCTCAACATAGTCGTCATAACTTGTTACTTCGGCACGAATAAAACCACGTTCGAAGTCTGTATGAATGATACCTGCACATTGTGGTGCCGTCATCCCTTGTCTAAATGTCCAAGCACGTACTTCTTGAACACCTGCTGTAAAGTAAGTAGATAATCCTAACAAATCATATGTTGTTCTGATAAGACGATCGAGGCCTGGTTCTTCAATACCTAAGTCTTCTAAAAACATTTCCTTGTCTTCATCATCAAGTGTTGCAATTTCTTCCTCAATTTTTGCACTAATGACGATAACTTCAGAATCTTCTTTAGCTGCGTACTCACGAATGGTTTTCACTTTATCATTTTCATCGTCACCAATTTCATCTTCGCCAACGTTTGCAATATATAACATTTTTTTAGATGTTAATAATTGAGCTTGATTTACATATTTTTGATCTTCTTCATTAAAATCTAAACTACGAACTGGATTTCCTTCTTCTAACGCTTCTTTTATTCTAGATAAAATGCGGAACTCCATTTCTGCTGTTTTATCTTTTTGACGTGCCATTTTTTCAATTCGAGGCAAACGTTTCTCTACTGATTCTAAATCAGCTAAAACAAGTTCCATATTAATGACTTCAATATCATCTAATGGATTTACCCGACCAGCGACGTGTGTCACATTTTCATCATCGAAAGCACGTACTACCTGACAAATAGCGTCTACTTCACGAATATGTGATAAGAATTTGTTGCCTAAACCTTCACCTTTTGAAGCACCTTTAACAATACCTGCAATATCTGTGAATTCGAAAGTGGTAGGAATCGTTTTCTTAGGTTCTACCATTTCTGTTAATTTATTTAAACGTGTATCTGGTACTTCTACAATCCCAACATTCGGATCGATCGTAGCGAAAGGATAGTTCGCAGCGAGCGCACCTGCTTTTGTAATTGCATTAAATAGAGTAGATTTACCAACATTAGGCAAACCTACGATACCTGCTGTTAAAGCCATGAATCATTCTCCTAACTTTCTGTATCTTGATGAGATACTAATATTTTTTTTATTTTTTTAACAAACACTTGTCGTGGAATCATAATACTTCTTTGACAATTTTCACATTTAATTCGTATATCCGCACCCATGCGAATAATTTTAAATCGATTTGTTCCACAAGCATGTTGTTTTTTCATTTCTACTATATCATTTATATCATATTTTGGTGTCACAACATTACCCCCAACATTTATTAAGCATCTTGTTTATCAGTATTTCTTACGTACATGGGTTGTGGCAATTTAATACCTTCTTGTACAAACATTTTTTGAATTTCTTTGCGTAAAATTCTAGAACCTGAAGCACCTTCTCCAGGAATAGTTTCTGCTGATATTCTTATGATCACTTTTGTTTCATCTAACCCATCAATTCCTAAAACGACTGGATCAGTAATGAATAAGTAGTATTTACTACGCATTGCTGTAAATAATTTATTTAATTTCTTTTCAACTTTATCTAAATTTTCATCAACTGAGACTGGAATTTCTACAATTGACGTACCATTAGTAATAGAATAGTTAGTAATCTCACCCATACTACCATTTGGTAAAATAGTTAACTCCCCAGTGATGGTATTAATACGCGTTGATCTCAATCCTATAGATTTTACTGTTCCTTCAGCAACTGTAGTACCACCGCTATTAATTTTAACATAATCACCTACATCAAACTGATTTTCAAAAATAATGAAAAATCCAGTAATAATATCCTTGACTATAGTCTGGGCTCCAAAACCAACAGCGATACCTACAACACCGGCACTGGCGATAATCCCATTTACGCTAATTCCGAATTTACTTAATACTGTTGTGAGTACGATAAACCACACAATGTATCTTACAACATTTTTGATAAGGGACACGAGCGTTTTAGAGCGTTTTTTATTTCCTCTATTACTTTTATTTTGAAATTTAAATGCTTCTTCTATCGCTTTATTAATAATTCCAATTACAATTAAGCCTACTAAAATATAAATAATAACCATTGCTAATTTAGTTGCTAAATTTGTGTATACTTCGGGTTCTGTTAATGGTTTAAATAGCGATGTTAACACGTTCTTCAATTGATTCATAATAGCCCCCTCCTTTTCTATTTAGTCCACCTTAAATTTATATTCCAATTTATTTATTATACAAAATTTCTTCTAAAATTGTATCAGTCTTTTGATTTATCATTTTCTTTTTTATTTTATTAATAGGATACTATTCATTAAGTTTATCTATAATACGTCTAAACTCAGCCTCGGATTTAAACTCAAACACAATTTTCCCAACATTTTTAGATACAGATATATCTATATGAGTTCCAAATTTTTCCTTAAGCGCACGTTCTTGTTTCTGTATGAATTTGGGTTTACTTGGAGTATTTAATTTTTCTTTTTTAGACTGCCCACCGTCTTGGATTTCAGAAACAACTTTTTCTAAATAACGTACACTCCACCCCTCTTTGATTGCTTGTTTACCTATACGTTTCATCGTATTTACATCTTTTAATGCAAGTAAAGTACGTCCATGGGCCCCTGACATGCGATTCTCTCTTACAAGCTTAGCAATATCAGAGGGTAAATTTAATAATCTTAGCATATTAGCAATGTAAGGCCGTGATTTTCCTAACCTTTCAGCAACTTTTTGTTGTGTCAGACCAAGATCATTCATTAATCGTTGATAACTTTCAGCTTCTTCAATTGCATTTAAATCTTCTCTTTGTAAATTTTCTATAATGGCTAATTCCATCATGTCAGAATCAGAAAGGAATTTTACAATTGCAGGAACTTCCTCTAACCCAGCTAATTTAGAAGCTCGAAAACGTCGTTCTCCTACAACGATATAATATCCATTGATCGTTTTTCTTAAAACAATAGGTTGAAGTATACCATGAGTTGTTATAGACTCTGCTAAATCTTGAAGTTTCTCCTCATCAAATGTTTTTCTAGGTTGATAGGGATTAGCTTTAATACTTGAAATTTTAATATGTTGTACGTGTTCATCATTATTTAATTGAACACGTTGATCTTCAATGTTGTTCATGCATAGTCCTCCCTTGTCTTTAAAGTCATTACTTAATTTTAAAAAAAGCGTGTTATATCTACAAGTCTTATAAACTTTTTTAAGAAAAAAATTTACTAGATAGAAAGTATATATATCAATCATTCAGGCGCTTTCTGAATTTATTATTTAATCATAATTTTCAGAAAAGTTGTTGACAAATGTAATTTATGTCTGTAAGCTATGAATTAACTTAAAAAAACACAAATTACACACGGTAATAAGGAAAGTAAAACTTACACTGCAGATACAGAGAGTCTTGTAAGCTGAGAAGAGACATTGAAAGAAAGTTTGAAAATGGCCTTTGAGTGTTGATGCCAATATGAGGTATCAACGGGTTCGCCCGTTATAGCGATACAGTATTAACATTTATTGTTTAATGGCGTACTGGAATCATCGACGTCACTAAATTATCGTTAATACTCATTTATCTTCAAAAGTTAAATGAGTTTTTTATTACAGATATATCTGATCATTTACGATAATGTGTGCCACTTTTTCAAGTACTCCTAAAACATAATGGCGTACTGTTTGAGGTTACTTTAGCAATAAAGTAGTAAACAAAGGTGGTACCACGAAACGAGCTTTCGTCCTTTACATCCGATACATATCGGGTTTAAAGGACGGAAGCTTTTTTTATTTAGAAAATGATAGGAGGATTTGAAATGAAAGATACTCAATTAGCACAAATTTCATTAACAAAGGATTTGACTGGCGCAATTGCTAATCCCATTTACTTATCGACGGCATATCAACATCCTCACCTAGGTCAGTCTACAGGATATGATTACACACGAACGAAAAACCCAACCCGCTCTTCATTTGAAGAAGCATTTGCCAAATTAGAAGGGGGTACAGCTTCATTTGCAACTTCAAGTGGTATGGCAGCAGTTCAACTTATTTGTAACTTATTTAAACCTGGTGATGAAATTTTAGTAGCGTTTGATTTATATGGAGGAACATTTAGATTATTTGATTATTATGAACAACAATACGGTATTCATTTTAAATACGTTGATTTTTTAAATTATGAAGAAGTCGAAAACAGTATAAATAAACATACAAAAGCACTCTTTATCGAACCAATTTCGAATCCTCAAATGATTCAAATTGATGTAGAACCCTATTATGTTCTAAGTAAAAAACATCATCTATTAATAATCATTGATAACACGTTTTTAACTCCATACTTATCAACACCTTTAGAACAAGGTGCTGACATTGTTTTACACTCAGCTACAAAATATATAGGTGGTCATAATGATGTACTTGCAGGCGTAGTGACAGTTAAAGATGACACGCTTGCTGAACAATTAGGTCAATTTCACAATATGATTGGCGCCACATTGTCTCCACTTGATTGTTACTTGCTCCAAAGAGGTTTGAAAACACTACATCTCAGAATAGAACGATCTCAAGACAATGCACGTCGTCTCGCAAGACGTTGTGAAACATCCGATTCTATTGATGAAGTACTCTATAGTGGAAAAACAGGTATGTTAAGTTTACGTCTTAATAAGGCTTATAGCGTAGCTAAATTTTTAGAAAATTTAGAAATTTGTATTTTTGCAGAAAGTTTAGGAGGAACTGAAACCTTTATTACTTTCCCATATACACAAACACACGTCGACATGCCAGATGATGAAAAAGACAAACGAGGTATTGATGAACATTTAATTCGCTTATCCATTGGTATTGAAGATTATAAGGATATTGAAGCAGATATTATTCAAGCATTAGAAAATTCTAAAGTAGGAGTGATTTCATGAGCTTATCTAAAGAAACAGAAGTGATATTTGATGAACATAGAGGTGTAGATTACGATTCAGCAAACCCACCATTATATGATTCTTCAACTTTCCATCAAAAAGTACTTGGTGGTAACGCAAAATTTGATTATGCCAGAAGTGGTAATCCTAATCGTCAATTATTAGAAGAAAAATTAGCTAAACTTGAAGGCGGTCAATATGGATTTGCTTATGCTTCAGGTATTGCAGCAATATCAGCCGTATTACTCACATTACAAGCTGAAGATCATGTCATTTTACCAGATGATGTGTATGGTGGAACATTTAGACTAACTGAACGTATTTTAAATCGTTTTAATATTAAATTTACGACGGTAAATGCGACTCATCCTGAAGAAATTGAACAGGCCATTCAACCTAATACAAAATTAATTTATATAGAAACACCATCAAATCCATGCTTTAAAATCACTGATATTAAAGCAGTTGCTTATATCGCTAAAAAACATGATTTACTTTTAGCAGTAGATAATACATTTATGACTCCATTAGGTCAATCTCCACTTGCACTTGGTGCTGATATAGTGGTTCATTCTGCAACAAAATTCTTAGGTGGACATAGTGATATTATTGCTGGCGCTGCTATTACAAATCGCAAAGACGTCGCTGAAGCACTTTACCTACTCCAAAATGGAACAGGAACTGCCCTATCTGCACATGATAGTTGGACTTTAGCCAAACATTTAAAAACATTACCTGTTCGTTTTAGACAATCTACATCGAATGCTAAAAAACTTGTAGACTTTTTAAGTCAAAGAGATGAAGTTGCTGAAGTATATTATCCGGGAAATAGTGATTTACATTTATCACAAGCTAAAAGTGGCGGTGCAGTCATTGGCTTTCGTCTAAAAGATGAAACAAAAGCTCAAGCCTTTGTAGATGCGCTAACTTTACCACTTGTATCGGTAAGTTTAGGAGGAGTAGAAACGATTCTCTCACATCCAGCCACAATGTCTCATGCAGCTGTTCCAGAAGAAGTGAGAAACGAACGTGGCATTACATTTGGTCTATTCCGTCTAAGCGTAGGTCTTGAACAACCTGAAGAACTCATAGCTGATATTGACTACGCATTGAAGGAGGCATTTAATGAGTCGATTATTGAATCATTTGAAGAACAACGTTTTAGTAGCTGATGGCGCAATGGGAACAATCCTCTATTCCGAGGGCCTAGATACTTGTCCTGAAGCATACAATCTTACACATCCCAATAAAGTTGAACGTATTCATCGTTCATATATAGAAGCAGGAGCTGATGTCATTCAGACAAATACGTATGGCGCTAACTTTGAAAAATTAAAAGTATTTGGCTTAGAGCATAAAGTAAAAGAAATTCATAAAGCTGCTGTACAAATTGCAAAACGCGCAGCCAATAAAGAGACATTTATCTTAGGAACGGTGGGTGGCTTCAGGGGAATAAAACAAGAAGACTTATCGCTTTCTACTATTCAATATCATACAGACAATCAAATTGATACTTTAATTGAAGAAGGTGTAGATGGTTTACTATTTGAAACCTACTACGATTTAGATGAATTAACGAGTGTGATAACAGCGACACGTCAAAAGTACGATATTCCAATTATCGCACAACTGACCGCTTCCAATACGAATTATCTCGTTGACGGTACAGAAATTAACGAGGCGTTAAAACATCTCATTGAATGTGGCGCAAATGTGGTGGGCTTAAATTGTCACCATGGCCCACATCACATGCAACGCTCATTTTCACATATCGAACTACCAGAACATGCCTATCTCTCATGTTATCCTAATGCGAGTCTACTCGATATTGAAAATAGTGAATTTAAATATAGTGACAATGCTAAATATTTTGGTGATGTTGCACAAGAATTAATTAACGAAGGCGTTCGTTTAATTGGTGGTTGTTGTGGTACTACACCGGAACATATCTCTTACATTAAAGAATCTGTAAAACATTTAAAACCAATTAAAACTAAAAAAGTTATTCCAATTCATCGAACAATTAATACAAATGCAAAACGTACATTAAAACAAAATTTAACATCAAAAGTAAAACAAAGACCTACTGTGATTGTTGAATTAGACACTCCAAAACATCTCGATACAGAATTGTTCTTTGAGAATATAGGTAAGCTAGATGAAGCAAATATTGATGCAGTAACACTCGCAGATAACTCTCTCGCTACTGTAAGAGTCAGCAACATTGCTGCTGCAAGTTTAATCAAACAACGATATGAGATTGAACCTCTTGTTCATATCACATGTCGAGATCGTAATCTAATTGGTTTACAATCTCATCTACTTGGCCTTTCACTCATCGGTGTGAGTGAAATTTTAGCTATTACAGGAGACCCTTCAAAAGTAGGTCATCTACCAGGCGCAACAAATGTGTATGATGTTAACTCAAAAGGCCTAACAGAACTTGCACTACGATTTAATCAAGGTATTAATGTTGATGGTGATGCGCTGAAGAAACATACCAACTTTAACATCGCCGGAGCGTTCGATCCAAACGTTCGTAAATTAGACGGAGCAGTTAAACGTCTTGAGAAAAAAGTAGCGGCAGGTATGAGTTACTTTATTACCCAACCTGTATATAGTAAAGAAAAAATCAAAGAGGTATATGAAGCAACTAAACATCTTGATACCCCACTTTTTATCGGTATCATGCCTATTGCAAGCTACAATAACGCACTTTTCTTACATAACGAAGTGCCTGGAATTAAAATGTCTGAAGATGTATTAAATCAATTTAAAGCAGTAAAAGATGATAAAGAAAAAACAAAAGAATTAAGTTTGAGACTGTCTAAAGAATTAATCGATACGGTACATGAATACTTTAATGGTTTATATCTCATTACACCTTTCCAACGTATTGATTATTCATTAGAGCTCGCAGCATATTCTAAAGCAATTACCCAAAACAAGGAGGCAATATCATGACAACAATTAAAACTTCAAACTTAGGATTCCCAAGATTAGGTAGAAAAAGAGAATGGAAAAAAGCAATCGAAAGCTATTGGGCTAAAAAAATCGATAAAACTGAATTAGATCAAACATTAACAGACTTACATAAAGAAAATTTATTACTTCAAAAGAATTATAATTTAGACAGTGTACCTGTTGGTGATTTCTCATTATATGACCATATTCTTGATACATCATTACTTTTCAACATTATTCCTGAACGTTTCCAAGGACGTACAGTAGATGATGATTTATTGTTTGATATTGCACGTGGTAATAAAGAACATGTTGCAAGTGCATTAATTAAATGGTTTAACACAAACTATCACTATATTGTTCCTGAATGGGATAATGTTGAACCTAAGGTGAATCGCAATATATTACTAGACCGTTTTAACTATGCTAAATCAATTAATGTAAATGCACATCCTGTCATTGTTGGCCCAATCACTTTTGTGAAACTTTCTAAAGGCGGTAGTCAGTCTTTTGAAGAGAAAGTTCAAACATTACTTCCATTATATAAAGAAGTATTACAATCTTTAGTAGATGCAGGTGCTGAATACATTCAAGTCGATGAACCTGTTCTTGTAACAGATGAAAGTGAAAATTATGAAAATATTACTAAAGAGGCTTATGACTACTTTGCTGATGCTGGTCTAGGAGAAAAATTAGTCATACAAACCTATTTTGAACGCGTGAATGTCAAATTCTTAAGCCGTTTACCAGTGGCTGGTCTTGGTTTAGATTTTGTTCATGATCATGGTTATAACTTAGAACAAATTAAAGCAGGAGATTTCGATAAATCTAAAACATTATATGCTGGTATTATTGACGGTCGTAATGTTTGGGCTGCAGATATTGAAGCGAAAAAAGAATTAATCGAAACTTTACAACCTTATGCTAAAGCAATTGTAATTCAACCATCATCTTCATTATTACACGTTCCGGTATCATTAGATGATGAAACATTAGATACATCAATTGAAGAAGGCTTAAGCTTTGCTACTGAAAAATTAGATGAGTTAGATGCATTACGTCGATTATTTAATAATAATGATAGTAAAAAATATGATGAGTTAAAAGCACGCTATGAACGATTCCAAAGTCAATCATTCAAAAACCTTGAATATGATTTTGATAGCGTACCAACCAGTCGTAAATCTGCTTTTAAAGACCGTAAAAAAGCACAAGACGCTCGTTTACATTTACCAGATTTACCAACAACAACGATCGGCTCATTCCCTCAAACAAGAGAAGTACGTAAATACCGTGCAGACTGGAAAAATAATCGAATTTCAGACGAAGAATATAACAATTTCTTAGAAAATGAAATCGCACGTTGGATTAAAATCCAAGAAGAGATTGGCTTAGATGTACTTGTACACGGTGAATTCGAACGTAATGACATGGTTGAATTCTTCGGTGAAAAACTTCAAGGTTTCTTAGTCACAAAATTTGGATGGGTTCAATCTTATGGTTCACGTGCTGTAAAACCACCAGTTATTTATGGAGATGTAAAATGGACTGCACCTTTAACAGTTAAAGAAACTGTTTATGCACAAAGCTTAACTGATAAACCTGTGAAAGGTATGTTAACTGGTCCAGTCACTATCTTAAACTGGTCATTCGAACGTGTAGACGTTCCTCGTAAAGTCGTTCAAGATCAAATTGCCTTAGCTATTGACGAAGAAGTATTAGCACTTGAAGAAGCAGGTATTAGAGTCATTCAAGTAGATGAACCAGCATTACGTGAAGGCTTACCATTACGTTCTGAATACCATGAACAATACCTTGCTGATGCGGTAAATTCATTTAAACTTGCAACCTCTTCAGTCCAAGATGAAACACAAATTCATACGCATATGTGTTATTCTCAATTTGGTCAAATCATCCATGCAATTCATGACTTAGATGCAGATGTTATTTCAATTGAAACATCACGTAGCCATGGTGATTTAATCAAAGACTTTGAAGATATTAACTATGATTTAGGTATTGGATTAGGTGTATATGATATTCATAGTCCACGTATTCCTACTGAAGAAGAAATTGCAACAGCAATTGATCGTTCTTTACAACAAATCGACCGTTCTTTATTCTGGGTTAACCCTGACTGTGGTCTAAAAACACGTAAAGAAGACGAAGTGAAAGATGCCTTAACAGTACTTGTAAATACTGTTCGTAAAAAACGTGAAGAAAAAAATAAACCTGTCGCATAAGATACAGATAAACATGTGAGGGAGAAATTGAGTTTTCTCCCTCTTTTATTCTTATATTAGACTTTCGAGGTGAAATATATGACAAATTATCCATTGTGGGACCAATTACAACAATTAAAAACAGCAGAGTGGGTAGATTTAACCCATACTTTCGATCCAGACATTCCACGATTTAGTGAATTTGAAAAAGGCCAAGTATCCACATTATTTACAGTCAAAGAACATGGTTTTTATGTACAACGTTGGAATATCGTTACACAATACGGCACACACATTGACGCACCGATACATTTTGTAGAGAATAAACGTTATCTTGAGGATCTTGATTTAAAAGAATTAGTCTTACCACTTATCGTGTTAGATTATTCAAAAGAAGTAAAAAATAATGATGACTTTATCGTGACACGCCAACATTTAGAACAGTGGGAAGCGGAGAATGGGCGCATTGAAGAAGGTACCTTTGTTGCTTTACGTACAGATTGGTCAAAACGTTGGCCAGATATTGAACAATTCGAAAATAGAGATACTGATGGTAACCAACATTTACCAGGTTGGGGACTAGATGCTTTAAAATTCTTAATTGAAGAACGCGGTGTACAATCGATTGGTCATGAAACATTCGATACAGATGCGTCAGTAGATACAGCTAAAAATGGCGATATTGTTGGAGAACGTTATATACTTGGACAAGATACCTTCCAACTTGAACTCTTAACAAACCTAGACCAATTGCCTACGCGCGGCGCAGTCATTTATGCAATTAGTCCCAAACCAAAAGATGCACCAGGTTTCCCAGTCCGTGCATTTGCTATCAAACCATCTTAAATATAAGTGATATGTTGATAATGAGCGATCAAATTTATCACTTTCCTATATAATATGTATCATCCTGATACTAAAGTACTTGAGCAAGACGAAGTATCAGGATGTGTTGTTATTTATATTCATTTTCATATTCTTCTCTCAACAAACTATACACATAACTATCTGAGAATTTCCCTTGTACACGTTCATCACTTCTCAATATACCTTCTTGTGTGAATCCACGTCTTATTGGTATAGCTCGGCTTTTCTTATTTTTAGTAGACATTTGTATTTCGATTCGATTAATATCATATTCTTCATATATATATTGAATAAGTGCTTTAGTGCATCTAGTCATGATACCTTTCTTTTGAAAATCTTCAGCTAAATAATAACCAATCGAGGTACGTTTATTAACTAAGTCTAAATAATGTAATCCAATAACACCAATCAGTTCTTTATCACTCCATATTCCACAATGAAATCCATTACCATCGATAAACTGTTGTAACGCTGAATGGATAAAGTGTTTACTATCTTCCGCCTTCTTCGTATATTCAACGAATGGTAGAAATTCT
>NZ_KV810825.1:0-46282 GCF_001812925.1 Staphylococcus sp. HMSC057A08 | reverse complement strand
TTCGTATATTCAACGAATGGTAGAAATTCTGCTAGATATTTGCGGTTACTATCTACTAATTTAAATAACTGCCCTGCTTCTCTTTCTTCTAATATCTTTAATTTAATATCTTTATCTATTTGATAACCAAAGATCATAACTATCCCACCCGCTTATATAATTATTAATGAACCTTAAAGAAAAAAACCGCTACTAAAGAGGATATGGAAATCCATCTCCACGAGCAAATTGCTGTAACACTAAATGGATAAAGTGTTTACTATCTTCCATCTTCTTCGTATATTCAACGAATGGTAGAAATTCTGCTAAGTAGTCACGATTTGAATCCACGAGTGTAAATAATTGTTCCGCTTCACGTTCCTCTAATATTTTCAGTTTAATATCTTTATATATTTGATAAATAAAAATATACAGTACTTTATTTCTTTTTTCAAAATATTCAATAAATTATACACATATTAATATGCTAAGTTTGCTAAAAAATATGAATTTATTAAATATTTTTAAAATTTTATATTGCTCTTTATTCGATATATGTTAATCTTTTATACATCTGTTTTATTAAATTTGAAAGGAGTTAAATACATGGAAAACAAATCTAAACAGTTTTCAAATGTGTTTATTTTTGCTTCAGTTATTGTAGGGTTACTGGTAATTATTGGAGCCATCTTCCCTAATCAATTTGGTTCAATTTCTGGAGCAATCGGAAGTTTTATTACAGAAACGTTTGGTTGGTACTATATGCTACTTATTAGCATTATTCTGATATTTTGTATCACACTTATTTTTCATCCAATTGGAAAGCTTAAGTTAGGAAAGCCTGATGATAAACCAGAATTTAATACCATTTCATGGTTAACAATGCTATTTAGTGCAGGTATGGGTATTGGACTTGTATTCTATGGATCTTCTGAGCCCATTTCACATTATCTATCGCCACCAACAGCGAGTAAAGAAACAGAAGCTGCTCTAGCTGAAGCCATGCGTTCAAGTTTCTTACATTATGGACTACATCCTTGGGCAGTTTACGGTATTGTTGCATTGGCTCTTGCATATACACAGTTTAGAAAAAATGACTTAGGACTCATTTCTCATACATTACGTCCTATTTTCGGAAATAAAGTAGAAGGTCCATTAGGTACTGTTATAGATGTTCTAGCCGTTTTTGCTACTATTATTGGGGTTGCAGTGTCACTTGGTGTTGGCGCCATGCAAATTAACGGTGGTTTAAATTATTTATTTGGAGTGCCAAACAATAAACTTATTCAAGGCATTATTATTCTAATTGTTACAGTTTTATTCTTAATTAGTGCTTGGAGTGGCTTAAGCAAAGGTATTCAGTATTTAAGTAATTTAAATATGCTTTTAGCTGCGATGTTATTTATTATTATTCTTATTGTAGGCCCTACAATTTTAATTATGAATATGTTTACATCCTCAATTGGTGAATATTTGAATACTCTTATTTTTAATAGCTTTGATGTTGCTCCACTTAACTCACAAAAACATGAATGGTTACAGTCATGGACGATTTATTATTGGGGCTGGTGGATGAGTTGGTCACCATTTGTAGGTATCTTCATTGCACGTATTTCAAAAGGTCGTTCGATCCGTGAATTCGTTATAGCAGTATTAGGTGTTCCTACAATTATTAGTATGCTATGGTTTACAGCCTTTGGTATTACTGGTATTGAAATTGGTAAGCAATCTAAACATATCTTTAGTATGCCACCTGAAACACAATTATTTGGTATTTTCAATGAAATGCCTATGGGTACAATTTTGTCATTTATCGCTATTATCTTAGTAGGCTCATTCTTTATTACATCCGCAGATTCAGCTACATTTGTATTAGGCATGCAAACATCATTTGGTCGTTTAAATCCATCGGGTTTTGTTAAAATTGTCTGGGGCGTGATGTTATCAGCGATTGCCTATGTACTTTTATTATCTGGTGGATCGACAGGTCTAGATGCGCTGCAATCTGCTGCTATTATTTCAGCATTACCATTTAGTTTTGTTGTTATTTTAATGATGATTTCATTTTTCAAAGATGCAAATCAAGAAAGAAAATACTTAGGTTTAACCTTACAACCTGATCATCAACGTAAAAAGGACTATATTAAAAATAACACAACTCAACAATCTAAAATCAAATAGGACAGAAACTGAGACATCATTAAATGTCTCAGTTTTTTTATTGATAGCCGATTATTGAATTGAACATGCATTTGTCGCAAGCTTTTTTCAACCTTAGTCCTCTTTTTTGGGGACGACACATTCAAAATGAATTCTATCTACTCTTGTAGTTTGTATAAGATATCTTCTAAAACTCTACTATAAAATAAAAGGTCACAGCGAATTGAAGACATTCGTTGTGACTTTATTTTTAAAATGTTCCTGGATTGAAGTTAGTCTTCCATTCATTAAATGGCCAATATCTCCAAACGACTTTACCTACAAGTTGTTTTTTATCTACTAGACCTACAACATCAAATCGGCTATCTATACTATTTTGTCTATTATCTCCTAAAACTAAATATTTATCTTTAGGAAGTTTCATTTCACCATTTGAACCTTTAATTTGACTTGATTTAAATGAGCCTGTTAAATATTGACCTTGTTTGTGTTTCTTATTGTAATCTAAATACGGTTCAGACACTTTTTTATTATTTACATATAATTGGTCTCCCTTATATTCTACTGTATCCCCTGGTGTACCAATCACACGTTTAATAAAATCACGTTTTGAATCTTCATGAAATACAACGACATCACCATTATCAATGTGATTCATAGATTTAGAAATTTTACTTATAATCACTTTATTGCGATCTTGAAACGTTGGATACATCGAAGACCCAGATACTGTATAGGATTCGCCAATAAACTTTGTTACTACAATAACAACCAGTAGCCCCACTACAATGGATATAACCCACTCCATGATTTCTCGTTTCACATTTCATCCCGCCTATCATTTGTTTTATTCTCGATGACTTCTACTCTATCATACATACTTTTCAAACACGTTTCATTCTTCTTACGATTGATTTCTATTTGAATCTTTCACATTCGTAAGATATCCCTCTTACTTTGTAAGGTTAGATAAAGGCACCGCTTCATTCACTCTTTTAAAATAAGAAGTGTAATAGAGATAAGGAGTGATGAGATTGAAATTATTATTAAGAATCATATTAACTATTCTTGTCATTATTGTAGTCATTATAGGTGGTTTATTTGGATTAAACGCATATTCAGACCAACATCCTAACAATCGTTCTATCAATGATTGGAATAAATTAAATCCCTTAGCACCAACGCATGAGTATTATGTTAAGACTCAAAAACCATCAAAAGTGGAAGTCATTGATAAGGAAAAAGACTTCTACATCTACCATTACAATCAAACAGGTTACACCAAAGATGGTAAAGCTAAAAACATTGATTACACAGCGTCTAAAAAATTAAAACAACATCATTACTTAGTTGTAAGCGAAAAATCTCACACCATTACATCATATAAAGAAGTAAAACAATCAGACATTCCAACTAAAGCGAAAGAAAAATTATAAAACTTACAAGGAGTATGAGAATCATGCCTATTTTAAACGTTAATCATGTATCAAAAATTTATGGAACGAAACAAAAATTTAAAGCACTACACGATATTAATTTTTCAGTCGATAAAGGAGAATTCGTTGCAATTATGGGCCCATCTGGTTCAGGTAAGACAACCCTTCTTAATGTTATCAGTTCGATTGATAGCATTTCAGACGGTACTGTAGAAATCAGTGGCAATGAGATAAACCAGTTGTCTAATAAAAAATTAGCACAATTTCGTAAGAAAGAACTTGGTTTTATTTTCCAAGATTATAGCGTTTTACCTACATTAACAGTTAAAGAAAATATTATGTTGCCATTATCTGTCCAAAAAATGAAAAAAGATGAAATGGAAAAAAACTATCAAGACGTCACAGAGGCACTTGGTATTTATGATTTAAGTGATAAATATCCTAGTGAAATTTCTGGAGGTCAACAACAACGTACAGCTGCTGCACGTGCTTTTGTACATCGACCATCCATCATTTTTGCAGATGAACCCACAGGTGCACTGGATTCAAAAAGTGCACAAGATTTACTTCATCGCTTAGAAGATATGAACAAACAATTTAATAGTACGATTATTATGGTTACTCATGATCCTTCAGCAGCAAGTTTTGCACAACGTGTCATTATGTTAAAAGATGGCGATATTCATTCAGACATTCATCAACAAAGTAAAACAAAATCTACATTTTACAATGAAATTATTCAATTACAATCAGCCCTAGGCGGTGTGGCAAATGACGTTTAATCAAATTACATTAAAGAATTTAAAAAGTAATATCAAACATTATGTATTATATCTTTTTTCATTAATCTTAAGCATCATCTTATATTTTAGTTTTGTCACATTACAATACACACATAGCTTAAATAATGGTTCATCAAAAATAATCAATCAAGGTGCAAAAGTTGGTTCAGTTTTTTTATTCATTACGATTATCATTTTCTTAATGTATGCGAACCATCTATTTATTAAACGTCGTACACGTGAATTTGCATTATTCGAACTCATTGGACTAACACGTGGTAACATTCTTAGAATGCTTGCTATCGAACAAATCACTTTATTTATTAGTACAGGCATTATTGGCGTTATCATTGGTATTTTAGGTTCAAAATTATTGCTTTCAATATTAATAAAACTGATGCATTTACACATTCATGCATCTATAGGATTTGAAGTAGCTGCTTTAATTCAAACAATGATCATGCTAATGTTAGCGTTTATTTTAATTATGTTAGAAAATGCGATCTTTTTAAAACGAAGAACCATACTTTCTATGATGAAAGACAGTATGAAAACAGAAGCAGTAAAAGCGAAAATCACCACGCCAGAATGTATTGCTGGTATTCTTGGACTCATAATGATGATGTTAGGTTATTATATGTCTACAGAAATGTTTGGTAAATTTCAAGAATTAACAATGGCCTTATTAACGCCATTTATTATTTTATTCTTAACTGTAGTAGGCGCATATTTGTTTTTCAGAAGTTCAGTTTCAATTATTTTTAAATCTTTAAAAAAATCAAAACAGGGTCGTGTCTCTATCACTGATGTCGTCTTTACATCTTCGATTATGTATAGAATGAAGAAAAATGCGATGTCTTTAACTATTATTACAGTCATTTCAGCAGTTACAGTAACAATATTGTGTTTCGGAGCAATTAGTAAAGCAAATGCTGACTTTAATATTCAATCATCGTCACCTCAAGATATTAACTTTACTAAAGTAAAGATGGCCCAACAATTTGAACATCAACTTAACCAACACGGTATACCATATACAAAAAAAACGTATGAAAATGCCAATACCCATATTATTGAAAATGATGTCATTAAAAGTAAAACGGGTAATGCAATGCAAAATGAAAGTATATCAATTATGGCTGATCCTCATATCAAAGGTCATCACGCTACAATTACAAATTTACAAGGTCCACTTTCAATGATGTTTAATGTTCAAATTCATAAAGATTTAAAACTAAAAGGGCAACAAGTAAAGACATTTTATGTAGATAAAAAAGATTTAAATGAAATCATTCCAATGGATGCTTCACTGGGTGGACCAGTACTTAAAATTAGCGCAGACAACTATAATGCTTTAAAAACAAAAAATCAACTTACACATCATTATGGTTTTAATATTAAGCATCATAGCGATCTTTCAAAAGCTGAAACATTAGCTAAAAAAGGAAACCAAAATGTAGTTTTAAAAAGTGAAACCAAAAAAGCAATTGATGAAAGTAATGGCATTCTTATATTTGTCACTTCTTTCTTAGGTCTTGCATTTTTAGTGGCAGCTGGTTGCATTATTTATATTAAACAAATGGATGAAACTGAAGATGAAATAAATAATTATCGTATTCTGCGACGTATTGGTTTTACAAATACTGATATGATAAAAGGACTAGCCTTAAAAATTATATTCAATTTCGGTTTACCATTAGTTGTTTCTTTACTCCATGCCTTTTTTGCAGCAAACGCATTTATGATCTTAATAGGTAATTATACATTGACACCTATCTTCATTGTTATGATTATCTATTCGCTCGTATATCTGATATTTGCAGTTATTTCGTTCATTCATTCAGAACGCATCATTAAAGACGCCATTTAAATAATAAATTGAAAGGACATGTTAAAATGACTATTAAAGAAATGATTCAACACGCATATGACGACTTAGTAAGTTTAAAAGTAAATTGGTTTAATGGTATCATGTTAGCTCTGATAGTATTAGTTGTTAGTAGCATTACAACGCCATTTATTGGTGTGCCGGTAGGCTTACTTGGCGGTGGCTATATTTTGAAAAGATACGAAAAAAATAACCATTAGAATAAAAAAGGAAGCTCAAAATAAATTGAGCTTCTCTTTCATTAATATTTTAAAAATATCTCTGTTAAATATATACTTAAATAACACATACATAAAAATAAACCCACTATAAAAATAAAAGATAATATACTAGTAAATAGATTCCTTTTTTCACTAGATTTTACTTCGTTTGGATCTTTACCATTCATAAAAGCTACTATTCTATCGTAGTTATCTAAATTATATTTATACTTAATTTTATCTATTTGAGTACCACTATAAAAGCTAATTAAAAAAAGAATAGCAATTATTATAAATCCCCATGAATTAAAATAATATAAGAGAGGACCTATAAGTATAGAAGACAAAGTAAATCCAATAATCATAACTAACGACCAAATGTTCATTTTTCTTTTTATAGATTCTTGTTTATTTGAATTTAAATCTCCTCTAACTAAATCATCTAGTGAGATATCAAACAACTCACACATTACTAGTAAATTATGAATATCTGGATAACTCTTTTCATTTTCCCAATTTGATATTGTCTGTCTAGAAACATATAATTTTTCTGCTAAGTATTCTTGAGAATATTCATCTCTTTCTCGATATTTTCTTATTTGTTGACCGATATTCATTCATTCACCTCGTTATAAATTAAACTATTTTTATTTAATTTTTAAAATCATAATACTATATTTATAAAAGCGTTTTTTCTAATAAAAGGCTATCAATTTTCTTTTACATTATCTTAGTTTTAGTGTAAAAAATGTTTTACATTTTAGTATATCGCAATATTTTAAGATCTTTAGAACAAATATAAGCAAAGTATTGGTGGTGAAATTCCTAAAGGGGTAGGACAAATTAAAGATTGAGACCTTAATCATAAATAAACATGAAAAGACTTTGAGTTGACATAAACTGAAACCATCCCCTAGGAAAGCGAAATCGTATAATACTGATTATTAATAAAAAACCCATAGATTAAAATCATCTACGGGTTATATAAGAATAAGAATTATACTCTAATTTCTTATAGTTTCAATATTTTTATTATTCAATATTATATGCATCTAAAATTACTTTTAATAACTTTTTAATATAAGTTTCATTAAGGACGTTAGGTTTAATTAATATATTGAAATAAATCGGTGAAAAAATTAAATCAATAAATAAATCTTGGTCCGCTTCGTCAATATATTTAGAAATAATAGTCTTCAATATTTTACGATTGCTATCAAAATAACCTTTCATAAATATGTCACGTGCTTCAGATTTTTGATAACTAATTAATATTTCAATCACAGCACGACCTAAATGAGTTTGATAAATATTCATAATTCTTATTAGAAAATGATACAATTCATCGTACATCGTTTTATAATCATTTTCAAAAACGTGGATTCGACTGACAAACATATCGACAATAATAGATGATTTATCTTTCCAACGTCTATAAATCGTCGCTTTAGAAACACCAGTATTTTCAGAAATTTGATCTATTGTTATATCTCTAAAATAAGTCGTTTCTAATAACTGATCAATTTCTTTAAATATTTTTTCATTGATTGTTGGATCTTTCGGTCTTCCAGCCATCTTTTCTCCTTCTTAAACGTGAAATAAATTCTACAATTTCAAAGATAATTACTGCACTAATAAACCATACAACAAAACCAACCAAAATACTAAGTAACCACTCATGTGTAGAATATAACATTGCCCATGTTGCTAAGATACTACATAATACACCTGTCATACCAAAAACTGCACCTCTACTAACATGTTTAGCAACGACATCCCCATGTTGCATACCAGTAATAAATAAAGAAACAAGAAATACTGCAGGTAATGTTGCAAAAACGCCACCTAATTCCTTCCAAGGTAGCATAACTGAAATAATATAACTTAACATAACGGCTAAACCACCCACGAGAAATTTGATAAAAGTTAATTTCATTAAAAAGTCCTCCAAATATTAAGAAATATGTCGTACTGCAAAAATAGCAATTGAAATGACTAACCAACAAATAAATGCAAACGCTGTACCTTTTTTATAATCTCGTTTACTTATATAAAGCGACGTAATCAATACTGTAATGATGCAAGAAATAATACCTATTATAGCTCCTGAACTAAGATGTATCGACATTTGAATCAGCCGTTCTCCTCGATGATCTATAGCTAAAGCAATAATAGCTGCTAGGTAGACTGCCGGCATAGTCGCAATAATGCCGCCCATTTTTCCTCCTACTTTCTCAGCCATCATTGATGCAAAGGCAACAGCGATACCTCCAATCACAAAATGAAGTATCGCACTTGAAATTGATATTCCGAACACATGAAACCCTTCTTACCTTAATTATTAAACGATACGTTTCGTTTATTAATATTGTAATTCTATTTTCAAACTATGTAAATATGAAATAAAAAATCAATTATTATAAAAGAATTGACAAAAAAAGAACAGAGTACTGAATACAACATTCATTCTACCTGTTCTTTTAGTCATTAACGTTTATATAGTTTTATTTTAATTTCGTAATAATCCTCGTGGTCTTTATCACGATGCTCAACATGAATACCCGAGTCTTCAATGGCTTGAATACTCTTACCAACTTCATCACGTGCTTGTGTCAAATCTTTAGCAAATTGGAATGTTTTTGCTTTTACTTTTTCAGGAGCTAATTTTTGTTTCACACGAGCTTCTGTCTGTTTGACATTCAATTTCTGAGCAATAACTTGTTCAATCAATTGTTCTTGATCCGCTTCTTTTAAGGATAATACTGCACGTGCATGACGTTCTGTAATTTTACCTTCACGTAATCGTACAATTACTTTTGGTGCTAATTTAAGTAAGCGTAATTTATTAGCAATAAAACTTTGGCTTTTTCCAAGACTTTGCGCTAACTCACTTTGAGTGGTTTGTCCAATTTCAAGTAACTTTTTATAAGCTTCGGCTTCTTCTATTGCAGATAAATTTTCACGTTGGATATTCTCAATAAGGGCGACTACAGCAGTTTCTTCATCATTCATATGACGAATAATGACGTCTGCTTTAGATTGATGCAAGGATTGTAATGCTCTAAATCGTCGTTCACCAGCAATAATTTCATACATATTCTCTTCTATAGGTCGAACGACAATGGGTTGTAATAACCCATGTTCTTCTATCGACTCAGCAAGTTCTGTAATTTTACTTGAATCAAACACTTGGCGCGGTTGATAACGGTTAGGTACGATACGCTCTATTTGAATGGATTCCACACTTGAATGACGATTTTCTTCAATATAATCAACGATGTCTTCTTTATTTTTTAAACCAAATAGTTTAGAAAAAGGTTTTTTCATTGTCCATTCACTCCTCTTAAAATCAATTTTAACATGAGTAACCGAAAAATTGATTAATTTTCTAATAAAGGAGCTTTATTAGGCGTACCAGGTTTTCTAGGATATTTTTTAGGTGTTTGACGGCGCTTATCAACTATAATCATTTGTCGTTCACCTGCATCTTCTGGTAAATCAAACGTGTAAGAATCACTAAACGCTCCACCTAAGATGCTTATACCAAATTGTGCTTCTGCTAATTCTTCTTCACCTTTTGCAGACTTTAATGCAATAAACTGGCCGCCTTTTTTAACTAACGGCAAACACAACTCACTTAGAACAGTAAGTCTTGCCACTGCACGTGCTGTTACCACATCATATGTTTCTCTATTGACACCTTTACCAAATGTTTCTGCTCGATCATGAACAAAACTTACTTGGGTTAATCCAAGTTCAACTGCTAAATGATTTAAAAACTTAATACGTTTATTTAATGAATCGACAATGGTAACTTTCAATTCTGGAAAAACAATTTTTAAAGGAATGCTTGGAAATCCAGCGCCAGCCCCTACATCACAAAGTGTTAATGGCTGATTAAAATCATAGTAAAATCCAGCTGTAATAGAATCATAGAAATGTTTCAAGTAAACTTCATGCTCATCAGTAATACTTGTTAAATTCATTTTTTCATTCCATTCAACAAGCAAACGATAATAGGTTTGAAATTGTTGTTGTTGTTGATCTGTTAATTCAATACCTTGCTCACTTAACGCTTTTGTTAACCATTCGATGCCACTCATTAATTTTTCACCCTTTGTAATTTACCTTGTTCTAAATATACAAGTAAGATAGAAATATCTGCAGGATTAACACCTGAAATACGTGATGCTTGCGCAATATTTAATGGTTTAACCTCTGATAATTTTTCTCGTGCTTCAGTAGCTAAACTATCCACTTTACTATAATCTAAGTCTTCTGGAATTTTCTTTTCTTCCATACGTTTAACTTTTTCAACTTGTTGTAATGATTTATTGATGTAACCTTCATATTTCGTTTGAATTTCAACTTGTTCTTCTACCGCTTCTGGTAACTGATGCGTTTCTTCTAATATCTCTAAAATTGTATTATACGTCATTTCAGGACGGCGCAATAAATCAATGGCTAAGATACCATCTTTTAAGCGAGAACCACCATGAGCTTCAATCACAGATTGCGTATGTTCATTCGGTTTAATACGGATATTTGATAAACGGTCAATTTCATCTTGAATTTGTTGACGTTTATCATTAAAACGTGCATAACGTTCTTCAGAAATCATGCCTAAGTCATAACCAATATCAGTTAAACGTAAGTCGGCATTATCATGACGTAATAATAAGCGATATTCAGCACGAGAAGTCAATAAACGATAAGGCTCATTCGTTCCTTTTGTTACTAAATCATCAATTAAGACACCAATATAAGCATCTGAACGACTTAGAATTTTTTCGCCTGTACCTAATACGTTACCTGCAGCATTAATACCTGCCATAATGCCTTGGCCTGCTGCTTCTTCATAACCAGATGTACCATTAATTTGCCCTGCAGTGTATAAGTTTTTAATCATTTTAGTTTCTAATGTTGGCCATAATTGTGTTGGCACAATCGCATCATATTCAATCGCGTAACCTGCACGCATCATATCTGCTTTTTCAAGACCTGGAATAGTAGCTAACATTTGACGTTGAACATGTTCAGGAAGACTGGTTGATAAGCCTTGCACATAAACTTCATTCGTATTACGTCCTTCTGGTTCTAAGAAAAGTTGATGACGTGGTTTGTCGTTAAAACGTACAAATTTATCTTCAATAGATGGACAATAACGTGGACCTGTACCTTTAATCATACCTGAATACATGGCTGATAAATGTAAATTATCATCAATAACTTTATGTGTACGATCATTTGTATACGTGAGCCAACAAGGTAGTTGGTCTAAAATGTATTCGGTAGTTTCAAAACTAAACGCACGACCAACGTCATCGCCAGGTTGAATCTCAGTTTTAGAATAGTCGATGGTTTTAGAATTCACACGTGGCGGTGTACCTGTTTTAAAACGCACAACTTCAAACCCAAGTTCTCTTAAATTATCAGCTAATGAAATAGATGGAAGTTGATGGTTTGGACCACTTGAATATTTCATATTCCCTAAAATGATTTCACCACGTAAGAATGTACCTGTCGTGATGACTACAGCTTTCGCATGATACTCTGTACCTATGTTTGTACGTACACCTTTAACTTCATCATTTTCAATCAATAATTCGTCTACCATACCTTGCATGATATCTAAGTTATCTTCATCTTCAATGACACGTTTCATTTCTTGTTGATAAAGCACTTTATCAGCTTGAGCACGTAATGCACGAACTGCTGGACCTTTACCAGTATTAAGCATACGCATTTGAATGTGTGTTTTATCAATGGCTTTAGCCATTTGGCCACCTAATGCGTCGATTTCACGTACTACTATTCCTTTTGCTGGGCCGCCGACTGATGGGTTACATGGCATAAAGGCGATATTATCTAAGTTAATGGTTAACATTAACGTTTTAGCACCACGTCTTGCTGAAGCTAATCCCGCTTCAATTCCAGCGTGACCGGCACCAATAACAATTACATCATATTCTTGAACCATTGAATGGACCTCCCTATTTTTCCTTAATTATTATTATTCATTTTAGACTACTGACCGTCTTAATTTTTATTATTTACCTAAACAGAATTGACTAAATAGCTGATTAATTAATTCATCACTTGCTGATTCTCCAATAATTTCTCCTAATAATTCCCATGTACGCGTTAAATCAATTTGAACCATATCCATAGGAATACCAGCTTCAGCTGCATCAATAGCATCTTGAATTGTTTGTCTTGCTTGTTTTAAAAGTGAGATATGTCTTGAATTTGAAACATAAGTCATATCTTGATTTTGTACTTCTCCACCAAAGAATAAATCTCTGATTTGTAATTCTAATTCATCGATACCTTCTTGTTTTAACATTGATGTTTGAATAAGTGGTGTGTCCCCTATCATAGTTTTAACTTCTTCAATATCTAATTGACGTTCTAAATCTGTTTTATTAACAATAACAATAGCATCTTCATTTTTTATGACTTCATATAATGTACGATCTTCTTCAGTTAAAGGTTCGTTGTTATTTAATACAAAAAGGATTAAATCCGCTTCGCTTAATGCTTTACGTGAACGCTCTACGCCTATTTTTTCTACAATATCTTCAGTATCACGAATACCTGCTGTATCAACAAGTCTTAATGGAACACCACGTACATTAACGTATTCTTCTAATACATCTCGAGTTGTTCCAGCTACTTCAGTGACAATGGCTTTATTATCTTGAATAAGATTATTTAGCATTGAAGATTTACCTACATTCGGTTTACCGACAATCACTGTAGATAATCCTTCTCTCATAATCTTACCTTGAGTACCGGTTTCTAATAATTGATCAATTTCATTTTTAATTTTTTTAGATTGCGCAAGTAAAAATTCCGTTGTTGCATCTTCAACATCATCATATTCTGGATAATCAATGTTCACTTCAACTTGGGCAAGAATTTCTAATATCGATTGACGTTGTTGTTTAATTAAATCACTCAAACGACCTTCAATTTGATTCATTGCAACTTTAGAGGCTCTATCCGTTTTAGAACGAATGAAGTCCATGACTGCTTCTGCTTGAGATAAGTCAATTCGGCCATTTAAAAACGCACGCTTAGTATATTCGCCGGGTTCCGCCATTCTAGCGCCATGTGTCATAGTAAGTTCTAGTATACGATTAATTGTCAAAATACCCCCATGACAATTAATTTCAATAATATCTTCACGTGTAAAGGTTTTTGGTGCACGTAAAACTGAAATCATCACTTCTTCAACCACTTCATGAGTCTCAGGATCTATAATATGACCGTAATTAATAGTGTGTGATGGAACATCTTTTAATTTTTTCTTTCCTTTATATAACTTATCACCTATTTCAACCGCTTCTGGACCAGACAACCGTACAATACCAATTGCACCTTCTCCCATTGGAGTTGAAATACTTGTAATTGTATCATAATCCATTATCCATTCTCGCCTCCCTAGTTAAGTAAAATTTCAATATAATATTGTAATAAGTTTCTAATTAAATTGCGAATATATTGTTTTATAATCTACTGGTTAGTCTTCGGTTTGTCTAACATTAGACTTCCGTCAGTCTAAATTTATTTAATTCTCTTATTAAATACCTTTGCTATTTTCAATACATGTTCTAAACTGCCTTGAATCTCTAAAGTTGACATGTTTTTAGCAGGTTGTCTCGCTATTACAATAATATCTTTTGAAATCATATCTTGCTTATGCACTTTAAAATTTTCTCTAATGGCACGCTTAATACGATTTCGAGTTACAGCATTTCCGATTTTCTTAGAAACGCTAATGCCTAAACGAAAATGTTCATACTCATTTTTTAATGTATACACAACAAATTGTCTATTGGCTACAGATTTTCCCTTCTTATAGATTTTTTGGAAATCACTGTTCTTTTTTATACGATAAGCTTTCTCCATGCTTAAATCACTCGCTTACATTGTTCTTTATGTTACATTGATCTATTAAAATGCATTGGTTTAAAACGAAAAAAAAGACCACTGAGAAGTCAGTGATCTTATGCTGATAAAACTTTACGGCCTTTACGACGACGACGCGCTAAAACTTTACGGCCATTTTTAGTGCTCATACGTTTTCTGAAACCATGAACTTTACTATGTTTACGTTTATTTGGTTGATAAGTACGTTTTACCATGCAAAACACCTCCATCTACATATTATATCTCGTTCACTAAATCTACTTCTAATGAACCTGACTATTTTAATAGATAAATGATAATTGTTAATATCAAATAATTTTGATTTAATTCGATTTTATCTAGTCATAATTCAAGCAACTACTACAATATAACAAATTACCATTTATAAAGCAAGCAGCTTTTGAAACCAATTAATGATTTTCAAGACGCTCTCTTAGTTATATCATTTTCATTTTTAATATTTATACATTTCATTGATTTAGTAGTTTCTCAATTTTATACATATTTAATACACGTTTATAAATTATTTCCCAAACCTGTTATAGTACATTGAATTATGGTATCATTTTTTATCCACTTATTCACATATAATATTTAATTTTTTGTGGATAATCAATCATATATTCACAGATTTATACCAAATTTACAAACATATTCACAGCCATTTGACATCTATTGCAGTTAAAAAGTATAATTGTGTGGATAAGTCGTCTGAATCATTTATCTTATAGGATTTGTTTATAAATTCTATACGTGTTTTTACTGTGTATAAATCATAGCATATATAAAGTTATCCACCGAATGTGATTAACTTGTGGATAATTATTAACATGCTGTGATTATTTTTATCCACTCTTATAAAAACTGTGTACAAGTCTTAAATTTATAGAAAGATGGAGTTTATATATGTCGGAACAAGAAATTTGGAAAAAGGTATTAGAAGTAGCTGAGTCAGAGATTTCGAAAACAACGTTTAATACGTTTTTAAAAGACACTGAACTTAAAGAAATTCGCGACAATGTTGCTTACATCTTTGTTATTCATGAGTTTTACGCTGATTGGTTAAACTCAAATTATAAAGATGTAATTCAAACAATTATGAAAGACATCATTGGTTATGAAGTTGATCCAAAATTTTACACTGCTGAACAACTTGCTGAACTTGACGAAACGAGTCGTAAACAATCAAATACTGTAAACAAAACGTCTGCCATTGATGATAGCCATGATGATATCGATCAATTTAATACGCATAATACGTTTGATACATTTGTGATTGGTCCTGGCAACCGCTTCCCACATGCAGCAAGCTTAGCTGTAGCTGAAGCACCTGCACAAGCTTATAATCCATTATTTATCTATGGAGGCGTAGGATTAGGGAAAACGCATTTAATGCATGCCATTGGTCATCACGTACTAAGTAATAAACCGAATGCCAAAGTGCTGTATACTTCAAGCGAAAAGTTTACAAATGATTTTATTAAATCCATTCGTAACAATGAACCTGAAGCATTTAGAGAAAAATATAGAAATATCGATGTATTATTAATTGATGATATTCAATTCATTCAAAATAAAGAACAAACACAAGAAGAATTTTTCCACACATTTAATGAATTACATCAAAATAAAAAACAAATTGTTATTTCAAGTGATCGTCCACCTAAAGAAATAGCAAAACTTGAAGATCGCTTACGTTCTCGATTTGAATGGGGTCTCATTGTTGATATCACGCCACCAGATTATGAAACACGTATGGCCATCTTGCAGAAAAAAATCGAAGAAGAGAACTTAGAAATTCCAGCAGAAGCATTGAATTATATTGCAAATCAAATTCAATCAAATATTCGTGAACTTGAAGGAGCTTTAACGCGTTTACTTGCTTATTCAAAATTACAAGGTAAACCGATTACAACAGAACTTGCTGCTGAAGCATTAAAAGATATTATTCAAGTTCCCAAATCTAAAAAAATCTCGATTCAAGATATTCAAAAAGTAGTTGGGCATTATTACAATGTACGCATCGAAGATTTTAGTGCTAAGAAAAGAACAAAGTCGATTGCCTATCCAAGACAAATCGCAATGTATCTATCTAGAGAATTAACTGATTTTTCATTACCAAAAATTGGTGAGGAATTTGGAGGACGCGATCATACTACAGTTATTCACGCACACGAAAAAATTTCGAATGATATTAAGGCGGATCCAATTTTCAAACAAGAAGTCGAAGATTTAGAAAAAGAAATACGTAAACAGTAATAGGAAATATGAATCTGTTATATAACAGCATTGCTAAAATATGACATTCAATATCAAAGATGACTGTGCTTCTAAATAATTTTATAAATATAGCAAGAATCTAGAAAAGGTTAAATTGTGGATAATGTGAAAAAGTAATACACATCATTAACAACTTATCCACATGTGCATAACTTTGATATAAAAGGTGTTTCATGAGATATCCACTAATCCACAAGCCCTACTACTATTACTATGATTTTAAAACCTATATAATTTAAGTATAAACGACTGGAAGGAGTTTAAATTAATAATGGAATTTACAATAAAAAGAGATTACTTTATCACACAATTGAATGATACATTAAAGGCAATCTCACCAAGAACAACTTTACCAATTTTAACAGGTATCAAAATTGATGCTAAAGATAATAACGTTATCTTAACTGGTTCTGACTCAGAAATTTCAATTGAAATCACGATTCCTAAACAAGTAGATGGAGAAGATATTGTTGATATTACTGAAACTGGATCAGTGGTTCTTCCTGGTCGTTTCTTTGTTGACATCATTAAAAAATTACCAGGCAAAGATGTTAAATTATCAACAAATGAACAGTTTCAAACCCTTATCACATCAGGACATTCAGAATTTAATTTAAGTGGTTTAGATCCTGAACAATATCCATTATTACCGCAAGTATCACGTGATGATGCAATTCAATTATCTGTAAAAGTACTTAAAAACATTATTGCGCAAACAAACTTTGCAGTGTCCACCTCAGAAACACGCCCAGTTTTAACTGGTGTGAACTGGCTTATACAAGATAATGAATTAATATGCACTGCTACGGATTCACACCGCTTGGCTGTAAGAAAATTAAAGCTTGAAGATGAATCGGAAAATAAAAATGTTATTATTCCAGGTAAAGCATTATCTGAATTAAATAAAATTATGAGTGATAATGATGAAGACATCGATATCTTCTTTGCATCTAATCAAGTATTGTTCAAGGTCGGTAACGTAAACTTTATTTCACGTTTATTAGAAGGTCATTATCCTGATACAACACGTCTTTTCCCTGAAAACTATGAAATCAAATTAGGATTAGATAACGGAGAATTCTATCATGCGATAGATCGTGCGTCATTACTTGCACGTGAAGGCGGAAATAACGTAATTAAATTAAGTACTGGAAATGAGGTTGTAGAATTATCATCTACATCACCAGAAATCGGTACAGTAAAAGAAGAAGTTACAGCAACTGATGTTGAAGGTGGCAATTTGAAAATTTCATTCAACTCAAAATATATGATGGACGCATTAAAAGCAATTGATAATGATGAAGTTGAAGTAGAATTCTTTGGTACGATGAAACCATTTATCTTAAAACCAAAAGCAGATGATTCAGTCACTCAACTCATTTTACCAATCAGAACATACTAGTCATTAAAGATTAATTAAAAAGTTAAAGTAGAACAGAGTTCTTATTGAATTACTGTTCTACTTTTTTATTGATTAAAACAGTAATTTTAAACTATCTCAGAGGTTCATAGTGAAGCTAAATTTAGTAAAACGTGGTTTTTATCTACAACTCATTATATTCGCTGAAATAGGCCTTAAAATTAAAAATTGAGATATTGTCTCTGATTATTTTTGTCATAATTTCAAAAAATCATCTATTTTTTACATAACAATTTAAAATAACAAAAACTTATTTAAAAGTAAACGGTTTCACACTTCATTTTAAATGAAATTTATTCCTAAAAAAGGTATAATATAGTAATGATATATAAAGAAATGGAGTGATTATTTTGGTTCAAGAAGTAATAGTTGAAGGCGAGATTACGTTAGGTCAATTTCTTAAAACAGAAGGTATCATCGAATCAGGTGGACAAGCAAAATGGTTCTTACAAGATTACGATGTTTTATTAAATGGCGAACGTGAAACACGTCGTGGAAAAAAGCTAGCTGACCAAGATCGTATCGACTTCCCTGATATTCCAGATATCGATTCATTTATTATTATTCATCAAGGTGAGCAATGAAGCTTAAAACACTCCAATTAGAAAACTATCGTAACTATGAAGCGGTTACGTTAAATTGTCATCCTGAAGTGAATATTCTTATTGGAGAAAATGCACAGGGAAAGACAAATTTACTTGAATCAATTTACGTCCTTGCTTTAGCTAAAAGTCACCGAACCTCCAATGACAAGGAACTTATACGGTTTAACTCTGAGTATGCTAAAATAGAGGGTGAGCTAAGTTATAGACACGGAACCATGCCATTAACGATGTATATAACTAAAAAAGGTAAACAAGTTAAAGTGAACCACTTGGAACAAAGTCGACTAACACAGTATGTTGGACATCTAAATGTGGTTCTTTTTGCACCTGAAGACTTAAATATTGTTAAAGGTTCTCCTCAAATTAGAAGACGATTTATAGATATGGAATTAGGGCAAATTTCTGCAGTATATCTCAACGATTTAGCTCAATATCAACGTATTCTCAAACAAAAAAATAATTATCTTAAGCAGTTACAACTTGGTCAAAAAACAGATAAAACGATGCTAGAGGTTTTAAATCAACAATTTGCACAATATGCGCTTAATGTCACTTTAAGACGTGAGCAATTTATTGAAGAATTAGAGGCTTTAGCACAGCCTATCCACGCTGGTATTACGAACCAACGTGAAACATTATCTCTAAAATATTTACCAAGTATTAAACTTAGCGATACAAGTAAAAATAAGAGTGAATTATTAGATGAAGTCATCATGTTATTGAATGAATATCAACAACGTGAAATGGATAGAGCAGTATGTTTATACGGTCCACATAGAGATGACTTAGGATTTAATGTGAATGACATGGATGCTCAAACCTATGGATCTCAAGGTCAACAAAGAACAACCGCTTTATCAATTAAACTAGCAGAAATAGAATTAATGAACATTGAAGTCGGAGAATATCCGATTTTATTATTAGACGATGTCTTAAGTGAACTTGATGATTCTCGTCAGACGCATTTACTCAGTACAATTCAACATAAAGTACAAACCTTCGTAACAACTACATCGGTAGACGGTATTGATCATGAAATCATGAATAATGCGAAACTTTACCGAATTAATCAAGGTGAAATTATTAAGTAATAGAAAGTGATGGTGAATACATTGTCAGATGTAAACAACACAGATAATTATGGTGCTGGACAAATACAGGTATTAGAAGGACTTGAAGCGGTACGTAAACGCCCTGGTATGTATATTGGCTCAACTTCAGAAAGAGGTTTGCATCATTTGGTATGGGAAATCGTTGATAACAGTATTGACGAAGCGCTAGCTGGATATGCGAATCAAATTGAAGTAGTGATTGAGAATGACAACTGGATTAAAGTGACTGACAATGGTCGTGGTATTCCTGTCGATATTCAAGAAAAAATGGGACGTCCCGCAGTAGAAGTTATTCTTACTGTACTTCATGCCGGAGGTAAATTCGGTGGTGGCGGATACAAAGTATCTGGTGGACTACATGGTGTAGGTTCATCTGTAGTAAATGCGTTATCACAAGAGTTAGAAGTGTATGTACACCGTAATGAAACAATTTATCATCAAGCATACAAAAAAGGCGTGCCTCAATTTGATCTTAAAGAAATAGGTAGTACGGATAAAACAGGTACAGTGATTCGCTTTAAAGCAGATAGTGAAATCTTTTCAGAAACAACAGTTTATAATTATGAAACACTTCAAAAACGTATTAGAGAATTAGCATTCTTAAATAAAGGTATTTCAATTACACTAAGAGACGAACGTGAAGATGAAGAACAACGTGAAGACACGTATCATTATGAAGGTGGTATTAAATCTTACGTTGAATTACTGAACGAAAATAAAGAACCTATTCATGACGAACCTATTTATATTCATCAGTCAAAAGATGATATCGAAGTAGAAATTGCAATACAATACAATAGCGGTTATGCTACAAACTTATTATCCTATGCGAATAATATCCACACATATGAAGGTGGTACACATGAAGATGGCTTTAAACGTGCACTTACACGTGTCTTAAACAGTTATGGGACTCAAAGTAAGATTATTAAAGATGATAAAGAACGTCTTTCAGGTGAAGATACACGTGAAGGTTTAACAGCAGTTGTCTCTATAAAACATGGTAATCCACAATTCGAAGGTCAAACGAAGACGAAATTAGGTAACTCTGAAGTACGTCAAATCGTTGATCGATTATTTTCAGAACACTTTGAACGCTTTTTATATGAGAATCCAAATGTTGCAAGAATCATTGTTGAAAAAGGAATCATGGCGTCAAGAGCACGTGTAGCAGCTAAAAAAGCGCGTGAAGTGACACGTCGTAAATCAGCATTAGAAATTTCAAGTTTACCTGGTAAACTGGCAGACTGTTCAAGTAAAAATCCTGATGAAAGTGAAATTTTCTTAGTTGAGGGTGACTCTGCCGGGGGGTCTACAAAAGAAGGTCGTGACTCAAAAACACAAGCGATTTTACCGTTGAGAGGTAAAATATTAAATGTGGAAAAAGCACGTTTAGATCGTATTTTAAATAACAATGAAATCCGTCAAATGATTACAGCATTTGGTACAGGCATAGGTGGCGAATTTGATATTTCTAAAGCCCGTTATCATAAGATTGTTATCATGACAGATGCTGATGTAGATGGTGCGCATATTCGTACATTATTACTTACATTCTTCTACAGATTTATGCGTCCATTAATTGAGGCTGGGTATGTATACATCGCTCAACCACCATTGTATAAGCTAACACAAGGTAAACAAAAATATTACGTCTTTAACGATCGTGAATTGGATAAATTAAAAGCTGAACTAAATCCTACTCCAAAATGGCAAATTTCTCGTTACAAAGGTTTAGGTGAAATGAATGCCGATCAATTATGGGAAACAACAATGAATCCTGAAAATCGTATGATGTTACAAGTAAAACTTGAAGATGCAGTAGAAGCGGATCAAACATTTGAAATGTTAATGGGTGACGTTGTTGAAAATCGTAGACAATTTATCGAAGATAATGCAGTTTATGCTAATTTAGATTTCTAATTTAACTTAATGTGAACTGACTATAAAAGGAGGATATCTTGATGGCTGATTCTCTACCACAATCAAGAATTAATGAAAGAAATATAACCAACGAAATGCGCGAATCATTTTTAGACTATGCGATGAGCGTTATCGTTTCACGTGCATTACCAGATGTACGTGATGGTTTAAAACCTGTACATCGTCGTATTTTATATGGTCTAAATGAACAAGGAATGACTCCAGACAAACCTTATAAAAAATCAGCACGTATTGTTGGGGACGTTATGGGGAAATATCATCCACACGGCGACTCTTCAATTTATGATGCTATGGTAAGAATGGCACAAACCTTTAGCTATCGTTATCCTCTTGTTGATGGTCAAGGTAACTTTGGTTCAATGGATGGTGACGGTGCTGCGGCAATGCGTTATACCGAAGCAAAAATGACCAAAATCACATTAGAACTGTTACGTGATATCAATAAAGATACTATTGATTTCTTAGATAACTATGATGGTACAGAAAGAGAGCCCGAAGTCTTACCTTCTCGTTTCCCTAACCTTTTAGTGAATGGTGCTTCAGGTATTGCGGTTGGTATGGCTACAAATATTCCACCACACAATTTAACAGAAGTCATTGACGGAGTCTTACGTTTAAGTCAAAATCCTGATATCACAATCTCAGAATTGATGGAAGATATTCAAGGTCCTGATTTTCCAACTTCTGGCTTAATTTTAGGTAAAAGTGGCATTAGACGTGCCTATGAAACTGGTCGTGGATCAATTCAAATGCGTGCACGTGCATCAATAGAAGAACGTGGCGGTGGTCGTCAGCGTATTGTTGTGACTGAAATTCCATATCAAGTGAATAAAGCAAGAATGATTGAGAAAATTGCAGAATTAGCGCGTGAGAAAAGAATTGAAGGTATCACAGATCTTCGTGACGAAACAAGTTTACGTACAGGGGTAAGAGTTGTTATTGATGTACGTAAAGATGCCAATGCAAATGTTATTTTAAATAATTTATATAAACATACACCATTACAAACATCATTTGGTGTAAATATGATTGCCCTTGTGAATGGTCGACCTAAATTAATTAACTTAAAAGAAGCGCTTGTTGAATATTTAGAACATCAAAAAACAGTTGTACGTCGTCGTACAGAATACAATTTGAAAAAAGCGAAAGATCGTGCACATATCTTAGAAGGTTTAAGAATTGCGCTGGATCATATTGATGAAATTATTTCTATTATTCGTGAGTCTGACACAGATAAAGTGGCGATGGAAACATTGCAAGAACGTTTTAAATTGTCTGAACGTCAAGCTCAAGCCATTTTAGATATGCGTTTACGTCGTTTAACTGGGTTAGAGCGCGATAAAATTGAAAATGAGTATAATGAATTATTAAGTTATATTGCAGAATTAGAAGAGATTTTAGCAAATGAAGATGTATTACTTCAACTTGTTCGTGATGAGCTTACAGAAATTAAAGAACGTTTCGGTGACGAACGTCGTACTGAAATTCAATTGGGTGGTTTAGATCACTTAGAAGATGAAGACTTAATCCCTGAAGAACAAATTGTCATCACTTTAAGTCATAACAACTATATTAAACGTTTACCTGTATCTACATATCGTTCACAAAACAGAGGTGGACGAGGTGTACAAGGTATGAATACCTTAGAAGAAGACTTTGTCAGTCAACTTGTAACATTAAGTACACATGATAATGTTTTATTCTTTACGAATAAAGGCCGTGTTTATAAGTTGAAAGGATACGAAGTACCTGAATTATCTCGTCAATCTAAAGGTATTCCAGTCATTAATGCGATTGAGCTTGAAAATGATGAAGTGATTAGTACGATGATTGCCGTAAGAGATTTAGAAGATGAGAACAGTTTCTTAGTCTTTGCTACTAAAAAAGGTATTGTTAAACGTTCTGCATTAAGTAACTTCTCTCATATTAATAAGAATGGTAAAATTGCGATTGGCTTTAAAGAAGATGATGAATTAATCGCAGTTCGTCTTACTGATGGTAAACAAGATATTTTACTTGGTACAGCACATGCCTCATTAATTCGATTCCCTGAAAATAGTTTACGCCCACTAGGTCGTACAGCTTCAGGTGTGAGAGGTATTTCTCTAAGAGAAAATGACGTAGTCGTAGGTTTAGACGTAGCCTATGCTGAAAGTGAAGATGAAGTTCTAGTCGTTACTGAAAAAGGTTATGGTAAACGAACACCTGTAAGTGAATATCGTTTATCTAATCGTGGCGGTAAAGGTATAAAAACAGCTAAAATTACAGAACGTAATGGTAATGTTGTATGTATTACAACGGTAAGCGGTCAAGAAGATTTAATGATTGTAACAGATGGTGGTATTATTATTCGTCTACAAGTTGAAGATATTTCTCAAAATGGCCGTGCCACACAAGGTGTGCGATTAATGAAATTAGGCGATAATCAAGCCGTATCAACCGTTGCGAAAGTCATTGATAAAACTGAAGATGAAGCTGCAACTGAAGCGGCACAACAAACAGAAAATGTGAGTGCCCAAACTACAGAAAGCGCAAAAGAACAAGTGATAGATGATACGACACCTGGTAACGCTTTGCATACTGAATCTGATGAAGATGATGAACGCATCGAAGTAAGACAAGATTTCCTGGATCGTGTAAATGAAGATATTGAGAATGATTCAGATCAGAATTAAATATAAAAATAAGACTTCCCACATATAGGGAAGTCTTATTTTTATTATTTATCGTTCTAATTCTTTCATTACATAAGGAATTTGATTAATTAATTTTGAAGGGGGCACAACGTACATTTTTTCAGAAAGTTTTTCACCAATATAACTGTGAATATAAGTTGCGCTCGTAACGGCATCTTGTAAGCTATCAAATTGACCTACAAAACTTGTAATCATACCAGCTAATGTATCACCCATACCACCTGTAGCCATTGCAGGTGTGCCAATTGGTAATTTGTATTCTTTATCTTTAAAGAAGATTTCTGTACCGTGTTTTTTTAGTACTACAGTAGCACCTAATTTATCCACAGCTTCTCTATTTCTTTCATACGTTTGTTCTTCAATAGGAATACCACTTAGACGTTCCCATTCTTTTTGATGTGGTGTAAAGATAACACGACATGTAGGAATATCAGGTTTAAGTTTACAAAATATTGTAATTGCATCACCATCTACAATTAAGTTTTGGTGGGGTTGAATATTTTGTAGTAAGAAAGTAATCGCATTATTTCCTTTAAAATCAACGCCAAGACCTGGTCCAATTAAAATACTATCTGTATTCTCAATCATTTTTGTTAACATTTTAGTATCATTAATATCTATTACCATTGCTTCAGGACAACGTGAATGAATGGCTGCATGATTAGTAGGATGTGTGGCTACAGTAATTAAACCACTTCCACTAAAAAGACATGCACGGGCAGCTAACATGATTGCTCCGCCTAAATTTGCACTACCACCAATTAAAAGAATTTTTCCATAATCACCTTTATGCGTTTCGTCATTACGTTTAGGAATTGTCACATTAGTTAATGTTTCCATATGATGAATCCTCCCTATTTAGATTCGAAAGTCATAACTTCTATATATTAAATCAATGAAATGATGAGTTATTAAGACAAGCGAAAATATCATGTGCGTTTTAAATACAATAGAAAATATTATACCTGCTTAAGCGTTTCGTCAACACTATTTTAAATAAATTTATAAATGCTAAAATTGACAGAATTTTAACGTATGTAGTTTGTTATATTTGGTTGAGGTAACTGCTTGAAAATTATATATGACTTTGCTATATTAAAATTAACTTAATAAAGTATTGTTCGTAGGCTAAGTAACATAAGGGTATTAATTTCAGAGAGCTTGTGGTTAGTGTAAACAAGTAATTAATTTTTATGCGAATCTACCTACTTATATTGAACAATCGGTTTTAACCGTTATCGATAGTGGAGTGCAATTTAGTTTATTTAATTAAATTGTTAAATAGGGTGGCAACGCGTAGACCACGTCCCTTGTATGGGGACGTGGTCTTTTTTTATTTTAAATCGCTATGGTCACTCAATATAAATTTTTTGGAAGGATGAATATTATATGTTAGACATCAAGCAATTCAGAGACGAAACGGACAAAGTTAAGAGCAAAATTGAATTACGAGGAGATGATTCAAAGGTTGTTGATGAAGTATTAGAATTAGATAATCAACGTCGTGATTTAATTGGTAAAACAGAAGAAATGAAAGCACGTCGTAACAAAGTAAGTGATCAAATCGCTGAAAAAAAACGTAACAAAGAAGATGCGGATGACGTCATTAAAGAAATGCGTGAATTAGGCGATGAAATTAAAGAAAATGATGCAAAATTAAATGAAGTAGATAACAAAATTCGTGATATCTTAATTCGTATTCCAAACTTAATTGCAGATGACGTACCACAAGGTGCTGACGACACTGAAAATGTTGAATTAAAAAAATGGGGTACGCCTCGTGAATTTGATTTTGAACCAAAAGCGCACTGGGATTTAGTAGAAGAATTAAAAATGGCTGATTTCGAACGTGCTGCAAAAGTATCAGGTGCGCGCTTCGTTTATTTAACTAAAGATGGTGCTTTATTAGAACGTGCATTAATGAACTATATGTTAACAAAACATACAACACAACATGGTTATACAGAAATGATGACACCTCAATTGGTAAATGCAGATACAATGTTTGGTACAGGCCAATTACCTAAATTTGAAGAAGATTTATTCAAAGTTGAAAAAGAAGGCTTATATACAATTCCAACTGCAGAAGTGCCATTAACAAACTTCTATAGAAATGAAATTATCCAACCTGGCGTGTTACCAGAAAAATTCACTGGTCAAACTGCATGTTTCCGTAGTGAAGCGGGATCAGCTGGTAGAGATACAAGAGGTTTAATTCGTTTACATCAATTCGATAAAGTTGAAATGGTGCGTTTTGAAAAACCTGAAGATTCTTGGGATGCATTAGAAGATATGACTCAAAATGCCGAAGCAATTTTAGAAGAATTAAAATTACCATATCGTCGCGTGATCTTATGTACTGGAGATATTGGTTTCAGCGCAAGTAAAACATATGACTTAGAAGTATGGTTACCAAGTTATAATGACTATAAAGAAATTAGTTCTTGCTCAAACTGTACTGATTTCCAAGCTCGTCGTGCTAACATTCGTTTCAAACGTGATGCTTCTTCTAAACCAGAATTAGTACACACATTAAATGGTAGTGGACTTGCAGTAGGTCGTACATTTGCAGCTATCGTAGAAAACTACCAAAACGAAGATGGTTCAATTACAATTCCAGAAGCACTTGTACCATTTATGGGCGGCAAAACAGAAATTCGTCCAGTCAACTAATCATTCAATAGAATTCAACTCATAAAGTGATAGAGTGACATAGTCCTCTATCGCTTTATTTATTTTTATATTAAATAAGACTGCCCTGAGAAAGGTAACTTTTAAAAATATCGAAAATTTCTGATATTTTTAAAACATTGAAGTATCAATATTTCTAAACGCCCTTCTCTATAACCTCACTCAAACGGACGTCTAAAGATATTGAAGCGTCTATTAGATTATATTAGACTGAATTTAATTATACTATATAGTCAATTTGAAAATACATATATAAAGGGGGAGCTAACATGACGTCACATGTAACATTTCAACAAGGAGTCAAAGAATGTATTCCAACACTACTAGGATACATCGGTATAGGACTATCATTTGGCATCGTGGCAGCTTCTCAGGATTTTAGTGTTCTAGAAATTCTTCTGTTATGTTTATTGGTTTATGCAGGCGCAGCACAATTTATTATTTGTGCTTTAGTTATTACTGGTACACCTATATCAGCAATCGTGTTAACAACGTTAATTGTGAATTCCCGCTTCTTTTTATTGTCTATGACATTATCACCTAATTATAAAGATTATGGTATATGGAATCGTTTAGCTTTGTCTTCTCTTCTTACTGACGAGACCTTTGGGGTTGCTATAACGCCACACTTAAAAGGGGAAACAATTAATGACCGATGGTTACATGGATTAAATATTACTGCTTATTCATTTTGGGCAATAGCTTGTGTGTTAGGGGCAATCTTTGGGAAATACATCTCTCATCCTGAAATGTTAGGGCTAGACTTTGCGATTACAGCTATGTTTATTTTCTTGGCTATGGCTCAATTTGAAACGATTACACGTTCCAAAGTAAGTATATATATCGTATTAATTGCGTTCGTTATTGTAATGATGTTCATTTTAAGTTGGTTGATGCCCTCTTATGTGGCTATTCTTGTTACATCAATTTGTGCTGCAACACTTGGGGTGGTGATGGATCGATGACGATAACTGGACATATGCTTTTACTCATCGTTTTATGTGGATTAGTGACATTAATTGTGCGTGTTGTACCATTTTTAATGATTTCACGTATTCAACTGTCAGAAACAGTCATCAAATGGCTGTCGTTTATTCCGATTTCATTATTCACTGCGTTAGTTATTGATAGTTTTATCGTTCAACATAAAGGCATGCAGGGCTTTGAATTAAATATTCCATTCATTGTAGCAACCATTCCTACAGTCATTATCGCAGTTGTGACGCGTAGTCTAACCATTACTATTATTGTAGGTATTGTATTCATTGCAGGTATACGATGGTTCTTTTAATTCATTTATTTACTGCGCATTGAAGTTAACTAGGCAATTGTATTAAAATAAGTTTAAATTAAACCATTCAATCAATATATAGATACTCTTATTTTGAGAAGTAGAGGGAATTGGCCCTATGAAGCTTCAGCAACCGACAAATCATTTGTACGGTGCTACAACCAACGAGATACTCGAATGATAAGTACTAAAGTATTATCGCTTCATACTTTTAAAATTAAGGGTAGAAGCGATTTTTTTATTCTAAGGAGGCATAGCATGACAAATTATACAGTAGATACATTACATTTAGGTGCTTTTACAACGGAATCAGGTGAAACGATTGAGAATCTAAAATTGCGTTATGAGCACGTAGGTTATTCGGGACAACCGCTTGTTGTGGTTTGTCATGCTCTGACTGGGAATCATTTAACTTATGGTACAGATGAACATCCTGGATGGTGGCGCGAAATCATTGATGGTGGTTATATGCCGATATATGATTATCAGTTTCTTACTTTTAATGTTATTGGAAGTCCTTTTGGTTCAAGTTCCCCTTTAAACGATGCTCATTTTCCTAAAACCATAACATTAAGAGATATCGTTAAGGCAATTGAATTGGGAATCAAGGCCCTTGGATTTACTAAAATTGATATTTTAATTGGTGGCAGTTTAGGTGGCATGCAAGTAATGGAATTATTATATAATCATCGATTCGAAGTAGATAAAGCAGTCATCTTAGCAGCTACAGATAAAACCTCTTCATACAGTCGTGCCTTCAATGAAATTGCACGTGAAGCGATTCATATTGGAGGTAAAGAAGGACTTAGTATTGCAAGACAACTTGGATTCTTAACATATCGTTCTTCAAAAAGTTATGACGCGCGTTTCACACCAGATGAAGTAGTCAATTATCAACGTTATCAAGGTAATAAGTTTAAAGAATCCTACGATTTATCGTGTTATTTAACGATGTTGAATGTCTTAGATAGTCATCATCTTGATCGTCAGCGCGATGATGTGGATGAGGTCTTCCAATCTTTAAATACAAAAATACTAACTATGGGCTTTACAGATGATTTGTTATATCCAGATGATCAAGTCAGAGCAGTAGGAGAACGTTTTAAATATCATCGTCACTTTTTTGTTCCAGACAACGTAGGCCATGATGGTTTTTTACTTAATTTTAATGACTGGGCGCCTAACTTATATCATTTTTTAAAAGTTTCGAAATTCAAACGAAAATAATAGATAAGAGAACAGTTAACACATTTGTTTAATTTGAATATAGAAGGTAAAATAGACCTTATAGTCAAAAAAGTATAGGAGTGGCGAATGTGTTTTCAAAAGTACATCCTAAAGCAATGATTATAGGAACTATCGTGCTTGTAGCAGTTGCTTTAGTTACGTATGTATTGCCAATAATTGGTCTGATTCTATGTTTATTCGCTACCATTCCAGGGATTATCATGTGGCATAAATCAATTGCTACATTTGGAATTGGAGCTTTACTCACTGTAGTCATCACGACCTTATTAGGGAATACCTTTGTATTAAGTGCCATGATTTTAGTTTTATTACTAAGTTTTGTAATTGGCCAATTATTAAAAGAACGTACATCTAAAGAACGCATCTTATATATCACAACAATATATATAAGTATTGTGACGTTAATTGTATTTATGTTATTACAAGCGTTCAAAAAGATTCCAAATACCGAAGTATTGATTAAACCAGCAAAAGACGCAATGAACAATGCGATTGTAAATTCAGGCGTTGAATCAGATTATAAGATCATCTTAGAAGAAGGATTTCGTCAAATGGCTGTTCAACTTCCAAGTTACATCATTATTATTGTCTTTCTTTTAGTTTTAATGAATATCATCATTACATTTCCAATTTTACGCAAATTCAAAGTAGCAACACCTATGTTTAGACCTTTATTTGCTTGGCAGATGAATCGCACATTATTATGGATTTACATGATTGTGCTAGTATGTGTGATGTTTGCGATGAAACCAAGTATATTCCAAAGTATCGTATTAAATTTCGAAGTTGTGTTATCATTATTAATGTATATCCAAGGATTGAGTTTGATTCATTTCTTTGGAAAGGCCAAACGATTACCTGATGCGGTATCTATATTATTAATGGTCGTGGGGACAGTGATTTCACCCTTTACGCATATCGTATCATTACTTGGCGTACTTGATTTAGGAATTAACTTAAAACGAATGATTAAAAAATGACTTTAAAAAGTGAATAGAGGTGGAAGAATGAACCGTCAATCCACTAAAAAAGCATTGCTTATTCCTTACATTTTGATGGTGCTTACGGCAATTGCAATTGTTATTGTTGGGTTTATATTTAAACCTTTAATGGCAACGTTTACGGCGATTGCTTTAATGATTATGATTGTCATTAGTGCGGTATTGATTAAACAAGCATTATCAAAAATGGATCATTATGTGGATAATCTGAGTGGTCATATTTCAGCAGGAAGTAATAAAGCAATTAAACGCATGCCAATTGGTTTAGTTGTGATTGATGCTGACGATCACATCGAATGGATCAACCAATATATGTCTGAACATCTAGAAACGAATGTCATCTCAGAACCAGTCAATGAAGTTTTTCCGAATATTCTTAAGCAACTTGAAAGAGTACAAGAAATAGAAATCGAACATGGTCAGTACCATTATCATGTGCGTTATTCTGAAGAAGAGCATTGTTTATATTTCTTCGATATTACAGAAGAGGTACATACAAATGAATTATATGAAGAATCAAAGCCTATTATTGCAACGTTGTTTTTAGATAACTACGATGAAATTACACAAAATATGAATGACACACAACGTTCTGAAATCAACTCAATGGTGACACGTATTATTAGTCGATGGGCAACTGAATATAACATTTATTTTAAACGTTATAGTTCAGATCAATTCGTAGCTTATTTAAACCAAAAAATCTTAGCAGAAATAGAAGATTCTAATTTTGATATTCTAAGTCAGTTACGTGAAAAAAGTGTAGGCTACCGTGCACAATTGACATTAAGTATTGGTGTTGGTGAAGGTACTGAAGATTTAATTGAACTTGGTGAATTATCTCAATCAGGACTTGATTTAGCCTTAGGTCGTGGAGGAGACCAAGTTGCAATTAAAAACATGAATGGTAATGTCCGTTTTTACGGAGGTAAGACTGACCCGATGGAAAAACGAACACGTGTTAGAGCACGTGTTATCTCTCACGCATTGAAAGATATCTTAACTGAAGGCGACAAAGTGATTATTATGGGACATAAACGTCCTGACTTAGATGCAGTTGGCGCAGCTATTGGAGTATCTCGATTTGCGTCAATGAATAATTTAGAAGCATATGTGGTACTTAATGAAGAAGATATCGATCCAACATTAAGTCGTGTGATGGAAGAAATTGATAAAAAACCTGAATTAAAAGAACGATTTGTGACATCTGATGAGGCTTGGGATATGATGACGTCAAAAACAACGGTTGTTGTGGTAGACACACATAAACCTGAAATGGTATTAGATGAAAATATTCTAAATAAAGCGAATCGTAAAGTAGTCATTGATCATCATAGACGTGGAGAAAGCTTTATTTCAAATCCATTACTCGTTTATATGGAACCTTATGCAAGTTCAACTGCAGAACTTGTCACAGAGTTATTAGAATATCAGCCAACAGAACAACGGTTATCACGTTTAGAATCTACAATTATGTATGCAGGTATTATTGTTGATACACGTAATTTTACATTACGAACAGGGTCAAGAACGTTTGATGCGGCAAGTTATTTACGTGCGCATGGTGCGGATACAATCTTAACGCAACAATTCCTTAAAGATGATGTTGATACGTATATTAATCGTTCTGAATTGATACGTACAGTGGAAGTTCAAGATAACGGTGTCGCAATTGCTCATGGTTCTAATGATAAAATCTATCATCCTGTAACAGTTGCACAAGCAGCGGATGAATTGTTAAGTTTAGAAGGTATTGAAGCTTCTTACGTTGTAGCGAAACGTGAAGATAATCTTATTGGTATTTCAGCACGTTCATTAGGCGGTATTAATGTTCAATTAACAATGGAAGCCTTAGGTGGCGGAGGTCACTTAACAAATGCTGCAACGCAAATAAAAGGTGTCACTATAGAAGAAGCAATCGAGCAATTACAACAAGCAATTACTGAACAAATGAGTAGGAGTGAAGATACATGAAAGTAATATTTACACAAGATGTTAAAGGTAAAGGTAAAAAAGGTGAAGTTAAAGACGTGCCAGTAGGTTACGCAAATAACTTTTTATTAAAAAATAAATATGCTGTTGAAGCAACACCAGGTAATTTAAAACAATTAGAACAACAAAATAGACGTGCTGAAGCGGATAGACAACAAGAAATCGATGATGCTAAAGCATTAAAAGCAAAATTAGAAGATATCGAAGTTGAAGTAAGTGCTAAAACTGGTGAAGGCGGTAAATTATTTGGTTCTATTAGTACAAAACAAATTGCTGACGCTTTAAAAAATCAACACGATATTAAAATTGATAAACGTAAAATGGATTTACCACACGGTATTCACGCGTTAGGTTATACTAATGTACCTGTTAAATTAGACAAAGAGGTTGAAGGTACAATTCGCGTACACACTGTAGAAAAATAAAAAAATTTGGGACACACATAGGTAGTCCACTCTTTTAAAAACAATTCATAGAAATAGATATAATGTTGCACTAGCATGTCGAAAATTTTAAGATGGATGGGTGTAATGATTGATGGATAATATGTATGATCAAAGACAAATGCCCCATAACAATGAAGCTGAACAGTCTGTCTTAGGTGCAATTATTTTAGATCCAGAATTAATAGGTTCGACTCAGGAGGTATTACTTCCTGAGTCGTTTTATAGAGGTGCACACCAACATATCTTTAGAGCAATGATGAATTTAAATGAAGATGCTCATGAGATTGATGTAGTCACGTTAATGGAACAATTAACGAAAGAAGGTACATTAAGTGAGGCTGGTGGCCCTCAATATTTAGCTGAATTATCGAATAATGTACCGACGACACGTAATATTGAATACTATAGAAATATAGTTGCTAATCTTGCGCTTAAACGTCGATTAATTCAAACAGCTGATAGCATTGCGAATGATGGGTATAATAATGAGCTTGAATTAGATGCTATTTTAAGTGATGCTGAAAAACGTATTCTTGAACTCTCAGCAAACCGTCAAAGTGATGGATTTAAAGATATTAGAGATGTCTTAGGTCAAGTATATGAGACTGCAGAGGAACTTGATCAAAATAGTGGGCAAACGCCGGGTATTCCTACTGGATATCGCGATTTAGACCAGATGACTGCGGGCTTTAATAGAAATGATTTAATTATTTTAGCAGCCCGTCCTTCTGTAGGTAAGACTGCCTTCGCACTTAATATCGCTCAAAAAGTAGCCACTCATGAAGATAACTATACAGTAGGTATTTTCTCACTTGAAATGGGTGCCGATCAACTTGCAACACGTATGATTTGTAGTTCAGGAAATGTAGATTCTAACCGTTTAAGAACAGGGACAATGACAGAAGAAGACTGGAATCGATTTACGATTGCAGTAGGTAAATTATCGAGAACAAAGATTTTTATTGATGATACACCAGGAATTCGTATTACAGATTTACGATCAAAGTGTCGTCGTCTTAAACAAGAACATGGTCTTGATATGATTGTGATTGACTATCTACAACTTATTCAAGGGAGTGGCTCACGTTTTTCAGATAATAGACAACAAGAAGTCTCTGAAATCTCACGTACGTTAAAAGCCATCGCTCGTGAATTAGAATGTCCCGTTATCGCACTGAGTCAGTTATCTCGTGGCGTAGAACAACGTCAAGATAAACGACCAATGATGAGTGATATTCGTGAATCAGGATCAATTGAGCAAGACGCAGATATTGTTGCGTTCTTGTATCGTGATGATTACTATAATCGAGGCGATGGTGAAGAAGATGACGATAGTACGCAGTTCGAACCTCAATCCAATGACGATAATGGTGAGATTGAAATTATTATTGCAAAACAACGTAACGGCCCTACAGGCACAGTGAAGTTACACTTTATGAAACAATATAATAAATTTACAGACATTGATTATGCACATGCAGACATGTCATAAAAATATTTTTACCGTACATTATTATTATTTTTAATATAAATGTACGGTTTTTATTTTATTTTTGAAAAATAAAGTTAAGTGAAGTATGTGTATTAAACATTTGTAAAACTGTATTGAAATACTGGTAAATTAACAATGTTAAAGGTTTTTTAATAAAATATACATATTGATTTGACTGATGTGAATGCTATTTTCAATGTTCGATTTTTATTTGCATTATATGAAACGTATTGATAGAATACTTAGTGGTTAATTGAGAAAACTTTGGAGGTGCTCACATGTCATCAATCGTAGTAGTTGGGACACAATGGGGAGACGAAGGTAAAGGTAAAATTACAGATTTCTTAGCAGAACAAGCAGATGTGATTGCGCGTTTTTCAGGTGGAAATAACGCAGGCCATACCATTCAATTTGGTGGAGAAACATACAAATTACATTTAGTACCATCAGGTATTTTTTATAAAGATAAATTAGCAGTGATTGGTAATGGTGTGGTTGTAGATCCTGTTGCATTATTAAAAGAATTAGACGCTTTAAATGAACGTGGTATTTCTACAGATAATCTACGTATTTCAAACCGTGCGCAAGTCATCTTACCATATCACTTAGCACAAGATGAATATGAAGAACGTCGTCGCGGCGATAATAAAATCGGTACAACGAAAAAAGGTATCGGACCAGCTTACGTAGATAAAGCACAACGTATTGGTATTCGTATGGCTGATCTATTAGAAAAAGATACATTTGAAAGACGTTTAAAAGAAAATATTGAAATTAAGAATGCCTATTTCAAAGGGATGTTTAATGAAACGTGCCCACACTTTGATGAAATATTCGATGAATACTATGCCGCTGGTCAACGTTTAAAAGAATTCGTTATAGATACAGCTAAAATTTTAGATGACGCTTTCGTAGCTGATGAAAAAGTTTTATTTGAAGGTGCACAAGGAGTTATGTTAGATATCGACCATGGTACATATCCTTTCGTAACGTCAAGTAATCCTGTGGCAGGTAACGTGACAGTAGGAACTGGCGTGGGTCCAACCTTCGTATCTAAAGTAATTGGTGTATGTAAATCCTATACATCTCGTGTAGGTGATGGCCCATTCCCTACTGAATTATTCGACGAAGATGGTCATCATATTAGAGAAGTAGGTCGTGAATATGGAACGACAACAGGACGTCCTCGTCGTGTAGGTTGGTTTGACTCAGTTGTATTACGTCACTCTCGCCGTGTAAGTGGTATTACAGACTTATCTATTAACTCAATTGACGTGTTAACAGGTTTAGATACAGTTAAAATCTGTACAGCATATGAGTTAGATGGTGAAACAATCACAGAATATCCAGCAAACTTAGACCAATTACGTCGTTGTAAACCAATTTTCGAAGAGTTACCTGGTTGGACGGAAGACATTACAGGTTGTCGTACATTAGAAGAGTTACCTGAAAACGCACGTAAATACTTAGAACGTATTTCTGAATTATGTGGCGTTCATATTTCAATCTTCTCTGTAGGCCCTGACCGTGAGCAAACAAACCTATTAGAAAAATTATGGTAAGAAAAGCATATAAACCTAGAGTAATAACGTGCTAAGAGTGAAAATCGATTTTTGATTTTAAGATGAGCATACGATTGACGAGCGGGTTGCTTTTCGAAGCCCATTAATAATAAAGCATTTAATGGTATACATTTAACGTTGTTAAAGTCACTCACTTTAGCAACGTTTTTTATATATAAAATAAGATAATGATAACCATCTCATTTCAATTTGAATGAATAATGTAAAAGTAAATAAAAAACGTATATTCTCACGTAATCTACCTTCAATATAACTCTTTTTTTCCAAAAATTAAGGAATTATAAAAAAATATTAAAATTATGTAAAAAAGTTCTTGTCTTTAAAATAAAAGCTATGCTATAATCTATCTTGTGCTTAAGAACGGCTCCTTGGTCAAGCGGTTAAGACACCGCCCTTTCACGGCGGTAACACGGGTTCGAGTCCCGTAGGAGTCACCATTTTAGGTCTCGTAGTGTAGCGGTTAACACGCCTGCCTGTCACGCAGGAGATCGCGGGTTCGATTCCCGTCGAGACCGTATTGCTTATCCAAAAGGGTAGGCATTTTTTTTATACTTTTTTAATATTGCTTCTTTATTTTTATAAATATATAGACGTTATCATGAGTAAAGCGATGTGTGTATTACAAATAGATGACGTCGCAATATATTTTTAATATTTCTCTCTTTTTTTATACATCTTTTATATATCACTCTTAATTTTCAACGACTATCCGCTATCATCATTTTGTAACAATGTACCGTTTCAGTCTTCCTACGACTTTTGTCCAATATTCAAGGCGCTCAACTTATTTGTAATATAAAACGAGCGTGGTAAACTTTAAATTAATGTTATTCTATAATTTTAAATATGAAAATAGAATTAAGTGAATATTAATGTTAAATTATATAGTAGATAAACGTGCGTTAAGACGTAAGATAGCGCCATATGTTTTACTCAAAATATAATAAACATTAAGGTTTGAACTACAATTTGAGAAATGAGGTTTATAGATATGGCTAGAAAAGTTGTTGTAGTTGATGATGAAAAGCCAATTGCGGATATTTTAGAATTTAATTTAAAAAAAGAAGGCTATGAAGTGCATTGCGCTTATGATGGTAATGATGCCGTCGATTTAATTTACGAAGAAGAGCCAGACATCGTATTGTTAGATATTATGTTACCTGGTCGTGATGGTATGGAAGTATGTCGTGAAGTACGTAAAAAATATGACATGCCAATTATTATGTTAACAGCGAAAGACTCAGAAATTGATAAAGTATTGGGCCTTGAATTAGGCGCTGATGATTATGTGACGAAACCATTTAGCACACGTGAATTAATTGCACGTGTGAAAGCAAATTTAAGACGTCACTACGCTCAACCTGCGCAAGAATCAGAAGGTACAACGAATGAAATTGCGATTAAAGATATCGTAATTTATCCTGAGGCTTACTCAATTAAAAAACGTGGTGAGGATATTGAATTAACACATCGTGAATTTGAATTATTCCACTATTTGTCAAAACATATGGGTCAAGTTATGACACGTGAACACTTACTACAAACGGTTTGGGGATACGATTATTTTGGAGACGTTCGTACAGTGGATGTAACCATTCGTCGTTTAAGAGAAAAAATTGAAGACGATCCATCTCATCCAGAATATATAGTGACACGTCGAGGCGTTGGATACTTCCTCCAACAACATGATTAGGAGTTGCAAACGATGAAGTGGCTGAAACAACTCCAATCCCTTCACACAAAACTCGTTATTGTTTATGTCTTACTGATTATTATTGGAATGCAGATTATTGGTCTGTATTTCACTAATAGTTTAGAAAAAGAATTAACCAATAATTTCATGAAGAACATTAAACAATATGCGACACAACTCGAAGTCAATATTGAGCGTATTTATAAAGACAATCCTTCAAATGCACAAAAGGAAGTTCAATCGCTACTGAATGAATACGCTAACCGACAAGAGATTGAAGAAATCCGCTTTATTGATAAAGACCAAATTATAATGGCTACAGCGAAGTTATCATCACATAGCTTAATTAATCAAAAAGTGAATGATAATTCTGTTCAAAAAGCAATCTCTCTTGGCGAAGCAAATAGTCATAACGTCTTAAAAGACTATGGTAATGGTAAAGAACGGATTTGGATTTACAACTTACCAGTTAAGAATGGCAATGATGTGATCGGTAATATTTACATAGAGTCAAATATTAATGATGTATATAACCAGCTTAACAATATTAATCAAATCTTTATTATTGGTACGGCTATTTCCTTATTTATCACGGTCATACTCGGTTTCTTTATTGCGCGAAAGATTACGCGACCGATTACAGATATGCGTAACCAAACAGTTGAAATGTCGAAAGGGAACTATACACAGCGTGTTAAGATTTATGGCAATGACGAAATTGGTGAACTTGCGCTTGCGTTTAATAATCTTTCTAAACGTGTACAAGAAGCCCAAGCGAATACAGAAAGTGAAAAACGTCGACTCGATTCTGTCATCACACATATGAGTGATGGTATCATTGCGACGGATCGACGTGGTCGTATTCGTATTGTGAATGATATGGCGATTAAAATGTTAGGTATGGCGAAAGAAGATCTCATTGGTTATTACATGCTAAATGTTTTAAAAATAGAAGGCGATTTTTCATTAGAAGAAATTCAAGAGAATAATGATAGTATCTTAATTGATATGAACGAAGAAGAAGGTATTATTGCACGTGTCAACTTTAGCACGATTGTACAAGATACGGGATTTGTTAATGGTTATATCGCCGTATTACACGATGTTACAGAACAACAACAAGTGGAACGTGAACGTCGCGAATTCGTTGCCAATGTATCACACGAGCTACGTACGCCATTAACATCAATGAATAGTTATATTGAAGCACTTGAAGAAGGCGCTTGGAAAGATGAAAATCTTGCGCCATCGTTCCTTTCAGTCACACGTGAAGAAACAGAACGTATGATTCGACTGGTCAATGACTTACTTCAATTATCTAAAATGGATAATGAGACAGAACAAATTACAAAAGAAATTGTCGACTTTAATATGTTTATTAATAAAATTATTAATCGACATGAAATGACAGCGAAAGATACAACGTTTGTACGTGAAATTCCAAATGAGACAATTTTCACAGAAATAGATCCAGATAAGATGACGCAAGTATTTGATAACGTCATTACGAATGCGATGAAATATTCTCGTGGAGATAAACGTGTCGAGTTCCACGTGAAACAAAATGCACTTTATAATCGAATGACCATTCGTATTAAAGATAATGGCATCGGTATTCCAATTAATAAAGTAGATAAAATCTTTGATCGCTTCTACCGCGTAGATAAAGCACGTACACGTAAAATGGGTGGTACGGGTCTTGGACTGGCCATTTCAAAAGAAATTGTCGAAGCACATAATGGTCGTATCTGGGCAAACAGTGTTGAAGGACAAGGCACATCGATATTTATTACGCTTCCATGTGAAGTGATAGACGACGGTGATTGGGATGAACAGTAAGGAACATATTAAATCAGTTATCCTTTTTCTTTTAGTCATGATGAGTATTGTCCTTACGTATATGATTTGGAACTTTACTCCAGATTTAAATAATTTAGACAGCGCGGATAGTAAAAAAAATAATACTAAAACCATTGGTAAACCTTTAGCTGCAAAGATGGACACAGTGATTTCACCTTATCAAGTTGTGTCAGTTAAAGGGGATAAAGTCAAAGGATTTGCACCATCAAGATCTCAACTCGCTCAAGTTATTGACCCACTCAAAAATCATGAAGTGAGTAAAGTAGAATTGATGCAAAAAGGGTATAATTTGCAAACCCCGATATTAGACCATGATTTTGTCGTATTGGATTTTACGTATGATATGCCATTAACCACCTATTTAGGTCAAGTACTTAATAACTCAGCTAAAATTCCTAAACATTTTAGCTTTAATCGGATTTTAATGGATAAAAATTCTAAGGGTGATCTAGAACTATATGCGCTGAGTAAACATCATCAACAAGTCATGAAAGTGACGATAGACGCGAAGGCAACGCCATTTACTAAAACCATTCATCATTTAGAAAAAGATATGGAAACCTATTCGGAAGTGATTACGAATAAGACAACGATTGATAAATCAACGCATATTTTTGCGCCGAAACATCCAAAAGACCTACACTCATATCGTATGGTATATGATACGATTTCAGTCGAAACGATGAACTCAATTTTATTTGATGATTCTGTCATTATTCGAAGTGGAAAAAGTGGTTCAACCACATATAATAATAATACTGGCGTCGCAAACTATAATGATGACAGTAAAAAGTACCATTATAAAAACTTATCGGAAGATGAATCAGGTTCGAAAGATATGGATACTTCCATCCCAAGTACATTCGAATATATTAATAATCATGGTGGTTTCTTTAACGATGATTTCCGTCTGTTCGATACAGATAATATGTCAGGAGAATTAACCTATCAACTATTCCTCAATGGACATCCTACATTTAATGATCAACAGTTGAATGAAATTAATGTGACTTGGGGAGAGAAAGGAATTTATGACTATAAACGTGCTCTTCTACGTTCAAGCGTGCCTTTAGAAGGTGCAACGACATCATTAGATAGTTTGGAAACGGTGCGTGCGACACTTGCAAATAATCATAACATTGATTTTGAAAAAGTATCGAATATGATTGTTGGCTATAAAGAAGATGATAAGCCAGATAAAGATGACATCGAAGTACAACGGAATAGTGTATTTATTCCAACGTGGTATGTTGAGTATGATGGTGAGTGGTATGTATATCAGGATGGGAGGCTTGAATAAATGAACTGGAAACTAACCAAAACATTGTTTATTTTCGTGTTTGTTCTAGTCAATATCTTTCTCATTCTGATTTATATTAATAAGGTGACTAAATCGCAAATTAATGAAACTGAAAGCGATAATGAAGTCAACTTCCAGCAAGAAGAGATTAAAGTATCGACAGATGTATTAAATAAAGATGTAAGTGGTACGAAGATGCAAATGATTACTGCTACTTCTAAGAACTTTAAATCATACGCTGAAAATAAATCTTCATTAGAAACAAGTGATTCTGGTTTCACATTAAGCGGTGAGGTAGATAATACTGTAAATGTAAGTGATCGTAATCTTAGTGATTTAAAAGATTACATTATCAATCATATTTATAATGGTAAGGTCTATCAACTTGGCGATATGAATTCAAATACAGTCACTTACGAACAAACATATGATGGATACCCATTGCTTAATAACAATAAAGCACGGCTTCGCTTTAATATAGACGATGGTAAAGCGACCACGTATAAACAAACATTAATGAGTAAAATTGAACCTGCAAAAGGTGACAATAATCCTAAGAAGCAAGTCATTACGCCGCGTAAAGCAATTGAAAGCTTGTATTTCAATCGTTACTTAAAAGCTGGCGATGAAGTATTAGATGCTAGACTAGGATATTACTCAGTAGTAAGAGAAACCAACGTTCAATTACTACAAGCAAACTGGGAAATCAAAGTGAAACATAAAGGTAAAGAAGAAACGAAAAAATATTATGTTGAAGCCACTTCAGTCAATCCCAAAGTGATTGATAACTAAAAAGTGATGCATTTTAAATAGAGCAAAACAGCGATCAAATTTACCCGTTGTTTTGCTCTTAAATCGTTAATATAAACAGAGAATTGGAATTTCTAGTTACAGATTGGTATAGTATATTATAAAAGTACTTTTAGAGCGGAAAGTTTCGAACAAAGATACAAGTTCGAAACTATATTTTTTTAGAAAAAAAGCAAATATAAAATAATTAGACTGAAGGCACTCTAAATAATTAAAATTTAAGATAATGAGAAAGGATGAACCATCTTGATTCGAATGAGCGTATTAGCAAGCGGTAGTACAGGAAACGCGACTTATGTAGAAAGTGAGAAAGGCAGTCTATTAGTAGATGTCGGTCTTACGGGTAAAAAGATGGAAAATTTATTTAGCCAGATTGATAGAGATATGAAGAATCTGAATGGCATCCTAGTGACACATGAACATAGCGATCATATTAAAGGACTGGGCGTCATTGCACGTCGATATGGTTTACCCGTGTATGCGAATGAAAAAACGTGGAAAGCGATTGAGAAAAAAGACGATAAAATTCCAATGGATCAAAAATTTATTTTCAATCCGTATGAAACGAAATCCATTGCAGGTTTTGATATAGAATCATTTAATGTCTCTCATGATGCGATTGATCCACAATTTTACATTTTCCATAATAACTATAAAAAATTTACGATGATTACAGATACTGGCTATGTGTCAGACCGAATGAAAGGTATGATTCAAGGTAGTGACGCGTTTATGTTTGAAAGTAATCATGATGTGGATATGTTACGCATGTGTCGTTATCCTTGGAAGACGAAACAGCGTATTTTAAGTGATATGGGACATGTGTCAAATGAAGATGCAGGACATGCGATGGCGGATGTGATTACAGGTCATACGAAACGTATCTATCTGTCACATTTATCTCGTGATAATAATATGAAAGATTTAGCACGCATGAGTGTTGGACAAGTATTAAATGAACATGATATCGATACTGAAAGAGAAGTATTATTATGTGATACAGATAAAGCACAAGCGACACCGATTTATACGTTATAAAATTGAAAAGAAGTATGAAGCTTAATGAAAATCTTAAGAAAGTATGAGGTTTTTATTAAGCTCTTTTTTTTTGAAAAATTAAAGATATGATCTAACAATTGGACTATACATGAATATTCATTAAAAGGTGGATAAATAGTGCGATTTAGTTAGAATCTGTGAATAAATATAAAAGACGGTCGTGAAGTTATCCCCAAATTTAAAGAAAGTTATCCCCTGTTGTGAATAATACACACAGAAATACTCACATTATACACAGACTTATCCACAAAAATAGTGTATATGTGACATTTTTTGTAGATAAATCTTAAATTTTCCACAGAATTTATATGCATTCCTGTTATAATTAGAGGGAATTCTGTTAACAAGTTGATAACTTGTGGATAAGTCGAATAACTATTATCAACACGGAGGACTATAATGAAGATTACTATTTTAGCTGTCGGCAAATTAAAAGAAAAATACTGGAAACAAGCGATTGCTGAATATGAAAAAAGACTCGGAGCATACTCTAAAATTGAGATGATTGAAGTGCCGGATGAAAAAGCACCTGAAACTATGAGCGATAAAGAGATTGAACAAGTCAAAGAAAAAGAAGGACAACGATTATTAGCCAAAATTAAACCACAAGCCACCGTTATTACATTAGAAATACAAGGTAAAATGTTGTCATCGGAAGGGTTAGCTAAAGAACTCCAACAACGTATGACACAAGGACAAAGCGACTTCGTCTTCGTCATTGGGGGATCAAACGGACTCCATCAAGACGTCTTAAATCGCAGTAACTACGCACTCTCATTCAGCAAAATGACCTTCCCACATCAAATGATGCGCGTCGTCTTAATCGAACAAGTATATCGATCATTTAAGATTATGAGAGGCGAAGCATATCATAAATGATGCGGTTTTTTCAGCCGCTTCATAAAGGGATTTTGAATGTATCAGAACATATGAGGTTTATGTGAATTGCTGTTATGTTTTTAAGAAGCTTATCATAAGTAATGAGGTTCATGATTTTTGACATAGTTAGCCTCCGCAGTCTTTCATTTCAAGTAAATAATAGCGAAATATTCTTTATACTGAATACTTATAGTGAAGCAAAGTTCTAGCTTTGAGAAAATTCTTTCTGCAACTAAATATAGTAAATTACGGTAAAATATAAATAAGTACATATTGAAGAAAATGAGACATAATATATTTTATAATAGGAGGGAATTTCAAATGATAGACAACTTTATGCAGGTCCTTAAATTAATTAAAGAGAAACGTACCAATAATGTAGTTAAAAAATCTGATTGGGATAAAGGTGATCTATATAAAACTTTAGTCCATGATAAGTTACCCAAGCAGTTAAAAGTGCATATAAAAGAAGATAAATATTCAGTTGTAGGGAAGGTTGCTACTGGGAACTATAGTAAAGTTCCTTGGATTTCAATATATGATGAGAATATAACAAAAGAAACAAAGGATGGATATTATTTGGTATATCTTTTTCATCCGGAAGGAGAAGGCATATACTTATCTTTGAATCAAGGATGGTCAAAGATAAGTGATATGTTTCCGCGGGATAAAAATGCTGCAAAACAAAGAGCATTAACTTTATCTTCCGAACTCAATAAATATATTACATCAAATGAATTTAATACTGGAAGATTTTATTACGCAGAAAATAAAGATTCATCTTATGATTTAAAAAATGATTATCCATCAGGATATTCTCATGGATCAATAAGATTCAAATATTATGATTTGAATGAAGGATTCACAGAAGAAGATATGCTAGAGGATTTAAAGAAATTTTTAGAACTATTTAATGAATTAGCTTCAAAAGTTACAAAAACATCCTATGATAGCTTGGTCAATAGCATAGACGAAATACAGGAAGACAGCGAAATTGAAGAAATTAGAACAGCACAAAAAGATAAGACACTCAAGGAAGTGGAAGCACCTAAAGGAATAATTCCAAAATATAAAAAAGGTGTATCAAAGACTACTAAAAATGATTCAGAAATTGAAAAATCAAATAAAGAGAATAAATTAACCGGTAAAGTTGGAGAAAAATTAGCGCTAAATTACTTTAATGAGCTAATTGATAATAAAATAGACGAAGATAAGAAAGAACAGTTTAGGAATATTTTAAATGATAATCCAGGCTCTCAACACGGTCATGGCTATGATTTAGTAGCTTTTGATCCAACAAATACAGATAAAGCTGTAGAAAAATTTATTGAAATTAAAACATCTACATCTTCTAGTATTGAGGAACCATTTTTTATGTCGCTAAATGAAATGTTTGCTATGAAAGAATATAAGCAGAAATATTTAATATTAAGAATATTTAATGTTTCCGGTAAAGAACCACAATTTTATTTTATAGATCCATATGCAAATTATTCTGAATTTAAAGATGTAGATGATCTCATTGACAAAGTATTTAATGTAGAAGCTATTCAGTATAAAGTTTTTGGCGAAAAATGATTACTTGAACAAGAGCTAAAATAAAATTGTGATCTAATAAAAATAGAAACTGTAATTTAAATAAAACTTTCTAAATAAGCTAACTGATAAAAAATCAGTTTGTCCACAGTCTGAAACAAGATTCCTATATTCTTTAGGAATCTTGTTTTTTCTATTTTTATGGTGATAAAGAGCAGATAAGATAATGTGTAATAATCACAAAAAAGTTAAATATTTTAAGGCTTGTTTAATTATTAATGATTTTATATATAAAGAGCAGTATAATAAAGTTGTTAATATATTATGAATAATATTCAAGTAATTTTATTGTTTTTTAATTTGTCGATATTTAAGTTGAGTTAAATTTAAAGGGTGTAATTTGTTTTACAATGATGAAGATAATTAGTCTATCAAAATAAAGGGGTTGGGACTGTTATGAGTGATAATTTGTCATTATTCATTGACTATATCAATGATAATATAATCTATGGTAGTGAAATCAAACGGGAGAAATTAGAGAATTTATTTAATCAATTTGCTATAAAAAATGTTGAAAAGAACATTGTCTATGATGAACTGAAATCTTTAGATATTACAATCATTGAGTCACAGGATTCATATAAAAATAAATTGAAGAGATTATTTTCGGTTCTGTTGCAAAGTAAAAAAATATAGCTAACCACTAATTTATCATGTCAGTGTTCGCTTAACTTGCTAGCATGATGCTAATTTCGTGGCATGGCGAAAATCCGTAGATCTGAAGAGACCTGCGGTTCTTTTTATATAGAGCGTAAATACATTCAATACCTTTTAAAGTATTCTTTGCTGTATTGATACTTTGATACCTTGTCTTTCTTACTTTAATATGACGGTGATCTTGCTCAATGAGGTTATTCAGATATTTCGATGTACAATGACAGTCAGGTTTAAGTTTAAAAGCTTT
>NZ_KV810824.1:0-3772 GCF_001812925.1 Staphylococcus sp. HMSC057A08 | reverse complement strand
ATTATAACACTGGTTAGTAGAGGAATGCAAAATTGATATTCATGAAATGTCAATTATAAGTACATTCAAATCCCCTCATAATAGTAGTAGTGAGAGACTTAGTATGTTACTTGTTAATCACAAGTTATATTGAACTTATTTAGATATTTTTCTTTCTGAAGACAAATACAACAAGAACTAAGAAAATAAATATATAAACAATATTACCAATAAATAATTCATGTAATTCTAATTTTGTAATTTCTTTAAAACTTTTATCAATAATTTGAACCATGATATTCATCATGTTAATTGGATTCCATTTTAATCATTCCCATTTATCAATAACAAGAGATGATTCATGATTGAACCACCTCTTTACTATTTGTTTTGGGATTTTTATCCTAGGCTCGTTTTTAATTTAGAATAATAGAAGTTATATTAATTTTAAAATTTTCTTATAACTCTCAATATAACTAATATTGTGTGTATTCCAAGTTGAGATTATTTGTAAAATATTAGGGTAAAAAGTTAACGGATGTCAATTATAAGAGAGGGGTATTTTCAATGATTTTTGAAACAATGGAGCAAAAAGATTACGAACAAATCGTCTTTTGCCAAGATAAAGCTACAGGACTAAAAGCAATAATTTGCATTCATGATACAACGCTTGGTCCGGCATTAGGTGGTTGTCGTGTCAGAAATGACTATGCATCAGAACAAGAAGCCATTGAAGATGCTATGAATTTAGCTAGAGGAATGACTTATAAGAATGCTGCTGCTGGCTTAGACCTAGGTGGAGGCAAGACAGTAGTGATGGGAGCTCCTAGTAAAGAAAATGAAGAAGCATTTTATAGAGCTTTAGGACGTTATATTAATACATTAAACGGTCGTTATTATACAGCTGAAGATGTTGGTACTTCAGAATACATAATGAACTTAATCTATAAAGAAACACCATATGTTTGTGGTACTAGTAAATCATTTGGTTCTGCAGGTAACCCAAGTCCAATGACTGCGTATGGTATTTATATTGCTATGAAACGTACAGCGAAAGAAAAATTTGATGATGAATCGTTAGAAGGTAAGACTGTTGCCGTGCAAGGTGTTGGCCATGTTTCTTATGAGTTATGTCGTTTATTAAGTAAAGATGGTGTGAATTTAATTGTCACTGATATTAATAAAGATAATGCACAACGTGCTGTAGATGATTTTGATGCTCAGTTTGTAGAACCTGACGATATATTCTCAGTTGAGGCAGATATATTTGCCCCTTGTGCACTCGGTGGTATCTTAAATGATGATACGATACCACAATTAAAAGTGAAGGCAGTTTGTGGATCTGCGAATAATCAATTAAAAGATGAAGAAACACATAGTAAAATGTTAGAGGATAAAAATATTTTGTATGCGCCAGACTACATTGTTAATAGTGGAGGGGTCATTAATACTGCAGATGAATTAAATGGTTACAATGAAGACCGTGCAAAAGAAAGTATTGAAGGTATCGATCAAGTATTAAAACATATTTTTGATATTTCTAGGGAACAAAACGAAACACCACTTGAAGCTTCACAACGTTTTGCAGAAAAAAGAATGGAGCAAATGTCTCGTATTCATGACATCAGAAGATAAATTAAATAAAAATATAAAAAAATACAAGGCGTAACACTTATATAAGAACTTAGGACACAAATCCCAAAATAATAGCGTAGAGATAATTCGATTACGAATTATCTCTACGCTTCTCTTTTTATCAATGCTTCATATTGTTTGGCTACGTAAATAAAAGTTATAATTTTTTATAATCATCTGATGTAAGTTCATCATGCAAATCATTCATCGAATCTTCGTCACTGGATGTAGATACTTCTTTTGTTGTATCATCTTTAACAAGTCTATTGTTTTCTAAACTATAATTTTTATATCCTTTATAATTATAATTTACATCAGGGTCACTATATTCACTCGTTCTAGTCACTTTCACTGCTGTAATCAATGTAATTTTTGTTGGTTCAATTTTAGAAACAGGTGAAACCTTTTCACTCTCTTCTTTGTCATCATCAAAGTAATCATCACTTGATACATCATAATCAACTTTATAGTAATTATCTATGTTTTCAGTCTTATATTTAGTGTATTTACTACTATTATATTCATCTTTAATAAGTTTATTATTTCTATCAAGCGTCTCAGAAATATTTTCAAGTTTATTTAGTTCGGGCAGGTCATTAGCTTTTATTGTATAAGTTTTCTTACCTTTAAATGAGCTTGAACCATTATTATTTATATCATCTATTAAATCTTGCGGAATAGTCAATTTGATACTATTACCATTTTTCAAATTACCATTATTAGGAACTGTAAATTCATAATTTGAGAGAGATAAATTAGACAAGTTTTTAGGAGCGCCTTTAGTTATTAAATTAAGTGATCCAGAACCATTCACGCCGGTAAATTTAGGATTGAGACCTTCAATTAAATCTTTTGCAGATAATTCTTTAGGTTTCTTTAAACCATGCACTTTAAATTCTTTTGTAAACTCTTTTGCTTTTAATTTAAATTCTTTAGATGTCCCTTTTTCGAGTTTTAATTGTACTTTAACTTTATCTCCATTTGATAAATTTTCATTATTGTAAATATTAAAATTGACATTATCCATGATTTTAGAAGCATGTCTCATTTGATGAAGTTCATCATAATTTAGATTTTCTTCTTCTATATCTTCACCTTCATTGTTCTCTATCATTCTTATAATTTCTTTATTTTTAAAATTTGATTGCTTTAATGCACGTATGTAAAGTTTATTCATTACTTTATCATAAGATTTATCTGTAATCTCAGCAGTGCCAGATTTTTCATAACCATGGAAAGAGACTTGTACATCATCTTCTACATTTATTTTATGATTTTTAACAAATAAGGTAATTACTAAAATAATGCCAAGTAATAGAACGATGCCGCCTATTAAATACCATTTAAATTTTTTCAGAAATGTTTTTAATTTTTCCATATGAACAATCCCCTTTTACAAATTATATAATTAAAAAGTTATTAATATTAACTTAACACAAAATAACGTTGCAATATATATAAAATTAAAATAATATTGGCTATGTGTATGTTTTTAAATTTTAAAAGGGGAGATTATTTTGAAAAAAAGTTTAATACTAGTTTTAGTTCTTAGCGTTAGTTTGTTATTAACTGCTTGTGGAAATGCAGAAGATAAGGCACAAGGCGAATGGGTGTATAAAGAAGATGATGGAGAAAAGGTTACAATGGAAATAGAAGATAGTAATGCTGAGATAACTTATATGGGATTAACAATGAAAGGTGAGATTGAGAAAGTGGAAAAGAACAACTTCTCATTGAAATTAGAAGATGATGACAGTACTGTGAAGTTTAAAGTAAAAGGTAAAGAATTAAAAGATGAAGATGGTAACACTTGGAAGAAAAAAAATTGATAGGATAAATTGTTCAACATAATTCAACTTATCGGAAGTTATATATCATCGTATGTTCGGAGATGATATAATATAAAGTTCGCCTATCTCTCAGGCGTCAATCTAGACGTAGAGAGGAGGTGTAATTATGCTTGATAACTTTGTTCACATCATGACCACAGCAGCGAGTGGTTGTATCGTCGCATTATTTGCGCATTGGCTACGCAATCGCAACGATAAGAAAAAATAGGCGACTATAGTCACACCTAAAAATCCCCTCACTACTTCCGATAGTGAGGGGATTTGGTGAATTATGCTTAATAACTTTGTTAAGTAGATTATAACACTGG